>NZ_CAMLJP010000080.1 GCF_946480385.1 uncultured Azospirillum sp.
AACGAGCGGGCCATCGGCTTTTACCAACGCCTGGGCTTCGAAGCATTCGGAACGGAACCGCGGGCGCTGAAGGTGGATGGGGTTTATATCGACGATCTTTTGATGGTGAAATTCCTTCGTTGCTAGGGGTACTCACCCCAACTCGAAGCTCGTGACCCCGAACAGCCGCCCCAGATCCGTCGCCGGCGCCGGCCCCAGATACATCCGCGCCGTCTCGAACTGCGGCGTCAGCCCGAACTCCTGCGCCAGCCGCACCGCCTCCCCGTTCGGCTCCGGCACGTCGAGGAACACCGGCCCGGCGCCGGCCGCCCGTCCCAGCGCCAGCACCAAATCCCGCGCGATCACCCCATCCGCCGCATAGAGCGGGCCGATCTTGAAGCCGCTGTGGCAGGGCCGGATCACTCCGAAACCGGTCACCGCGCCATCCCTCACCGCCGCCAGCGCCGTGGCGCCCGGCAGGGCAATCCAGTTGGCGAGGAATCCGGGACGCGGCGCCGGAAACAGCCCGGCGTCCAAGGCGGCCAACCGGTCGAAGGGCACCGTCCGCGCATCCACCAGGGTGGTTCCGCCCGCCCCTCCCTTTGCGCCACCGTCCGGCAGGCTGCCGCCGAAGCGGATGTTGCGGTGGGACAGGGCGAAGCCGGATTTGCGGTAGTTCTCCTGCTGGGCGACCACGCCGTCGAGGCCGACGGTGCAGCCCTCCAGATGGCGCAGCCCCTCCTGCCACAGCCGCCAGCCATAGCCCCGCCCGCGCACCTCCGACCGCACGATGTAGAAGCCGAGGAAGCCGAAATTGCCCGGATAGCGGCCCCCTGGATAGCGAACGACGGATAGAGAGGCCACCAGCCGCCCGTCCAGCAGCCCGACCAGAAAACCCGCCGGATCGACCGCATGAAAGGCGCCGGCGTCGTGCAGGCCGGGGTTCCACCCTTCCGCCCGCGCCCAGTCCACAGCCAGATCGAGGTCGGCCCGGCTCATCACGCGGATCCGATAACCGTCCGTCCCCTGCCCTTCGCTGTGTTCCATCGCCGCCTCCCTCGAACGAATGGAACAGAGCGTAACCGTCAGCATCGCCACAAGGCAATCCGGGACACAATATGGGCTGCGGTCGCCACCATCGCCCTCTCCCGCCCCGGGAGAGGGAGCTACATGCGACACGTCCCAACCGCGATTTTCACCCACCTTTTCCTGTCCCTTCGCATCCGTGATAGGAATGTCATCCCACTCCCGCCAGAAAGGGACCGCCATGCTCCGCCGGATACCGCTTCCCCATTCTGCCTTCCCCACCAATGGCTTCACTCCCGATGAAACAGTGGAACAGCCCCCGGATTCCTGTTTCATGCTGTTTCAAACGTCCCATCCGGCACCGTCCGCCGACCACCCCACCGCCGAATGAAACAATGGAACAGTGCCCGCAGCCCTGTTTCACACTGTTCCAAACCTCCAGCCCGGCCTCCCCTCGCCGTCGACCGCGCGCCGTTGCTTTCGCGGCGGGAGTGCGGTTAAGTCCCCGCCGGTTTCCGCTGATCCGCGTCGAGTTCATGCCCGTCGAGTCCCTGGACGTCACCGCGTCACGCCCCGCCTCCCCGTCTCCCGCCCCGCCCCCGTCCGGCAGCGGGGTCGATGCCGCGTTGCGGGGTTTGGCCGGGGCCGCCGCCCTGATGCTGGGGCCACTGGCCGCACTCGCCCCGCGTGGGTTGCCGGTCTGGGCCATTCTGGTCCTTGTACTGTCGCTGACCGGGCTGGCCCGGCGTGGAGCCTTCGGGCGCATCCTGCGGCTGACGCCGGCGGTCGCCGCGGTGACGGCCTTCCTGGTCCTGGCCCTGGTCTCCAGCTTGTGGAGCCCATCGGACCGTGCGCTGGAGACGGTGCTGGAGATCGGCTACATCGCGCTCGGCGCGCTGGCGGGCGGTGCCTGGATCGCCGGGCTGCCGGCGGCAGAGGCGCGGCGGCTGGGCGGGCTGTTCCTGGCCGGCGGACTGGCCGGCGGGCTGCTGTTCGCGGTGGAGGCGGCGCTCGACTTCCCGCTGAACCGCTGGTGGAACAGCGTGCCCGACGACCAGCTGCCCAACCTGCTGAACGGCAATGTACCGAAGCGGACGGCGGCGCTGCTCTGCCTGCTGGTCTGGCCGGCCGCCCTGGCGGTGGACCGCTTCGGGCGGCGGACGCTGGCCCTGCTGGTGCCGGTGGGCTATGCGCTGGCCTGCCTGCCGCTGACCAGCCGTTCGGCCATGCTGGGCATCGCCGCCGGACTGGTCACGCTGGCCGCCGCCCGTGCGTCGGCCGATTGGACCCGCCGGCTGTTCGCCGCCGCGGTGACCGCCGCCTTCCTGCTGGTGCTGCCCGCCGCCCTGCTGTTCTCCGGCCCGCTCGACCTCGCCCATTCGCCGCTGCTGTTCCGCTCCGCCCAGCACCGGGTCGAGATCTGGGGCCATGCCGCGGACCGTGCGCTGCGCACGCCGGTGTTCGGCCAGGGCATCGACGCCTCGCGCTCCCTGCCGCCGGAAGGGGCGGTGTCGGACTTCTCGCCGATCGGCGACAGCCTGCTGCCGCTGCATCCCCACAACGCCTTCCTTCAGGTCTGGCTGGAGACTGGGGCGGTCGGGGCGGCCCTGGCGCTGGCCGTCATGCTGATGCTGCTGGCCGCCACCTGCGGGCTGGAGCGGCGCGACCAGCCCTTCGCGCTCGCCCTGTTCGCCACGGCGATGGCGATGGGCAGCACCGCCTACGGCATCTGGCAGCCCTGGTGGATGGCAGGCTTCCTTTCCGCCGCGCTGATGCTGCGGCTGGCAACCCGTATCGGGGCCCGTATCGGGGACAAGAATCGATGAGCAAGCGCCCGCTCCGCATCCTGGTCATCAAGCTGGGCGCCTTCGGCGACTTCTTCCTGGCCCAGACGACCTTCGCCGCCATCCGCCGCCACCATGCCGGCGACCGGATAACGCTGCTGACCCTGCCCTCCCTCGCCCCGCTCGCCCGCATGAGCGACCTGTTCGACGAGGTGCTGGAGGACCCGCGCGAGCGGTCTCTGTCGGCCTATCTGGCGATCCGCAAGACGCTGCGCGCCCACCGGTTCGACCGCGTGTACGATCTCCAGGCGCAGACGCGCACCGACCTCTATCACCGGCTGCTGTTCCCCGGCCCCTGGCCGGAATGGTCGGGCACCGCGCACGGCGCCTCCCATCCCGACCGCTACGAGGGCCGGCGCAAGGTTCCGGTGCGCGACCGCTACGTCCGCCAGTTGGCTCCCTTCGGCATCGTGCCGGACGAGACGCCCGACCTGTCCTGGCTCGACGCCGACATCTCCAAGTTCGGTCTGCCGGAGCGGTTCGCGCTGCTGGTCCCCGGCTCCTCCCCCGGACGGCCGGACAAGCGCTGGCCGGTGCGCCGCTATGCCGAGGTGGCGGCGGCTCTGGCCGGGCGCGGCATCGTGCCGGCGGTGATCGGTACGGGCATCGAGAGCGACCTCGCCCGCGGCATCGCCGAGTATTGCCCGCAGGCGGTCGACCTCACCGACCGCACCAGCGTGCCGGAATTGGGCGGGCTGGCGCGCCGGGCCTGGGGAGCGGTCGGCAACGACACCGGCCCAACCCACCTGATCGCCGCGGTCGGCTGCCCCACCGTGGTGGTGTTCTCCGACGCCTCCGACCCGATCCACAGCACCGGCCCGCGCGTGCTGATCCACCACCGCCCCGACTTCGCCGACATCGACAGCGCCGGCGTGGTCGAGGCGCTGGACCGCGCCCGGAACTTGGGAGGCTCCTAACGGCAGAAGGGAAACGGCGCCACCTTGGGCATGTAGATCGGGATCCACTCGCAATGGGTGGCCGGGTTCGGCAGCTTGCGGGTCTCGATGATCGGCCAGGCATGGGCGGCAATCACCACCAGCGCCACCCCTGCCAGGATCCAGCGCCGCGGCTTGGTCCGGTCCAGCAGCCCCGGCATCCGCGCCAGCACCCAGGCGGCGGACAGGATCGCCAGCGGGTCGGTGTAGGCGGCATAGGCGCGCTGGAACCCGCGCAAGGAGAACAGCGCCTCCAGCCCCCAGGCGACCAGCAGCAGGAACAGCGCCTGCACCGCGGCCAGCCTTTCCCCCCGCCGCCACAGCACCGCCGCCCCGGCAAGGGCGAACCACTCCACGACGATGGTCTGCGGAATGTTGTCGGGGTGCAGGACAATGGTGCGGATCGCCAGGGTGCGGCCGATGCCGGCCAGCAGCAACGCCAGCGTCCCCTGCCCCACCACGTTGCCCTGCCCCTGCAGTTCCGCCCCGTGCCGCCAGGAGGAGAAGACGAACATGTGCTCGACGAAGTTCGCCACGGCAATGGCGTTCTGCTCGATCCAGCGGATGTCGAGCGCCAGCAATCCCACAGCCAGCCCCAGCAGCACCGCCGCCGCCCCGGCCACCGCGCGGGCCGCCGGCACCCGGTGGACCACCGCATGGACCAGGATGCCGACCAGAACCCAGCCGGCGACGATGCTCTGATAGCCGCCGCCCGACAGCCCGCCGCCGACGGGGGTGTAGGGATAGACCGCCCGCCCCCAGCCGCCCAACCCCGCCTGGATCAGCCCGAAGGCCGGCACCGCCGCCGCGGCCGCCAGCAGCCCGACCACAGCCGCCACGCCCCAGCCATTGGAAGGAGCACGCTCCGGCCGTCGTCCGAACAGGATCGCCGCCACCGGCAGCCCCATCGCCAGGAACACCGCCTGCACCTTGGTCACCATGGCCAGACCGACCAGCAGCCCGCCCAGTGCCAGTTGCAGCAGCGACGCGCCGCCGCACGGCCTGCCCTCGGCCGGCCGCACCGCCCGCAGGACCAGCAGCAGCCCCAGCACGACGAATCCGGCCGACAGCAGGTCGGTGCGCATCTGCCGCCCCTGCGCCGTCAGCCCGACGCCGAAGGCCAGCAGAACTCCCGCCAGCAGCGCCACCCGCCGGTCGTCCAGCAGACCGCGCAGCAGCGTGGCATAGCTGACGGCGAAGGCGGCGGTCAGCAGGATCGACAGTGCCCGCCCGGCCTGGATCAACGACTGCCAAACCGCCTGCGTCGCCGCCACGTCGCTGCCCGGCGGCAAGGCCGACAGGGTGGCGACCGGCAGCAACCCGACCGCATGCAGCAGCCGGTACCAGACGTCGATCACCAGGAAATAGCCGTAGCCGGGATGGTCGAAATACTCCTGCGGCAGCCCGTCGCCGAACAGCAGCCCATGATAGGCCAGCACCAGATCCTGGTCCGAATGGACCCAGTAAGGCAGCCGGAATCCGACCAGCAGGACCGACAGCGCCATCGCCGCGGCCAGCCCCAGACACAGCAGCCACCAGGGCGCCGCTGCGACACGGTCGAGCAGGGAGGGACGGGCGACGGAGGGTGCAGGCGTCATGATGGGCTGCGCTCACGGTTCAGATCGGCGGGCGCCTTGTGGCACGGAAACGAACGATTGGGAACCAGTCCGATCCTGCGGTGTTGCCCTCATGAAACGGCGGAGTCGGGAGTCTCCGTCTCTTTCGTGGTGCCTCGCACGAGTGGCTTTGCAACGTTGGCGGGTCACTGCCACAAAATACGGTATGGCAGACGCGCCGGACAGGCACATGCCAGACAGACACATGGGGAACTCGATGGCCGATACCGACGACATCCTGGAGCGTATCCGACGCCGCGCCCACGAGTTGTGGGAAAGCGAGGGCCGCCCGCACGGCCGCGACTCCGACCATTGGACCCAGGCGGAAGCGGAAATCCGCGGCGCCGGCGCGCTGGAGCCGACGGAAAAGGCCGCCGGATCGCGCAAGAAGCCCCCTATCTCCAAGGCCACCTCCAAGGCCGCCGGCAAGAGCACCCGTGCCGCCGCCGAATCCCTGTCCGAAGTCGCGAGCACCCCGGCAGAGAGCGCCAAATCCGCCCCCGCCAAGCCGGCGAAGGCCAAGCCGGCCGCCCCTAAGGCGAAGGCAGAAGATGCCCCCAAGGCCGAGGCCGGAAAGGCCGCTGCCAAGGCGACCCCCGCCAAGTCTCCGCGCAGCCCGAAAAAGGACGGCGGCAAGAACGCAACGGCCAACTGACCCCAGGTCGCCCCTCCCCCCACCGGCGGAACCCTGCGGCCCCGGAGCCGGTTGTCAGGTCTATCCTGCAATCTTCTCCGGAGGACCTGTCATGGCCGGCACGCCGTCGATGGACGACTGCATCCGCAACTGCACCGACTGCCACACGATCTGCCTGGAAACCGTCGCGCATTGCCTGACCAAGGGCGGTGCGCATGCAGAGGCCGGGCATATCCGCCTGCTGCTGGACTGTGTCGACATCTGCCGCACCAGCGCGGATTTCATGATCCGCGGTTCCCGCTTCCATCACCTGACCTGCGGCGCCTGTGCCGAGATCTGCGCGGCCTGCGCCGACGACTGCGACAGCATGGCCGACGACCCGATGATGAAGCGGTGCGCCGAGATGTGCCGCCGCTGCGCCGAAAGCTGCCGCTCGATGTCGCGCATGGCCGCCTGATCGGGCCATCTGAATGCAGCCGTACCCTACTCCATCACCGCTGCTTCCTCCGGCGCCGGAGCCCCCGGCTTCGGCCGCCGGAGCAGCAGCAGCATCGGAATCACCAGCAGCGCGACGTACATCATCAGCTTGAAGTCGTCGATGTAGGCGATCATCGCCGCCTGCTGCGTGACCTGGGCGTTCAGCATCGCCAACGCCTCGGGCGCGGCGGTGACCTGCTCCGTCATCGCCTGGGAGAACGGCGTCAGGTGTGCGGACAGGCTGGCATGGTTGACCTGGGTGTTCTGCGACAGCAAGGTCATCACCACCGAGATGCCGACGCTGCTGCCCAGGTTGCGGACCAGGCTGAACAGGCTGGCGGCGTCGGTGCGCAGCCGCGGCTCCAGCGTGCCGAAGGCGATGGTGCTGAGCGGCACGAACACCAGCCCCAAACCCAGCCCCTGCACCACGCCGCTGACGATGATCGGGTTGCGGTCCATCACGATGGTGAAGCCGGTCATGTACCACAGCGACCAGCTGGTCAGCAGCACGCCGGCCAGGATCAGCAGCCGCGCGTCCACCTTGCGCACCAGCCGTCCCACCGCCAGCATCGAGATCATCGTGCCGACGCCGCGTGGCGCCAGCACCAGTCCGGTGGTGACCGTCGGGTAGCCCAGCAGGTTCTGCAACATCGGCGGCAGCAGCGCCATCGTCGCCAGCAGGATCACGCCGATCACGAAGATCAGGATCAGGCCGGTGACGAAGTTGCGGTCGCGCAGCAGTGCCAGGTCGATGAAGGGCTCGGTCTTCGTGTTGCCGTGGGCGGTGGCGATGTGGACGGCGAAGATCCAGAAGGCGCAGGCGGCCAGCGCCGTCTCGATCCAGATCTCGGTTGCGCCGAACCAGTCCAACTGCTCGCCGCGGTCCAGCAGCATCTGGAAGGCGCCGACCGCCAACCCCAGCATGGCGAAGCCGAAGAAATCGAAGCCGCGCTGCCGGCCCTTGGTCTCGTGCAGGAAGACCAACATGCCGAAGAAGGCCAGCAGCCCGACCGGCAGGTTGATGTAGAAGACCCAGCGCCAGCTGAAGCTATCCGTCAGCCAACCACCCAGCGTCGGCCCGGCGATGGGGCCAACCATGATGCCGGCGCCCCACAGCGCCATCGCCTGCCCGTGCCGCTCCTTGGGGTTGATATCCAGCAGCACCGATTGCGACAGTGGCACCAGCGCCGCACCGAAGATGCCCTGCACCAGCCGGAAGGCGACCATCTGCGTCAGGCTGCCCGCCAGCCCGCACAGCACCGACGCCGCGGTGAAGCCCGCCACCGCGATCAGGAACAGCCGCTTGCGCCCGAACCGGTCGGCCATCCAGCCGGTGGCCGGCGTGGCGATGGCAGCCGCAACGATGTAGGAGGTCAGCACCCAGGTGATGGTGTCCTGCGCCGCCCCCAGACTGCCCTGCATGCTGGGCAGGGCTACGTTGGCGATGGTGGTGTCCAGCACCTGCATGATGGTGGCGAGCATGATCGACACGGTGATCATGCCGCGATGCTTCACCTCATGCGGGGCGGCAGCGGATTGGGGGACAGCCATGGATGGAGCGCCTTACCGGATCGCCGCGACCGCGCTGCCGATCACGCCCGGCAGCGGCCGGCTGTAATGGGTGTCGACCTCCACATCGGCGCTGAGGCCGGTGCGCAGCGGCACGCCGGCAGCCCCCGACTGATCGCCATCCGTCCCGTCGATGCGCAGACGGACCGGCACGCGCTGCACGACCTTGACCCAGTTGCCGGTGGCATTCTGGGCGGGCAGGACCGAGAACTCCGATCCGGTGCCGGCGCCGATGCTCTCGACATGGGCGGTCAGGGTGCGGCCGGAATAGGCGTCCAGCACCACGGTCGCGGTCTGGCCGACCGCCATGTGGGTCAGGTCGGTTTCCTTGAAGTTGGCCTCGACCCAGCTCGACCCGCTCATCACTAGGCTGACCGCCGACAGCCCGACCGAGGCGTATTGCCCGACCAGCAGCCGGTCGGTCTGGCTGACCACGCCGTCGGCCGGCGCCGTCACCACCGTATGGTCCAGGTCGCGTTGCGCCGTCGCCTTTTTCGCCAGCGCCTCCAGCACCATGGGGTGACGGTCGGTGGGGATGTCGGGATCGCCGCCCAGCGCGGCACGGGCGCTGATCACCGCCTGCTTTTCCGTGTTCAGATCCTGCTGCGCCGCCATCAAGTCGTGGCGCACGGAATCATAGGTCGCACGCGCAGCGACGCCGGTCTTCAGCAGGTCCTGCTGGCGCTGGAACTCGCGCTGCTCGAAGGCGACCTTCTCCTCCGCCGCGGCCTGCTTGGCCTGCGCCTCGCCCAGGTCGGCGCGCAACTGCTCCACCTTCAGCCGTGCGGATGCGAGCGCCGCGTCCGCCTGCTGGAGGGCCAGCCGGTAAGGCTCGTCATCGATGCGGAACAGCAGGTCGCCACGATGGACCGGCTGGTTCTCGCGCACCGCCACCTCGACGATTCGGCCGGAAATATCCGGGCTGATCGTCACCTTGTCCTGCTGGACATAGGCGTTGTCGGTCGAGACATAGCGCCCGCCGACGATATACTCATAACCGCCGCCGACCGCCACCAGCAGCGGCAGGGCGGCCATCAGAATCCAGCGGCGCCAGCGCGTCCGGCGGACAGGTTTGGCGGCCGGTTGAGCGACAGGACGGGTTTCGGTATCGCGGTCGGTCACGGCGGTCATTGCGGTCAGGTCCCGAAGGAAAAACGATTGGCGTCAGGCTTTGGCGGCGATCTTCTCGGCAGTCGCCTTCTCGGGCGGCTCGGCCCTGCGGTCGGACAGGTTGGCCCGCATGTGGGCCAGCATCTCGACCAGCTTGGCCTCGGCATCGGACGGCAGTCCGGCCAGCGCCTCCGCATAAATCCCGGTGGCGAGCGCCCGGCCCTGCTCCAGCACCGCATGCGCCTTCGGCGTCAGGTGGGGCAGGCGGGCGCGCCGGTCTGTCGGATCGGCACGGCGTTCGATCCAGCCGCCCTCCTCCATGCGGTCGATCTGCCGGCAGAGCGTGATCGGCTCGATTTCCAGCAGATCGGCCAGCGTCGCCTGCTTGATCCCCTCGTTCCGCGCCAGCGTGGCGATTACCGACCATTGCGCGCGGGTCAGGCCGAGATGGCGGGCGCGCTGGTCGAAGCGGACGCGCATCATGCGCGCCGTGTCGGTCAGGACGGCTCCCAAAGTCATCGAATGGGGGCTCATCGAATGGGGGTTTGCAGAGCGGGGATCGGCAGCGGAGGACATCGGCACATCATAAGCTTGCTTATCGGTGTCCAGGAGTTAATAAGCCTGCTTATCATCGGCAATCCTCGCGGCGTGCATGGCAGGGCCACGCCGACGTCGCGCCTCCGGCCCCTCAGACGGGATCGCGCCTCTGGCGTCCGCGACAGGAGATTGCTAAGGTGCCCACCCGTTTCGTTCCATTCCTTTCGCCAACTCGCCCGAATCGACCAGCTGAGGACCGATCCATGCCGCACTACCGTTCCCGCACCTCCACCCACGGCCGCAACATGGCGGGCGCGCGCGGCCTGTGGCGGGCGACCGGCATGAAGGACGGCGATTTCGGCAAGCCGATCATCGCGATCGCCAACTCCTTCACCCAGTTCGTACCCGGACACGTCCACCTGAAGGATCTGGGCCAGCTGGTCGCGCGCGAGATCGAGAAGGCCGGCGGCGTGGCGAAGGAGTTCAACACCATCGCGGTGGACGACGGCATCGCCATGGGTCATGGCGGCATGCTGTACAGCCTGCCCTCGCGCGAGTTGATCGCCGACGCGGTGGAGTACATGGCGAACGCGCACTGCGCCGACGCGCTGGTCTGCATCTCCAACTGCGACAAGATCACGCCCGGCATGCTGATGGCCGCGATGCGCCTGAACATCCCGGCGGTCTTCGTCTCCGGCGGCCCGATGGAGGCCGGCAAGGTCAAGTGGCGCGGCAAGGTCAAGTCGGTCGACCTGATCGACGCCATGGTCGCCGCCGCCGACCCGACCGTCTCCGATGAAGAGGCGGCGGAGATGGAGCGCGGCTCCTGCCCGACCTGCGGCTCCTGCTCCGGCATGTTCACCGCCAACTCGATGAATTGCCTGACCGAGGCGCTGGGCCTGTCGCTGCCCGGCAACGGCACCATCCTGGCGACCCACGCCGACCGCAAGGAGCTGTTCCTCGCCGCCGGCCGCCTTGCCGTCGATCTCTGCCGCCGCTGGTACCAGGAGGAGGACGCCACCGCCCTGCCGCGCGGCATCGCCACCAAGGCGGCCTTCGAGAATGCTATGACGCTCGACATCGCCATGGGCGGTTCGACCAACACCGTCCTGCACATCCTGGCCGCGGCGCAGGAAGGCGGCATCGACTTCACCATGGCGGACATCGACCGGCTGTCGCGCCGCGTCCCCAACGTCTGCAAGGTCGCCCCGGCGGTGTCCGACGTCCACATCGAGGACGTGCACCGCGCCGGCGGCATCTTCGGCATCTTGGGCGAACTCGACCGCGCCGGCCTGCTGAACCGCGAGGCGCCGACCGTTCATGCCCCGACGCTGGGTGACGCGCTGGATCGTTGGGACGTGATGCGCACCCAGGACCAGTCCGTCCACACCCTGTACCGGGCCGCGCCCGGCGGCATCCCGACTGTCGTGCCCTTCAGCCAGGAGCGCCGCTGGCCGGAACTGGACCTCGACCGCGAAAAGGGCGTGATCCGCAAGGCCGAGAACGCCTTCAGCCAGGATGGTGGCCTCGCCGTGCTGTACGGCAACATCGCGGAGAACGGCTGCATCGTGAAGACGGCAGGCGTCGACGCCTCCAACCTCGTCTTCGCCGGGCCGGCCCGTGTTTTCGAGAGCCAGGACGACGCCGTCGCAGGCATCCTGGGCGACGTGGTCAAGGCGGGCGAGGTGGTGGTCATCCGCTACGAGGGTCCGCGCGGCGGCCCCGGCATGCAGGAAATGCTGTACCCGACCAGCTACCTGAAGTCGAAGGGGCTGGGCAAGGCCTGCGCTCTGGTCACCGACGGCCGTTTCTCCGGCGGCACCTCGGGCCTGTCGATCGGCCATGTCTCGCCGGAAGCAGCGCAAGGCGGCGCCATCGGTCTGGTGCAGGACGGCGACCGCATCGAGATCGACATCCCCAACCGCATCATCCGTCTCGCCGTCGACGACCAGGAAATGCAGCGCCGCCGCGACGCGATGAACGCCAAGGGTGTGGATGCCTGGAAGCCGGCCAGCCGCGACCGCGTGGTTTCCCCGGCGCTCCGCGCCTATGCCGCCCTGACGACCAGTGCCGACCGCGGCGCCGTGCGCGACGTGTCCCAGGTGGAGAATATCGCCGTCCGCCGCTGAGCCGGGTTTGCCCCGGCCAGCGTCAACTGCGGCCGAGTCAGGCAGAGCGGATATTCATCACAAGTAACAATCAAGGCGCCGCGCAAGTCGCGGCGCTTTCTTTTTGCTCCAAATTACATACACCGATATGTTGGTTTCCGCCTGCGCGAAAATCTTAGGGCGATACATCGCTCGGATGTTCGCAAAATTCGAATTGCATGCTCTAATATGCCAACGCGAATTCCGCAAAGGGGGCGGACATGGCGGACACCATGTTGGGCACAGCGACGGACGAAGGCCGTCCTTGGCAGGAGGCATCGCGCCTGCCGGGCGAAAAGCCGCGCGAGCGCAAGGTGGTAACGGCGATGTTCGTCGACATCGTCCGCTCCTCCGCCATCGTGGCCGGCCGTGATCCGGAGGATGCGGACGACCTGCTCCTCTCCATTCTGGATCGCGTGACGGAGGCGGTTCCGCGTTTCGCAGGCACGGTGACGCAGATGCTGGGCGACGGCTTCCTGGCGACCTTCGGCGCCCCCGGCGCCAAGGAAGACCACGCCCTACGCGCCTGTCTGGCTGCCCAGGACATCCTCAGCGCCACCCGTGACGAACATGGAAAGCCGCTTTTCCAGATCCGCATCGGCATCAGTTCCGGCGACGCCGTGACCCATGTGGTGACCAACGGCCTGTGGTCCGATTACCGTGCCATTGGTGAATGCGTGCATATGGCCGCCAAGCTGCAGCAGCGTGCCGCCTCCGACACCGCGCAGCTCAGCCGCGACACGCTGGACCTGATCCCGGTCGGCGTGACGGCGCGCCCGATGGGAAGCCTGCGTTTGTCCGACGAGGTGGAGCCGATGCCGGCCTTCCTGCTCGACGGAGCCCGCGCCGTCCGCCGCACCGCCACCGACCTGCTATCCGCCACCGACGCCCCCTATGTCGGCCGCGAGCAAGAGGTGGCGACGCTGTTCGCTATCACCGATTCGGTGGAGGCCGGGGCGCCGGCCCAACTCCTGCTGCAGGGAGAAGCGGGAATCGGCAAGTCGCGGCTGGTGGGAGAGTTTCTGCGCGACCCGCGCAGCCGGCGCTGGACCCTGCTGCAATGGCCGCAGATGCCGATCCGCCGACTGGCCGATCCTGACGACCTCGAGGCGGTGGCGCTGAGCCTGGCGGAACAGGTGGCCGGCCGCGCCAGCGAGGAGGGCGTCGGCTGGGTGTGCGAGGCCGCAGGCCGCCGGTCCGGTTCGCTGGCTGGCGATGCCGTGCGGGCGCTGTTCGGCCTGCCGGGGCTCGACCCGCTGTGGAGCGGCCTCGATGCGTCGCAGCGCCTGTCGCTGGGCATCGAAGGGCTGGTGGGGGCGACGCTTGAACTGGCGGCGCCGGTCCCATCGCATGATGGTGCCGAGACCGACGGCGAGGCGATCGAGGGGATCGTGGGCCGGCCGTTGCTGGTCCTGGTCGAGGATGCCCATTGGGCGCGGCCGGTGATGGTGCGGCTTCTGGATCGGCTGGCGGAAGCGATGCCGGGATCCGGATCGCGCCTGCTGCTGCTCGCAACCCGGCGACCGCCGCCGCTTGGACCGGAATCTCGGGAACAGGGCTGGAACGGCCGGCCGGGCGGCCGGCGCATGGAATTGGGCATGCTGTCGCCGGATCAGGTGCAGAGTTTCCTGGCCCACTGGCTGGGACCGGACTGGTCGCTGGTGGAGTTGAAG
Source organism: uncultured Azospirillum sp. (assembly GCF_946480385.1). The sequence continues at coordinate 13,548 of NZ_CAMLJP010000080.1, forward strand.
GCCCAGGTCGCCACCCGCTGTCAGGGCGTTCCGCTTTATCTGGAAGAGGTTCTGCGCACGCTGGAGACATCCAACGCCATCGAAGGCGCGCCGGGCTCCTACCGGCTGATCGACCCACTGGTGGTCGACAAGCTGCCGCGTACGCTGCACGCGCTGTTGGCCGAGCGCATGGACCTGATGACGCTGGAGCGGCGCCGGCTGCTGATGAATGCCGCCGTGATCGGCAACACATTCGACGTCGGGCTTCTGCAGGCTCTGACCGGCCTGTCCATGCCGATCCTGTCCGACTATCTGGCCTATCTGGAGCGCGCCGGCTTCGTGCTGCGCACCCGCCTGCTGCCCAACCTGGAATATTCCTTCAAGCATGCGCTGATCCAGGAGGTCGCCTACGCCACCCTGACGAAGTCCGACCGCCGGGCGCTGCATGCCCGCGTGCTGGAGGCGCTACGCCACCGCCGCGACGCCGACCTGCCCAACCGCCTGGACCTGCTGGCCCACCATGCCTTCAAGGCGGAAAACTGGCAGGCCGCGCACCTGTTCGGCCGGCGTGCAGGCGTGCGGGCGGAACTGCGCTCCCGGTTGGAGGACGCGAGCCGGCATTACCGGAACGCGTTGACTGCGCTTGACCGCTGCCCGGACACGCCGCGCAATCGACTGCGGCGGATTGATACTTCTATTTCTTTGTCACGTGCACGGATGCCACGTGGCTTTACGGATACGGGTCAACTTCTTACCGAATCTCGCAACTTGTCTCTTAATGTTAGAGATCCGCGACGCTATGCGCGGGCGTCGTCCATGCTTGCTGCAGTAGAGTGGTCAAACGGCAATATAGATAAAGCTGTTCAATACAGCCGCGAAGGACTGGCAGCCAATGACGGGAGCTTTGACCGTAAGACACAGATACAGCTTCTCGGACGTCTAGGTGGTATATTGGCAGAAAAAGGCTGCTATTTAGAAGGTCGGAATCTGCTTCGATCCGCCCACAAAATGCTGCCTGACAAGTGTCTTCATGAAAGATTTGGACTTGCCGTTGTTGCAAAGGTTGGAATTTGCGCCAACCTTGCGAGAAACTGTGCTGAAATTAATTTCGAGAGCGAAGCGATCAGCATGGCCATTGATGCTGTTGATGCTGCAGATGCAAGCAATCACAATTTTTCTCGGCTCTATGCCTACGAGCACATAGGGTGGGCTTATTTATTATTGGGGCACCCAAGCAAGTCAATGACATACCTTGAATCGGCACTTGAGCTTTGCGAATCGATACATTCAAAGCTGCATAAGCCATTTCTGATGGGAGCTGTAGCCTACGCAAATGCTCTAACTGGTAGGGTCAACGAAGGCCTTGCACTCTTTCGGCGGGGGTTGGCAATTGCCGAACAGGAGCGGGTCAATGCCTATATTAGTCAGGTACATCTTTGGTTTGCTGAAACATGTCTTCTAGCAGGTGCGCCGGAACAGGCAATAACACGGGCTGCACTCGTCCGGCAGGCTGCGTCCGAAACGGCAAGGCTCGGCTATCTGGCTAAGGCAGAGGCACTTGAAGCAGAAGTAAATTTTATTATGCATAATAGTTCAGGAGCGAGAAAATCATTAGAAATTGCAGAAAAGAAAGCAAGGTCACTGTCCTTGATTCGCATTGCGAACAGGTGCTCTAGAACATTGAATAGAAGAGATTTCGGGATCAGAAATCAGGAAAAGGTTATTAACTAAATCTCGCCGGGCAATTAGCGAATTTCGGCCTGCCGGAAATAATCCAGCACATAGCTGCGGATTGCGTTCGTCAACGGTATCGTGGCCGGCCGCGAAGCATCCACCTCTTGGCAGAGATCACGGACAGGCCGCTCTTCTTTTTTCGCTATTTCGTCCAATCCACTCCAGATCGCCATTTCCAAGCGCAATTTTGCGCGCCGATCCATGAGAGGGATGGTCCGGGAGACCACCGACGGCCACACCATCAGGCTGCGCAGATCAGTGCCATACGATGCATCAGATAAAGTTTTTCTGTGAAATCGCATAGACCGCTCCTAAAGCTGGACGGAATGACGTTGTCTCCTGCGATCTCTACACCGATCACGTTTCGAGCACTGTGAAGTTTTTCACAGCGGCATATTCCTTTGCATGTGAAGAGTTTGTCCGTCAGCCACACACATGAAGGACATTCTTATGAACATGTCGATTTCGCAGGCGTCGATGATCCGTGGCGCCGATGGCCGTCTGTATGCCGTGACCGCGCACGGGGTTTCGGAAATTGCCGACACGGCTATTGCCACCGCCCGTACCCATATTCGCTCGGGTGATCGCGCCGGTTTCGAAACCGCAGACCACGAGGCTGCCCGTACCATGATCGCTCCGGGCGCCTGATCGGGTTCCCGGTTCTTCGGACCGTGGCCACCAGCACTGCCTCAGGTGCTGACCGGCCACGGACCCGGGAATGGGACGCTTCCTCTCGATTTTCCTCCGCCCCGGACAAGCTGCGATGCCCTTCGATCTACTCGATGTCAAAGCCTCCGTTTCGGATGCGGTGAAGGCCCACACGGTCGGCACCCACCGGGTCATGGCGCCCGAACAGACCCTGGCACGGGTCGCCCCGTTCCTGCCGATCATGGGAATCACCCGGGTGGCCAACGTCACCGGGCTGGATGCCGTCGGCATTCCGGTGGTGATGGTGACGCGGCCGAACTCGCGCTCCATCTCGGTGTCGCAGGGCAAGGGGGTGACGCTCGCCGCCGCCAAGGCGTCGGGAGTCATGGAGTCGATCGAGAGCTATCACGCCGAACGCATTACCCTGCCGCTGAAGTTCGCCAGCTTCGAGGAGCTGCGCTGGACCCACCCGGTGGTGGACGTCGACCGCCTGCCCCGGCTGTCGACCGGCAGCTTCAATCCCAACAGCCCCATCCTGTGGATCGAGGGGCAGGACCTGCTGAACGGCGGCCCGAAATGGGTTCCGTTCGAGATGGTCCACCTGAATTTCACCGTGCCGATGGCCCCCGGCCACGGCGCCTTCCTGGCCGGCTCCAACGGGCTGGCGTCGGGCAACCACAAGGTGGAGGCGATCAGCCACGCCGTCACCGAGCTGGTGGAGCGCGACGCGACCACCCTGTGGCGCCTGCAGGACCCGGCTGCCCAGACAACGACCCGCATCGACCTGGACAGCATCGACGATCCGGTCTGCCGTTCGCTGATCGACCGGTTCGAAGCCGCGGGCGTCGCCGTCGGCGTGTGGGAGACCACCAGCGACGTCGGCCTGCCCGCCTTCCTCTGCCGCATCGTCGAGCGTGAGGAGATGCCCCAGCATTCCATCCGCCCGGCCACCGGCATGGGCTGCCATGCGGCGCGCGAGATCGCCCTGTCCCGCGCCCTGACCGAAGCGGCGCAGAGCCGCCTGACCTTCATCGCCGGCGCCCGCGATGACATGCCCCGTGCCGAGTACGAGCGCCACCTCGACCCTGCCCACCACGCCCGCTGGAAGGCGATGATCGTGGAGGGCGCCGGCCGGCGCTCCTTCCGCCATTGTCCGACCAGCACCGCCCCCACCATCGAGGCCGACCTCGCCCATCAGCTCGACCGTCTGCGCGCCGTCGGCATCGAGGAGGCGGTGGCGGTCGATCTGACCAAGCCCGAATTCGGCATCCCCGTCGTGCGCGTCGTCGTGCCGGGGCTGGAAGGTGCCGACGAGTCCCCCGATTACCTGCTGGGCGAACGCGGCCTGCGCGTGCTCGGCACCCAAGCCATGGAGAAGGCGGCATGAGCGGCGTCTATGTCTTTCTCGGCCCCACCCTGCCGCGTGAGGACGCGGCGCTGGAGCTGGACGCCACCTATCTGCCGCCAGTCGCCCAGGGCGACGTTCTGCGGTTGTGTGCGGAAAAGCCGGCGGCCATCGGCATCATCGACGGCTTCTTCGAAAGCGTGCCGTCGGTCTGGCACAAGGAAATCCTCTACGCGATCCATGCCGGCATTCCGGTGTTCGGCGCCTCCAGCATGGGGGCGCTGCGCGCGGCGGAGCTGTATCCCTTCGGCATGGTCGGCGTCGGCGCCATCTTCGAGGCGTTCCGCGACGGCCGGCTGGAGGATGACGACGAGGTGGCGGTGATCCACGGCCCGGCCGAGCTGGGCTACACCTCCCTGTCGGAGGCGATGGTCAACATCCGCCGCACCCTGTCCGACGCAGTGGCCGACCGGATGCTGACCGCCGAGACGGCCCTGCGCCTGGAATCCATCGCCAAGGAACTGCCCTACCGCGAGCGCGGCTATGGTCGGATGCTGCGGCTGGGCGGCGATATCGGCTTGCCGGCATCCGAATTGGCGGCTTTCCGCGGTTGGCTGCCGCAGGGCCGGTTCGACCAGAAGCGCGAAGATGCCAAGGCGATGCTGCGCACCATGGCGCGGCGGCTGGGCCGTCCGACGGGTGACGATGCAGCGCCGGAAGCCCGCTTCCACTTCGAGCGCACCGTCCTTTGGGAGCGTGCCCTGCGCGACGCGGCGCCGCGCGCGTTTTAGGGGCCCACCCGCTAGCCGCAGCGCGCGGGGGGGGCGAGCCCCCCCACCCCGCCGCGAAACTGTGTCTGGACGGACGGATGAACGCGCCGATGGATATTGCGGCGGTGCTGAGGCGCAACCGGCTGCTCGGGGAACTCGATGCCGGGCAGATGGCGGAAATGCTGACGCTGGGTCGCATCGCCCGCTTTGATGCCGACCAGATCATCTTCGACAAGGGGGACCCCGGCGACAGCCTGTTCGCCGTGTTGAAGGGTCAGATCGCCATCCGCACCTCCTCGGCGGACGGCAAGACGATGCTGCTGAACATCCTGGAAGCCGGCGATGTCCTGGGCGAGATCGGCCTGATCGACGGGCGGGAACGCACGGCCGCCGCGATCGCCCTGCGGCCGGTCGAGCTTTACCGCATCGACCGCGCCGACTTCATTCCCTTCCTGGAGCGCCACCCACGCCTGTGCACCCGCATGATGATCGTGCTGTGCGACCGACTTCGCTGGGTATCGGAGAATATCGAGGACGCCGTTTTCCACGACGTGCCGCGCCGGCTTGCCCGCCGGCTGCTGCTGCTGTCGGACAGTTACGGGCAGCAGACCGGGACCGGCTTGCGGCTGACCCTGCCGCTGTCGCAGGAAGCCCTGGCCAACATGTTGGGCGTCACCCGCGAAATGGTGAACAAGTGTCTCGGCGCCCTACGAAAGGCCGGAGTGGTGACATACGCCAAAGGGTTTATCGTCATCAACGATCTGGCATTGCTTAAGGACATGGCCGGTGACCCCGAACGGGTTCCCTAGGGGGAATCCTTACCTGCCTAAAGTTTTGTTCCCAAAACCGGTTGTGGTCGCGTTATAGTGTGCATGCGTTGGGGGCAATCGCACGGGTAGCACGAGGGCTTAAGAGCATGTCGAGCGAAGGGAACAGGAAATCTCGCGTCGATCAATTTACGGGCGTCGCTTCATTGACTTCCCGCACGCTCAAATTGTCCGGGCGCGATGTCACCATCCGATTGGAGCCGTCCTATTGGGAAGGCCTCGAAGAAATCTGCCGTCGGGAAGACCTGACGGTGGACGAACTCTGCTACGATGTCCGTGACCGCATGGAGCAGCAGGGACGCCGCTCTACCCAGGCCGGCGTGTCGCTTGCCAACGCCTTGCGCGTGTTCGTGGTCGGCTATTTCCGGCAGGCGGCGACCGAACGCGGCCATGCGCGTGCCGGTCATGGCCAGGGCCGCCCCTTCATCGCGACGCCCTTCGACATCGTCCCGGTCACCAGCGACAGCTGAAACCTGGAAAATCCGGCACTCTTGGGGACGGGCCTTTCGACCCGCTCCCAATGCTTGGCTTTGCCTGCTTATTGGGCGGTCCAGCCGCCGTCCATGGTCAGCGCCGCCCCGCGCATGTTGCCGGCCGCTTCCGAGCACAGGAACACCGCCAACTCGCCCAACTGTTCCGGGGTGACGAAGGACTTCGACGGCTGCTTCTCACTCAGCAGCTCGCGTCCGGCCTCCTCCACCGACAGGTTGCGTGAGGCGGCCAGCGCATCGATCTGCTTCTGCACCAGCGGCGTCAGCACCCAGCCCGGGCAGATGGCGTTGCAGGTGATGTTGGTCTCTGCCAGTTCCAGCGCCGTCACCTTGGTCAGGCCGATCACACCGTGCTTGGCGGCAACATAGGCCGACTTGTTGACCGACGCCACCAGCCCATGCACCGACGCGATGTTGATGACCCGGCCCCAGCCACGGGCCTTCATGCCCGGCAACGCCGCGCGGGTGCCATGGAAGACGGCCGACAGGTTGATGGCGATCACCGCGTCCCAGCGCTCCACCGGGAAGGCGTCGACTGGCGCCACATGCTGGATGCCGGCATTGTTGACCAGCACGTCCAACCGGCCATAGGCCGATTCGGTGGCGGCGACCATCGCCTCGATTTCTTCCGGCTTCGACATGTCGGCGCCATTATGGGCGACGCGCACGCCGAACTCCGTCGACAGCGACCGGCACAGCTCGGCGATGTAGTCGGCATCGCCGAAGCCGTTCAGCATCAGGTCAGCGCCCTGCCCCGCAAGCTGCCGTGCGATCCCAAGGCCGATCCCGCTGGTGGACCCAGTAACGAGCGCGGCCTTCCCCTTCAGATTGGTCATTCTTCTTTATCCTTCGATCGGCATGGAACGGAGGTCCGGAGCGACGATCAACTCGCACCCGGTGTTGGCGATCACCTGCTCCACCGTGACACCGGGGGCGGTTTCCTTCAAGACGAGGCCGGCATCGGTCGGCTCGATGACGGCAAGGTCGGTCACCACCAGGTCGACCCGGCGGACCGACGTCAGCGGCAGGGCGCAACATTCGACAATCTTCGCCTCGCCCTTGGCGCTGTGCTGCATGGCGACGATCACCCGGCGGGCGCCGGTGACCAGATCCATCGCCCCGCCCATGCCCGGCACCATCTTGCCCGGTACCATCCAGTTGGCGAGCCGCCCCTCGCGGTCCACCTGCAGGCCGCCCAGCACGGTGACGTCCAGATGGCCGCCGCGGATCAGCCCGAAGGAGAGGGCGCTGTCGAAGGACGCCGCCCCCGGCAGGGCCGAGATCGGCGAGCCGCCGGCGTCGGTCAGGTCGTGGTTCTCCGCGCCGGTGATTGGGCCGGACATGCCGACGATCCCGTTCTCCGATTGGAAGAACACGTGGCGTCCGACGGGGACATAGCGGGCGACCAGGGTCGGCAGGCCGATGCCCAGGTTGACGAGGTCACCGTCCTTCAGTTCCAGCGCGACGCGCTTGGCGATCAGGGTCTTTTCATCCATGGCTCGATACTCCCCAATCAGCGCGGCTTGGAGGTGACGATGTGGTCGACCAGCACCGACGGCGTCATCACGGCGTCGGGCGGGATGCAGCCGACGGGCAGGATATCCTCTGCCTCGGCAATGACGGTGGCGCCGGCCATCGCCATGAGTGGGTTGAAGTTGCGCGCGGTCAGCGCGTAGGTCAGGTTGCCGTACAGGTCGGCCTGCTTGGCGGCGACCAGCGCGAAGTCGGCCTTGATCGGCATTTCCAGCAGATAGGTCACGCCATCGATCTCGACCGTGCGCTTGCCCTCCTCCACCGTGGTGCCGACGCCGGTGGGGGTCAACACGCCGCCCAGCCCGACGCCTCCGGCACGGATGCGCTCGGCCAGCGTGCCCTGCGGCACCAGTTCCACCTCGATGTCGCCGGCGATCATCTGCTTCTGCGTCTCGGGGTTCAGACCGATGTGGCTCGTGACGACGCGGCGCACCAGCTTCTCGACCACCAGCTTGCCCAACCCGTTGCTGGGCCGGGCGGTGTCGTTGGCGATGATGGTCAGGTCGCGCTTGCCCTGGCGGATCAGTTCGTCCACCAGCCGGTTGGGGCCGCCGACGGCCATGAAGCCGCCGATCAGCAGGGAAGCGCCGTCGGGAATGCGCGCAACGGCTTCTTCCAGGGATATGAGCTTGTTCATCGTCAGACGATCCCGGTCAGGTAGTAGACGGCGATCACGAAGAAGACCGCCAGCGTCTTGATGCAGGTGACGGCGAAGATGTCGCCATAGGACTGCCGGTGCGTCAGCCCGGTGACGCCCAGCAAGGTGATGACGGCACCGTTGTGCGGCAAGGTGTCCATGCCGCCGCTGGCCATAGAGGCGACGCGGTGCAGGACTTCCATCGGGATGCCGGCGGCGTTGGCGGCGTTGATGAACTGGTCGGCCATGGCGGCCAGCGCGATGCTCATGCCGCCGGATGCCGATCCGGTGATGCCGGCCAGAGCGGTGACCGTCACCGCCTCGTTCACCAGCGGGTTGGGGATGGCGGACAGCGCATCGCGGATCACCAGGAAGCCCGGCAGCGCCGCGATCACCGCACCGAAGCCATATTCCGACGCCGTGTTCATCGAGGCCAGCAGCGACCCGCCGATGGCGGCCTTCGTGCCCTCGGCGAATCGCTGGGACACCGGCTTCCAGGCGAAGGCCAGCACCAGCAGGATGCCGCAGAGCAGCGCTCCTTCCACCGCCCAGATGCCGGCGACGGCGGAGACCTGCGTCACCAGCGGCTTGGCGCCGGGGGTCAGCGCCACTTCGCTGGTGGCGCCGTACACGCTGGGGATCGCCATGGTGAACAGCTTGTTCAGCACGCCGACGGCAACCAGCGGCAACAGCGCCAGGATCGGGTTCGGCAGCAGTTCGGACGCCACCGGCTCCGGCTCGTTGGTGTGGCCGCTGCCATAACCCTCGCCGCGCGCAATGGCAGAGCGTACCCGCCATTCCAAATAGATCAGACCCAGCGTCAGGATGAAGACCGAACCGATCAGGCCTAGCCAGGGGGCGGCATAGGCGTCGGTCTTGAAGAAGGTGGTGGGGATGATGTTCTGGATTTGCGGCGTGCCCGGCAGCGCGTCCATCGTGACGGTGAAGGCGCCGAGTGCCACCACGCCGGGGATCAGGCGCTTGGGGATGTCGCCTTGCCGGAACATCTCCGCCGCAAAGGGATAGACGGCGAAGACCACGACGAACAGCGACACGCCGCCATAGGTCAGCAGCAGGCAGACCAGGACGATAGAGGTTACCGCCCGCTCGCGCCCGACCAGCTTGATGACGGCGGAGACGATCGACTTGGAGAAGCCGGACAGTTCGATCACCTTGCCAAACACCGCGCCCAGCAGGAAGACCGGGAAGTACAGCTTCACGAAGCCGACCATCTTGTCCATGAACAGGCCGGTAAAGACCGGCGGCACGGCCGACGGATCGGTCAGCAGCACCGCCGCCAGCGCCGCCACCGGCGCGAAGAGGATGACGCTGAAGCCCCGGTAGGCGACCAGCATGAGGAACGCGAGCGCTCCCAAGCAGATCAGGAAACTCATTTGGACGATGCTCCCTCGGTGGTTCTTTTCGGATGCCCGACGTCTTGGGTGTCGGTTCCGGGCATTGCGGCTGAGACAGCCGACACAGCCTCTCGTGGTGGACCCGGCTACGGGTACATGCATCGATATGAGCAAGGGTCATGCCACTGGCAGGGAGCACAGTCGTCGCAGGCGAAACCTTTGGCACTGCTGACTTTTTGCGCTGCACATAAAACTGTCGACCAGATTCTCTGTCTCGGTTTTGAGACTACACGTCCGCAAGGAGTCTCCTATTGGAGATACCGTCTCACTTCTTAGACAGGGGTGGCGAGACGAGACGATCCCAACGGACAGCGGTTGAGCGGGCCAATGGAATGCCGCTTGACCTTCCAATCGCTGAAAGGTGCAGCCTGTCCCTATCGAGCATCGTCACACTGTCGAGGGAGAAGACCCATGCTGACATTGAAAGTGTCCGGAATGACCTGCGGCCATTGCGCCCAGACCGTGACCAAGGCCGTGGAAGCCGTTCCTGCCGTAGACCGTGCGCTGGTCGATCTGAAGGCCGGCCAGGTCGCTGTCGAAGGAAATGCCGACGAATCCGTCATCCGCCAAGCCATTGAGGATGCCGGTTATGAGGTACAAGGCCGGGCGTGAGACGTCATCACAAAAAAGAAAATGGGCGCCGGATCATGTGGCCGGCGCCCATTCTCGGTGACGTTTTCCCGGAAGGTTCGTTGAAGGTCTTTTATTTGGTCAGAATCAGCTTGTTGGCGCGGGTCACGCGCAGGCGGTAGCTCTGCCCGGCGTGCTGGATCACGATCTCGCGGCTGCCCGACATCAGGCGGGCGGACTCGACCACCGGCAGGGACGCAGCGATGAAGGAGGCGGGAGCGGAGACGGCGCTGTCGTGCATGGCGTGTCTTTCTTGCTGGACGGACGTTGCGGTCGGCGATGTCCGGGCGTGAACCCTGAACCGGACCCTACCCTCGCCCGACTCTAATTGCAAGTAATTCTCATTCGCTTTTCTGTGCGCGCCGTTACAACTGCCCTATCAATCCCGGACCACGCTGCGGACCATCCAGCGCAGGCCCACCACCAGCAGCTTGTTGTATTCGTTGACCAGCAGGTTGGCGGTGCCGGGCCACATCCACCAATCGTCCAGATGGACGGTGGGAGCGACGACGGGATGGGGGACCAGTTCCACGTCGGGCATCGCCATCGACAGTTCCAGCATGCTGCGGCGCATGTGGTAGTTGGCCGTCACCAGCCGTAGCGACCGGAACCCCTGGTCGCGCATCCAATCCGCCGTCTCATAGGCATTGCCGATGGTGCTGTCGGCGGAATAGCCCAGCGTGATGCAGCATTCCATCTCGGTCGGGGAATGGCGGGAGAGCTTCAGCAGTTCCTGCACCTCCACCCCGTCATAGACGCCAGACACGAACAGCTTCTTCGCCCGCCCGGCGGCCAGCAGCTCCAGCCCGGTGACCAGCCGGTTGCTGCCGCCGGTCAGCACGACGATGGCGTCGGTCCGCCGTTCGGCATCGGCGCCGGTGGGGGGCGAGCGCGGCACGTCGGCCGCATACCAGAACAGGCCGGCCAGCCAGGCAACCGCCAGCACAAGCGCGCCAGCGAACAGATGTCCGACCGCCCGCGCCATCACCCCGCTGCCGCGCTGCCGGTGGGTGAGGCTCATCGCGACCCCGTCACGGCATCGACTCCAGCGTGCGCAGCACGGTCCAGCGCGCGGTCGCCAGCGCCAGCAGGGCCAGCGCCGCCGGCACCAGCAGCAGAACCACCCATTGCCAGGGCTCCAGGGCCAGATCCGGCAGCAGGCTGGCCCGCAACCCCTGGGAGGCGCGGTGCAGTCCATACATGGTGCCGCCGGCCAGTAGCAGACCGATCCCGCCGCCGCGCAGGCTCAGGGACACCACGTGACGTTCGAACTGGCGGGAGACATAGCGGTCGGTGGCGCCCATCAGGTGCAGCAGTTCCACCACCGGCCGATGGATAGCAAGGCCGGTACGCACGGCGAAGACCACGGTCATCACCGCCGCCGCCCCGATCAGAAGCACCACGCCCAGCGCCGCCAGCCGAATTGCCCCGGCGAAGGAGCGCAGGTCGGCCAGCCAAACCGCATGGTCGTCCAGCGTCGCCCCCGGCGCGGCGGAGGTCAGGCGCAGGCGCAGAGCGGCGATATCGACCGGCCCATCGGCGACGACGTCGATCATCCGCGGCATCGGCAGCAGCGGGTCCGAAGCCCCCGATCCTAGCCAGGGCTCCAGCAGCCGGGCGATCTCGCCGCCGCTCAGCAGGGTCGCCGAACCGATCCCAGGAGTGGAGCGCAGCACGGTCAACGCCGCCTCCGCCCGCTCGTCCAGCGGCGCCACGGGAGCGCCCGGCATCGGCGCCACCTGCACGGTCAGCCCGCCGGCAAGCCCGCTGTCCCAGCGTTGCGCCATGTCCGACACCAGCATGGCGCCGGCCAGCGCCAAGGCCGCCAGGAACGCCATCAGTGCGGTGATCCAGCCGAGAAAGCGCGAGGACGGATCGACCGCCAGCGGCAGGTCGGAACGGGGACGCACGGGGCGAAGCGCCATGCCGCTACTCCAACCTTGCATCGTTGGCCCGTGCGTCCTGCGACCGGCCCTCTTGCGCCCGGCTGCCGCGCGAGGGCACGACCATCAGCCGGCCGCTGTCGAGATGCAGGCGCGGATGGTCGAAACGGCGGATCAGCGCCTCGTTGTGGGTGGCGATCACCACGGTGGTCCCCAGCTTATAGAGTTCCTCGAACAGATAGAGCAGCCGCATGCCGATGCCGTCGTCGACATTGCCGGTCGGCTCGTCGGCCAGCAGCAGCCGCGGCCGGTTGATGACCGACCGGGCGATGGCGACCCGCTGTTTCTGCCCGCCCGACAGGGTCGACGGCTTGGCATGCAGGTGGTTGCCCAGCCCCACCCAGCGCAGGATCTCGCTGCAATGGGCGACCACGTCAGCCTCCGGCGTTCCGGCCATGCGCAAGGGCAGCGCCACATTGTCCAGCGCCGACAGATGGTCGAGCAGTGCGAAATCCTGGAACACCACGCCGATCTGGCGGCGCATTTCCGGCAGGTCGCGGCGGGTCACCATCGCCATGTCGCGGCCGAACAGGGTGACCAGCCCGCGCGAGGGCCGGTGGGCGAGATACATCAGCTTCAGCAGCGACGATTTGCCCGCGCCGCTGGCGCCGGTCAGGAAATGAAAGGATCCGGGCTGAAGGGTAAAGCTGATGTCGCGCAGCACCTCCGCCTCGGTGCCGTACCGCAAGCCGACATTCTCGAAACGAATCACGGTCCCACCACAGCTCGTCATCCCCTCCACGCCGGGGACAATGCACCCGGCCGGGGGCGGAGTCCACCCCGCCCCGCAACCTGAGACGATGTCCCCTCTTTCCCCTCTCTGGCCACGCGGAATACTTGAGAAGTCGGCGAAGACCTGACAAGTTGCCGGCCATGATCTGGATCCGGTCCCTCGCCTTCAACATCGCGTTCCATCTCTGGACCGCGGTGATGTGCTTCGCCCTGCTGTGGATGCTGCTGCTGCCGCGTCCGCAGATGGTGGCGGTCGTGGTGTGGTATCTGCGCACGGTCGGCTGGCTGGAGCGCACGCTCGTCGGCATCCGCTATGAGGTGCGCGGGCGCGAGAACCTGCCCGACGGTTCTTTCCTGCTGGCGGCCAAGCACCAGTCGGCCTGGGAGACGATGAAGCTCCACCTTCTGGTCAAGGATCCGGCGATCATCCTGAAGCGCGAGCTGATGTGGATCCCGATCTGGGGCTGGTACGCCGCCAAGGCGAAGATGATCCCGGTCGACCGTGGCGCCGGCGGGGCGGCGATCAAGTCGCTGATCCGCAACTCCCGCCCGGTGCGGGATGAAGGCCGCCCGATCGTGATCTTCCCGCAAGGCACCCGCGTCGCCCCCGGCACCTACCGGCCCTACCGCATCGGCGTCGGCGTGCTTTACGAAAGCCTGGGCATTCCCATCGTGCCGATGGCGCTGAATGCCGGGCTCTATTGGCCGCGCCACAGCTTCCTGAAGCGTCCCGGCACGGTGGTGGTGGAGTTCCTGCCGCCGATCATGCCCGGAACGCCACGCGCCGAGGCGATGCGTGACCTGGAGGAGCGGCTGGAGGCCGCCAGCGACCGTCTCGTCACCGCAGCCGGCGGCCCACCGACCCTGCGCCCGTCGCAGCCGGAACCGCAATCGGACAAGCGGACGGTGACCGCCGTTTCGTAAGGGCGGCCGCCAACAACGGGCCTCAACGGTTAATTCCTTGAGCACGGCGGCGTATCTGCCTACGCTCGCGCAACGAATCGCCGGAAGGGCCGGTTGAACCGGCTCCGGATGACGCGCGAGAGGAAGATGACGCAAACCGAGAAGCCCCAAAGGCCCACCCGGCGTCAGGACCGCTGGACGAAGCGGTGGCGCGCCGCCGCCGTCGCCCTTCTGATGACGGTGCAGCCGCTGTCCGTTCCGGTCGGCGCAGTCCTCACCGCTCCCGCGGCGTCCGCTCCGCTTGCCGTCACCGCCACCGTTGCAGCAATCACCCTGGCGCCGGCAGAGGCCGAAGCCCGTGCCGGCTCCAGAAGCCGGTCGTCGGGCGGCTATTCGCGGCCGTCGCGCACCCCGTCCATCGGCGGCGGCAGCGGCGGCTATTCCCGCCCCTCGGCGCCGCGAACGCCTTCCACCGGAAGCGGCGGCGGCTGGTTCTCCGGCGGTTCTTCCAATTCCAGCGGCGGCTATGCCCGGCCGGGCAACAGCGCCCCGCCGGTCGCAGCGCCGCCCAGTTCGGCCGGTGACCGGACCTTCAGCCAGCAGGGCTCGGCCGACGCGCTGAACCGCTACCGCACCAAGCAGGAAAACGATCGTACGCCGCCGGCCCAGCCGGGCGCGCCGCCGCCCGCCGCCTCCACCCAGGGCCGCAGCAACGGCTCGAGCGGATCGGGCTGGGGGTGGGGGTGGGGATCCGGCGGATCCTCCTACCGCACCCCGTCCACCCGGCCGGCCCCCGCCAACCGTTATGGCGGTTACGGCTGGAGCCCGCCGCCTTATGCCTACAGCGCGCCGCGCCGCTTCGGCATCTGGGACGGGCTGTTCCTGTGGTTCATGCTCGACACGCTGACCCGGCCGGGCCATGCCGCCTTCTTCCACAACAACGCCGAAGACCCCGGCTATCGTGAATGGCGGCAGGAGGCCGACCGGCTGGCCCGCGACAATGCGGAGCTGCGCGCCAAGCTGGACCAGCTCGACCAGTCGATGGCCGCCCAGGCCGGAACCCCGCGCGAGGCGGGACAGCTGCCGCCCGACGTGCCGGCTGATCTGGCCCGCGCCGACTCCGCCAGTTCGGTGGACAGCGCCAGCGCGGCGCAGGCCCCAGGCGGTGGCGGATCCGGCGGACACGGCTTCTGGTGGTGGGGCCTGCTGCTGCTCGGCGTCGCGGTGCTGTTCCTGCTGTGGCGGGCGCGCCGCCGGATGGATGCGCCACCAAAATCGGGTCCAGTCGCCAACAGCCCTGTATCCAAGGGCTCTGGCTCCAAGGGAGGATCGGACGTGCCCCTGTTCGGAACGCTCGGCAATTACGTCAACCAGAAGCTCAGCGGCAAGACCTACAGCCCGTCGCTGTTCCGGCTGGGCATGACGGTCACCGTCGACCCCACCCCCTTCCTGCTGGCGGAGGGCGCCACCAAGGTCAAGGCGCCGGACACCGGCACCGACCGGCTGGTGTCGATCGAGGCGGTCGGCACCGTCACCTCCGGCCCGGCGACGGTCTATCGCCTGCATCTGCCGGGCGGCGGCTTCTTCCAGATCCACCTCGGTCCCGACGGGCAGCCGGACGAGTGCCGCTATTTCACCCCCATCGACAGCGTCACCCCGTCCGACGAGGATGAATGGGGATTCTGGCTGGACGATGCGGAGGGGATGATCGGCTGGCCGGAGTTCCAGACCAAGGACGGCAAGCTCTATCCCCGGGTCTGGCAGCCGGGCGCCAGCCGCATCCAGCCCTTCACCCTGAGCGAGGCGCGCCAGACCCTGCGCGGGACCGAGACGGTGGTCAGCCAGTCGATGCTGTACGGCGCCGCCACCGGCGCCGCGGCCCCGGCGCCCGCCACCGAATATATCCTGGTGGAGGCGGTGGAGCGGTCCGGTCGTGCCTCGGTCGAGATCGCCGCCGGCATCGACGTGAATCCCGCCTCCCTCTCCCTGTCCTAACCCACACGACAAGAGTGCCGGCCCCATGGAAAGCACCTTCGGTTCCATCCTGACCGCGCTCGGCACCGGCCTTCCGGTGCTGCTGGTCCAGCTCGCCGTCACGCTGGCGCTGCTGGTGGCGGGCGTCGCCGTCTACACCCGCATCACCCCATTCGACGAGCGCCGGCTGGTGGCGGAAGGCAACGCCGCAGGCGGCCTGACGCTGGCGGGATCCATCGTAGCGCTCGCCATTCCGCTGGCGGCGACGCTGGCGACCAGCGCCTTCGTGCTGGATATCCTGTTGTGGGGCGTGGTGGCGCTGATCCTCCAGCTGGTCGCCTTCGCCGTGGCGACCCTGCTGATCCGCGACCTGCGCGGCCAGATCGAATCGGGCAACGTCGCGTCGGCCGCGGCGCTGGTCGGCGTCCAGCTCGGAGTGGCGGTGATCAACGCCGCCGCCATGGCCGGATAAGAGGGGCCGGATAGATAGCCCCCGAGAGGTAAGGATGGGGGGTCTGGTTCCCGGATCGTCCCCTCCCCATCTGTGCAGGCGAAGCGTCCGCGCTTTCGTGCGGGCGCCTCCAACAACCCTCCTTCGACAGGAATCAGCCATGCTTGCCTTCATCCGCAACCTTATGGGTGTCAAGACCGACCAGGCCGTCCAGGGCGCCATGGAGGCGCTGGTGCGCTGGGATCCGAAGTCCGCGACCGAGGCGGAGCTGCGGACCATGGAGCAGCATCTGGACCAGCTTGGCCGGCAGGTGGCGGAAGCCCGCGCCATCCATGACCGCGAGCAGCGCGAGGCCGACGAGATCAAGGCGCTGTCGAACCAGCGCATGGCCGCGGCCGAGCATCTGCAGCGCCAGATCGACGCCGAGACCGACCCGTCGCGCAAGGCCGGCCTGGAAAAGAGCCTGGAGACCGTCGTCGCCATGCTGGAGGAGATGGCTCCGGAGATCGACCGCGAGGTCCGCGATGCGGTCGAGGCACGCGAGTTCCTGGAGATGCTGGAAAAGAACTATGCCGACGCCGGCGCCAAGCTGAAGGCCGCCCGCGCCGAGCTGACCCGCGCCCAGCGCGACATGGGCCGCGCCGACCAGCAGCGCGCCATGGCCGAACGTCAGGCCGAAGCCGCCCGTCAGGCCGCCGGCCTTGCCGGCGCGACCAGCGGCCTGACCGTCGCGCTGAAGGCGATGCAGGACACGGCCGCCAAGGATCTGGCCGCCGCGGAGGCCGCCAACGCCAAGGCCAAGCTGCTGCGACCGTCGGCCCCGGAAAAGGAAGATCCCAACATCGCCGCCGCCTTGGCCGCCGCGTCGGGCAAGACCACGCCGACCAGCCTGTCCGACCGTCTGGCGGCGCTGAAGGCCAAGCAGGGCTGAGTGTTTGAGGGATCGGCGGGGGCTCTCCGCCGATCCTTACCGCTTGGGGGCCATTGGGGGGATGGAACAGCGTGGAACGTTTTCCGGCGGCTGTTCCATGCCCGCTGGCCTGACCGCCTCACAGACGGCCGAAGGCGGCCTTGCCGCCCTGGCGTTCCAGCGCCGAGCCGAGGGTGGGATAGGGATCGTCGGGGTTGAGGGTCCAGGGATAGACGCCCTTCGGTCCAGCCGATTCCGGGCGGGCCAGGATGGCGGCGACGGCGCGCGGATCGGGCGGCGTGCGCTCACGGATCGCGCCGGGGATGCTGTCATCGTCGAGTTCGGGGACGATCTCGGCGGACGGGTCTT
>NZ_CAMLJP010000081.1 GCF_946480385.1 uncultured Azospirillum sp.
GGATGGCGTCGAGCGGACCACGGGCGGTCGCCTCCAGCGTCGCCGCCCCTTCCATCGGCGTGCCGAGCGCCGTGCCCAGCGGTTCTAGCTTCGCCACCGTCAGGGTGGTTCGCGCATCGACTTTGTTGTCCGCCAAAGCCGCAGTGCCGGTCAGCTTGCCGTTGCGCCCGTCCACCGTCAGGTCGGTCAGGCGCATGGCGCCGTCGGGCTCCATCCGCGCCGCCAGCGCCAGCGTCGCCTTGTCGCCCAGCACGGCGTCGGCCGGGGTGCCGGTGGACAGCCGGTCGATGGCGCCGGTCAGATCGGCGGTCAGCGTGCCGTCGGCGACGCGCTTGACCGGGCCCGACAGAGCCACGGCGCCTGCCAGCGGGCGGCCGGCGAGTCCGGACAGCGGGGCGAGGTCGTCGGCGCTCGCGCTCAGGGACAGATTGGCGGTCTGGCCCCAGCCGCCGATGGTCCCCTTCGCCTCGGCCCGCGCGGCGGCGGTGTTCAGCGCCAGCGTCTCCAGCCCGATTGCGCCGCTGCCGGTGTCGATCCGCGCGCGCGCGGCCAGGGTGGTCTCCGGGCCGGTCAGGCGGGACAGGGCGGGATCGTCGGCGGCTAGGTCGCGCAGGGTGGCGTTCACCGCGACGTTCAGCGCGCTCAGCGCCCCTTCGGCGGAGCCCTCCACCACGCCCTCGCGCCAGGACAGCGGCACCAGCGGATGCAGGGTGGAGTCCGGCCCGGCCTGGACGGTCCAGCGCAGGTTGAGGCTGTTGTAGTCGGCGCCGATGTCGCCATTCACCGTCGCATTCGCAGCGGCGACGGTCAGCGCCAGCGGACGCAGGGTGATGGCGCCGGACGGCGCCCGCAGCACGGTCGCGTTCAGCGTCGGGCTGGGACCGATCAGCGGCGTCACCGTGTCGCCCGCCAATCCGGCGATCAGCGGCGCGAAATTGCCGCCGGCCACGAGCGTCAGGAGATGCCCCTCCGGCGCCTTCTTGATGGTGACGTCGGCGTTGAGCTTGCCGGTGGGGTTTGCGGCCTCGCCAGCGGTGGCGGTCAGCTTGCCGGTCCAGTCGTCCAGCGTGCCGTCACCCTTCAGCGCCAGCTCGACCGGCGGCAGGCCGGGCATCGACAGCGCGCGGGCCATGACGCCGCCCGCAGGCTCCGACGCATTGACCGACAGGTTGAGCGTGTTCTTGCCTGGATCGAAGGCGGCGACCAGATCGGCTTGGCCCGGCTTATCGTCAATGCGCGCCACCGACAGGTTGGCGTTCAACGCTCCGCCGCCATGCTCCAGCAGCACCGAGCCGGCAATGCGCAGCACGGCCTGTTCGCCCAGCAGCGCCGGCGCCAGTTCCAGCCGTTCCACCACCAGCTTTTTCAGGTCGATGTCCACCGGCAGGCTGGGCAGCAGCGAGCCGTTGGGGTCGGACGGCGCGGCGGGCTGGGTGCTGACCGGCGCGCGGGTCACCGTCACCGATGCCGCCTCCAACGCATCGATCTTGGCGCTGCGGAGGAACAGGGCGGAGGGCGACATCACCACATGCAGCCGATCGATGGTCAGCCAGATGCCCTGACTGTCGGCCAGCGTGACGGTGGCGATGGTGAAGTCGGTCGGAATGCTGCCTTCGATGGCGCCGAGCTTCAGATGCATGTCCGGCGATTCGACCGCCCCCTCGATCTTCTCCGTCAGCCACTCGCGGGCGGAATCGCCGGAGAACAGCGAGAAGGCCCGGACGGGCTGCGGACCGGCCAGCAGGCCGGTGAGGATCGTCAGACCGACCAGAAAAAAGCGAACCGCCGTCACACCATGCCCTTTCACCAGCGCTACCGTTGTCTCAACCGCAATAAACGGTCATCGTCCCGCAGGATTGGGACGAAATTGCGCCATCAGAACGCCTGCCCCAGGCTGAGATACAACTGCCAGCGCGAATCGCCACTGGCGGGGTTGAGGGGAATGCCGACATCGACGCGCAACGGGCCGAAATCGGTGTAGTAGCGCAGGCCCAGCCCGGCACCGACGCGCAGAGGCTCGCTGAAGTCGGGATAGGCCGAATCATAGACGGTACCGGCATCGACGAAAGGCACGATGCCGATGCTCTCCGTCACCTTGATGCGCAGTTCCGCCCCGATCTCGAACAGCGACCGACCACCGACCGGATCGTCATAGCGGTCGCGCGGCCCCGCCTTCTGGAAACCGTAGCCGCGCACCGACCCGCCGCCGCCGGCATAGAAGCGGTGGTCCGGCGGGATGTCGGTCAGCGAGGTGCCGAGGATGCTGCCCAGCCCGATCCGCGCCGCGGCGACATAGCGCCCGTCATTGCCGAGATCGTAATAGGTGGAGCCGTTGAACAACACGGAGGTGAAGGGCGACTCGGTATCCCCGCCCACCGGGAACCAGGGGGTCACCTGGAGCGAGGCCCGCTGGCCGGAGGTGGGGTTCAGCAGGTTGTCCGTCCCGTTCCAGGCCGCCCCCAGCGGCACGCCGATGAAGGAGGTCTGATAGGTCTTGTCCTCCGTCCGCACCCGTCCGCGCTCGCCGGTCAGGCCATAGCTGATGGTCAGCTGGTCGGTCAGCGGCCGTTCCAGCTTCACCGTCAGTTCCGACGCGACGCGGCTGTAGGCCGGCGGCTGGTCGTTCACCACGGCGAAATTGACCAGCAGCGACTGTTTCACCGCCAGGAAGTCGGGTTTGCGGAAATTGACGCTGAAGCGCAGGTCCGGCAGGTCGTTGCCCTTGCTCGACGTACCGCCGGACGATCCAGCCACACGCCCGACATCGACGCCGACGCGCAGTTGCTCCGCTCCGCCGAACAGGTTGCGGTGGCCCCAATAGGCATTCGCACCCACCCCGTCCTGCGTGGAATAGGTGACTCCGCCGCCAATGAAGCGGCGCTTGCGCTCACTAACCGTGACGATCACCGGAGTCACGCCGTCCGGCCCCGGTTCGTCCGCCATCCGCACGCGGACGGTGTCGAAGACCTGAAGCGCGGCGATGTCCTGGCGCGCCCGGTCGGTGGCGGCCGGATCGAAGACCTGCCCCTCCTTCCAGGCGAGGCGCCCGCGCACCAGATCCTCGTCGACCTTCTGCAGCCCCTCGATCCGGGTGGCACCGTAACGGGTCAGCGGACCGGGATCGACGGTGTAGGCGACATCCATCGTCCGGTCGGAATGATCGACCACCACCTCGCGGTCCGATGCCTTGGCAAAGGCGTAGCCGCGCTTGGTCAGCCGCCCGACCAGCTCCGATTCGGCGTCCAGCACCTTCTGCGCCACGGCCGGGGCGCCGGCGGCGAGGCCGAGATCGTCGGTCGCGACCTCCTTCGGCAGCGTGGAGCCATTGGTGCCGCGCACCGTCACCGTCTTGATGTGATAGAGCGGCCCCGGCGTTACTGCCACCGTCACCTTGACCGGCGGCGCCTCTCCCCCGGCGGGCAGGGTGCCGGCCGCGGCCGGGTCCTCGATGCGGATGTCCAGCTTCGCGTCGTAATAGCCGGTGGAGCGCAGCGCCGTCTGCAAACGGTCGCGGTCGCTGTCGGCCCGCCGCTCCAGCCCGATCAGCGACGGCGGATGGTCGTCCTTCAGTTCCACCAGGGTGGAGGCGTCGCGCAGCGTGCCGCGCAGCCCGTCATCCTCGACACCGGTGATGTCCACCTCATAGGTGATGCCGGCCGGCCGCACCTCCTCATCCGTCGGCGCGCTCTCCGGTGACACAGCCTGCGGCGGCACCGCGGGCACGGCGCCGGGGATGCTGTCGGGAGGCGAATCCTGGGCATGCCCGGCACTTGCCGGCCCCAGCATCAGCAGGGCGGCGACCAGCGGAGCGGCGATGGGGGCCTTGAGCGGCACGGCTGCAATCCTCGTTGCGGCGGCCGCACGGCGGCGGGAAGCGGAAGCGAAGCGGATCATCGTTCCCAATGTAGGGTCCAATGACGCATGGCTCCATCCCGGAAATTCGCGTTAGGCCAAAGGGCACGGCGCTTGCGTTTTTGCTGAATATCCATATATTGCGCCGCAACAGTTTCCCCGACAGCGCCCACCGATATTCTTCGGCGGGCCTTTTTGTTGTTTGTGGCAAGGTGCTGCGTGTCGGGGGTGCCATTGCGAGACCAAGGCTCCATGAATCTCCGTAACGTCGCCATCATCGCCCACGTCGACCACGGCAAGACCACGCTGGTTGACCAACTCCTCAAGCAGGCCGGCTCGTTCCGCGAGAACCAGCAGGTGGCTGAGCGCGCCATGGACTCCAACGATCTGGAGCGCGAGCGCGGCATCACCATCCTGGCCAAGTGCACGTCCGTTCTGTGGAACGACCTGCGCATCAACATCGTCGACACCCCCGGCCACGCCGATTTCGGCGGCGAGGTGGAGCGCATCCTCTCCATGGTCGACGGCGTCGTCCTGCTCTGCGACGCGGCCGAAGGCCCGCTGCCGCAGACCAAGTTCGTGCTGGGCAAGGCCCTGAAGCTCGGCCTGCGCCCGATCGTCGTCATCAACAAGGTGGATCGTCCCGACGGCCGTCCGCACGAGGTGCATGACGAGGTGTTCGACCTGTTCGCCTCGCTCGACGCCTCGAACGAGCAGCTGGACTTCCCGACCCTGTTCGCCTCGGGCCGCAACGGCTGGGCGACCACGGACCTGGAGAACGGCGCCCGCGAGACGCTGACCCCGCTGTTCGAGCTGATCCGCGACCATGTCCCGGCCCCGAAGGTCGAGGAAGACCTGCCCTTCACCATGCTGGCCACGACGCTGGAAGCGAACCCGTATCTGGGCCGCATCCTGACCGGCCGCATCCAGACGGGTTCGGTCAAGGTCAACATGTCCGTCAAGTCGATGAGCCGCGACGGCAAGCTGGTCGAGAACGCCCGCATCAGCAAGGTGCTGGCCTTCCGTGGCCTGGAGCGCGTTCCAGTGGAAGAGGCGCATGCCGGCGACATCGTCGCGCTGGCCGGCCTGACCAACACCACCGTGGCCGACACCATCTGCGCGCCGGAAGTTGCCGAGCCGCTGGCCGCCCAGCCGATCGACCCGCCGACCCTGGCGATGACCTTCTCGGTCAACGACAGCCCGCTGGCCGGCCGCGAGGGCGACAAGGTCACCAGCCGCATGATCCGCGACCGCCTGTTCCGCGAAGCGGAAGGCAACGTGGCTCTGCGCATCGCCGACACCGAGGGCGGCGACGCCTTCGAGGTGGCCGGCCGCGGCGAACTGCAGCTGGGCATCCTGATCGAGACCATGCGCCGCGAGGGGTATGAGCTGGCGATCAGCCGTCCGCGCGTGCTGTTCAAGACCGACCCGCTGAACGGCCAGCGCCTGGAGCCGATCGAGGAAGTCGTCGTTGACGTCGACGAGGAGTTCTCCGGCACCGTCGTCCAGAAGATGTCGGAGCGTAAGGCCGACCTGATCGAGATGCGCCCGAGCGGCGGCGGGAAGACCCGCATCGTCTTCCACGCGCCGTCGCGCGGCCTGATCGGCTATCAGGGCGAGTTCCTGACCGACACCCGCGGCACCGGCATCATGAACCGCCTGTTCCACGGCTACGCCCCGTTCAAGGGCGCCATCGCGGCTCGCCGCACTGGCGTGCTGATCTCCAACAGCGACGGCACCGCGGTGGCTTACGCCCTGTGGAACCTGGAAGATCGCGGCCCGATGCTGATCGATCCGGGCGTTCCGGTGTACCAGGGCATGATCATCGGCGAGCACACCCGCGGCAATGACCTTGAGGTCAATGTCATCAAGGGCAAGCAGCTGACGAACATCCGCACCACCAGCAAGGACGAGGCGGTTCGCCTGACCCCGCCGATCCAGATGACCCTGGAAAAGGCGCTGTCCTACATCTCTGATGACGAGCTGGTGGAGGTGACTCCGAAGTCGATCCGCCTGCGCAAGCGCTACCTCGACCCGAACGAGCGCAAGCGTCACCAGCGCGCTGCCGAAGCCAGCTGATAACGGTTCGCATATAGTGTAGAGTACCGGCGGCGTCTGCCCCCTCACCAGGGAGCAGGCGCCGCCTTCTTTTTGCCCCCTCTGTTTGAACCGGTGCGAGGATGTTTCCGCATGGCGATGGCGACCGACGCGAAGTCACCCGGCTCCCCGTCCTTCTCTCTCCGCCAGCTGTGGCCCTTTAGACTATTGTCCGGCATCGGCCTGACCGGCCTGTTCGCCCTGATCCTCGCGCTGCTGATCGCCCTGCCGATCCTCGCCGTCTTCGTCCAGTCTGCCGGCGTCTCCACCGATCTGTGGGGGCACATGGCGCGGACGGTGCTTCCCGGCTATATCCTTAACACGCTGATCCTGCTGGGCATCGTCGGCAACGTCACGCTGGTGACCGGTGTCGCCTGCGCCTGGACCGTCACCATGCACGACTTCCGCGGTCGCGGGGTCCTGCAATGGCTGCTGCTGCTGCCGCTGGCCATGCCGGCCTATGTGCTGGCTTACACCTACACCGACTTCCTGCAATATGCCGGGCCGCTGCAGTCCTTCCTGCGCGCCACCTTCGGCTGGCGGCGTGGCGACTACTGGTTCCCGGAGATCCACACCGCCTGGGGCGCCGGGCTGGTGCTGTCGTCGGTGCTCTATCCTTACGTCTATGTGCTGACCCGCGCCGCCTTCCTGGAACAGTCGGTCTGCGTACTGGAGGCCAGTCGGACGCTGGGCTGCACCGCCTTCGGCGCGTTCCGCCGCGTGGCGCTGCCGCTGGCCCGCCCGGCGCTGGTCGCCGGCGTCGGCTATGCGCTGATGGAGACGCTGGCCGACTTCGGCGCGGTGCGCTATTTCGGCATCGACACCTTCACCGTCGGCATCTACCGCACCTGGTTCGCGCTGGGAGACCCCGCCGCGGCGGCGCAGCTGGCCGCCGTCCTGCTGCTGGTGGTGCTGGCGCTGGTCGGGCTGGAGCGGCTGTCGCGCGGCAGGATGCGCTTTCACCAGACCACCGGCCGCTACCGCGCCCTGCCCGCTCCGCGCCTGTCGGCCCGCGGCACGGTGCTGGCCTGGATCGTCTGCCTGACGCCGGTGCTGTTCGGTTTCCTGCTGCCGGGGGCAGTGCTGATCCGCATGATCCTGCGCGGCGGCACGGAGCTGACGCTCGCCCGCTTCACCGACCTGACGGTGAACACCTTCATTCTCGGCGCCAGCGGAGCGCTGCTGGTGGTCACGGTGGCGCTGATGGTGATCCATGGCGTGCGCCACGACCGCAGCGGCTTGGCCACCGGCGCCGCGCGCCTCGCCTCGCTCGGCTACGCCACGCCGGGCACCGTCATCGCGGTCGGCATCCTCATCACCGTTGGGCTGACGCGCGACTGGACCGGCTGGCCGATGGGCGCCATCCTCGGCACCACCATCGCCGGCATCCTTTACGGCTATCTGATCCGCTTCTTCGTCGTCGCCTATGGGCCGCTGGAGTCCGGATTCGCCAAGATCGGCCCGAATCTGGAGGGGGCGGCCCGCTCGCTCGGCCACACGCCGCTGCAGGTATTGCGCCGGGTCCATCTGCCTCTGCTGCGCCCCAGCCTGCTCAGCGCCGCCATGCTGGTCTTCGTCGACATCACCAAGGAGCTGCCGGCGACGATGATCCTGCGGCCCTTCAACTTCGACACGCTGGCGATCGAGGCCTTCCGCATGGCCTCCACCGAGCGGCTGGACGATGCCGCCCTACCCGCCCTGGTGATCGTGCTGGTCGGATTGGCGCCGGTGATCTATCTCAGCCGCACCATCGCCGCGTCGCGGCCGGGCCACCAAGGCTGACCTCAGGCGTCGTTTCGGCTTTCCACCCGTTCCTCGCGCTTCGGTTCAGTTGGCGGCGGCAGCGCCTCCGGCCGGCGTGCCCTCAGCTTCTCGCGTTCCTTCCAGCGCCGGAAGGCGTGTTCGTTCCACCAGCCGCGCAGCCGTCCGCCGACATTGGCGATCCGCTGGTAGAGCGGCCGCCGCCGGCTGGTCACGCGGGCCGGCTCCAGCGCCATGCCGACGGAGGTGATGGTGTCGTCCTCCATGTCGCGCACGATCAGCTCGACGCCACCCATGCGCACCCGGTCGCCCAGTTCGCAGGAGCCGCCAAACTCGTTGCGCAGCAGGTCGCTCAAGGTCAGGCGGGCGTTCGGCAGCGACAGCGGCAGGCCGTACATCTCGGCGATCTGCTCCACCGTGGCGTCGGGGCTCAGCACCAGATCGCCATAAAAATCCCGGTCATTCTGGTCGAGCGCCCGGCTGCCGCCATAGAGCTTGTCGATCAGCGGCAACCGGTGCTGAGGCGTGAACAGATAGACATGGTCGCCGGGCTGAAGCGGCTTGGCCTTGTGCAGCGGCACCACCGCGCCAGACCGAATCACCAGCGACGGCTTGGCCCAGCGCGGCATGCGCTGGCCGCGCGCCGCCGGGCTCTTGCCATGGACGGTGTAGGCCACCAGCTCCTGATCGGCGTTGCCGGGAAGCTCAAGCTCCACGCGCTCCACGGGACCGCGGCGCGGCGGCACGATCAGCTCAAGCGCCCGCGCCATGGTGCCGATGGTCCAGCCCTGCACCAGCAGCGAGACGACCACGACGACGAAGGCGGTGTTGAAGATCAGCTGGCCATTCTCAAGCCCGCCCAGCACGGGCACCAGCGCCAGCAGGAGCGACACCGCCCCGCGCAGGCCGACCCAGGCGATGAAGCTGGTCTCGCGTACGGAAAAGCGGAAGGGCAGCAGACACATCCACACCGCGGCCGGACGGGCGACCAGGATCAGCACCGCCGCCACCCCCAGCGCCGGGAGGATCATGCCGGCGAACTCCCGCGGCGTGGCGAGCAGCCCCAGCATCACGAACATGACGATCTGGCTGAGCCAGGTCAGGCCGGAATGGAAGCGCCGCAGTTCCAGCGCCCCGCGCAGCCTGACATTGCCGGCATAGAGCCCGGCGGCATAGACGGCCAGATAGCCACTGCCGCCCAGCACGTTGGTGGCGGCGAAGATGAACAGGGCGAAGGTCAGCGTCACCACCGGGTTCAGCCCGGATTCGAAATTCGCCTTGTTGATGAAGGCCACCAGCAGCCAGCCGCCGGCCAGCCCCATCACCCCGCCCAGCGCGAAGGCCAGCGCCAGTTCGCCGACGATGGCGGCGGGCGAGGCCAGACCGTGGGTCGCCGCCTCCACCAGCAGGATGGTCAGCATGATGGCGACCGGATCGTTGCTGCCCGATTCGATCTCCAGCGTGGAGCGGACGCGGTCGCGGAGCGTGATGCCGCCGACGCGCAGCAGGAAGAACACCGCCGCCGCGTCGGTGGAGCTGCAGGCCGCCCCCACCAGCAGCGCCTCGGTCCAGCCCAGCCCCAGCAGCCAATGGGCGGCGACCCCGACCACGCCGGTCGTCACCGCCACGCCGACTGTCGCCAGCGTCATCGCCGGCCAGGCCGCCGCCTTGTAGCTGGCGAGCTTGGTGTCGAATCCGCTCTCGAACAGGATCACCGCCAGCGCCATCGACCCGATCAGGAAGGCGGAGCCGGCATCGTTGAAGGCGATCTGTCCGATCCCATCCTCTCCGGCCAGCAGGCCGATGCCGAGGAAGATCAACAGCAACGGTGCGCCGACCCGCAGAGCAAGGTAGCTGGTCAGCACACTGACGATCAGCAGGGTTGATCCGATGAGGATGATGTAGCTGACCGCCTCCATAAGCCCCGCACGCCGTTCGCATCAGGCCGCCATCCGGCGGAACTCCTTGATTTTGACGGCAACTCCGCACATCCGCAAGGCGTAGGACCCGGAGGCGATCATTCGGATAGGCTGTACGCTTACGATACCAGCCTCCAGCTTCCGTCAGGCTGGCGGCAGGCGGTGCCGCGCGCGACCTCGGTCTTGCCGTCGATGACGACCGTATGGTTGTAGTCGCGGCAGGTCTGGCCGTTGCTGCCCTGATAGGTCTTCACCGGCTGGATGGTGCCCCGGTTGCCGGATTCCGGATTGTTCCAGGTGATGGTCTGGTTGTTGGCGACCGCCCGCTCCTCCGCGTCCGACGCGCGATTCTGGTCGGCCGCGGTGAAGTGGCGGGCCAGTTGCTGGCCGGCATAGGCGCCCACCAGCGTGCCGATGGCGGTGGTCGCCAGCTTGCCCGCCCCGCCGCCGAAGCGGGAGCCCAGCAGCCCGCCGGCCACGGCGCCGCCCAGCGTGCCGACGGTCTCCGATGTGTTCATGCCGCCGATGCCCCCCATGCCGCCATTGGGGTTCTGGCAGGCGGCCAGCGACAGGGCCGCGGTGGCGGCCAAAGCGGTGGTGCGCAAATGCTTGGTGATCGACCGCATGGTTGTTCCCCCGATTGAACGTTGCAGGGTTAAAGTCCGGTCAACGCTTGAAAGGGGAAGTGGTTCCGCCCGAAAGTATCAGAACGGAAAGATCAGGGGGCGATGGAAGCAAAATGCGATCTTGCGTGTTTAGACACCGAACAGTCAACACGAGGAGGGTTGCATGATGTCCCGTTTGCGTCTGATCGGTGCGGTGTTCGCGCTTCTTTCCGTCACCGCCTGCTCGACTGGCGGCGTGGTCGGCGGTGCGGCCGGTGCTGCCGGCGGTTACGCGGTGGACGGCACCCGCGGCGCCGTGATCGGCGGCCTGGGCGGTGCGGCGCTGGGCACCGCAATCGACCACTAAACCACTAAGGCAGGCAATCAGTCCCGCCCCTGCCCGCGCATCGATTCGCGCGGGCCGGTGGCGAAGACGGCGAGCGCGTCATGCAGATCCGGCAGGATGCGCTCCACCGCCGCCTCACCCTCGCGGATGCAGTCGTCCGCACGGTCGAACTCTGTCAGGCCGATATGGCCCAGCCTCGGCACGATGTGGACGTCCGGCGGGTCGCCGGCCAGCCGCGACCGGGTGATGCGGTCGGTGACGATGCCCAGCGACGAGACCATCACGCCGAACAGACTCGGCCCCTCATAGTCACGGCGGAAGATGCGGCGCGTCAGAGCGCCGATTCCGCTCAGCGGGCGCTGCCCCGGTGCCTCGTCCTCCACCAGCCGCAGCAGGTCGAAGCCGGCGGCGGTCGGCACGCTGGCGCCCGGCTTGCGCGCCTTGCCCAGGATGTCGCCGGACAGATTGACGGCGATCACCATCTGCGCGCCCAGCGCCCGGCAGGCCGACACCGGCACCGGGTTCACCAGGGCGCCGTCGATCATCCAGCGCCCGTCAATGGACACCGGCGGAAACACGCCCGGCAGCGAGAAGGACGCCCGCATGGCGTCGACCAGTTCGCCCCGCTGCAGCCACACCTCGTGGCCGGTCACCAGATCGGTGGTGACGGCGGCATAGGGGCAAGGCAGTTCCTCGATCCGCACGTCGCCGAGATGCAGGCGCAGTTCCGCCAGCAGCCGGTCGCCGCTGATCAGCCCGCCGCCCTGGCGCAGCCGCAGATCCAGATAGCCGACGATCTTCATCCGGGTCAGCGTTCGCACCCACTCTTCCAAGATGTCGAGTTTTCCCGCCAGATGAACGCCGCCGACCAGCGCGCCGACCGACGAGCCGCAGACGATGTCGGCCTCGATGCCATAGCGCTTCAGCGCCCGCAGCACCCCGATGTGCGCCCAGCCGCGCGCCACCCCGCCGCCCAGCGCGAGGCCGATGCGCGGACGCCGCGTTCCTCCGCCATTAAGTCCGCCGTTGAGGCCAAATCCGTTCGGCATGGGCACTCCCCCTCTTCCCCGGCGGCACGATGTTCGCCGCTCCGATCATCCGCAGCTTCGCATGAAACCGGTAAAGGAAGCCTGTAACCAGCACCGGCGGCACCGCGTCGACCGGTGGACAAAGCCGAAGCCCATGGGCTAAGCCATCCCTATCGGACAAGAGCCCGTCGGACAAAAGATCGGATGCGACCGTGACGAACAAGAGCGGCAAGCCCCTGCGCCTGGATGCGGCGACCGAACGCCTGGCGGCCCGGATGTGGCGTGAGTGGGTGCGCCCCTATCGCGGCAAGCTGTTGCTGTCCTTCGTGCTGATGGCGATCGTGGCGGCGACCACCGGCGCCTATCCGCTGCTGATCGACCGCTCCTATGCCATGTTCTCCGCCCAGGACCGCGGCATGCTGCTGGCGATCCCGCTGGCGATCATCGCGGTGACCGTCATCAAGGGCGTGTCGCTCTATTCCCAGACCGTGGTGACCAGCGACATCGTCCAGCGCGTCATCGCCGACGTCCGGCTGGCGATGTTCACGCATCTGCAGACCGCCGACATGGCGCAGCTTCACGCCACCCCGACCGGAGCGCTGACCTCCCGCTTCATCAACGACGTCGACCTCATCCGCAACGCGCTGACCCGCACGCTGACCGGGCTCGTGCGCGACATCCTGACGGTGATCGCGCTGGTCGGGTCGATGTTCTATCTGGATTGGCTGCTGTCGCTGATCGTCTTCATCATCTATCCCATCGCCGCCGTACCCATCGTGCGCATCGGCAAGCGCCTGCGCCGCGTCTCCCGCGATACCCAGGCGCAGATGGGCGACATGACCTCGCTGCTGACCGAAAGCCTGTCGGGCGCGCGCATGGTCAAGACCTACAATCTGGAAGATTACGAGCGCGCCCGCGCCGGCCGCGCCTTCCACGAGAACTACCAGCTGACCATGAAGGCGGTGCGCGCCCGTTCACGCATCGACCCGATGATGGAGGTGCTGGGCGGCGTCGCGGTGGCGGGGGTGATCGCCTTCGCCGGTTACCGCATGACGCTGGGCGAGGGCTCGGTCGGCGCCTTTTCCGGCTTTGTCGGCGCGCTGCTGATGGCGGCCCAGCCGGTGCGCGCCATCGGCACGCTGAACGCCGCCCTGCAGGAAGGCATGGCCGCCGCCCAGCGCATCTTCGAACTGCTGGACCAGCAGCCGACCATCCTGGAACAGCCGGGCGCCAAGCCGCTGTCGGTTTCCAAGGGTGCGGTCGCGCTGCGCGGCGTCCGTTTCTTCTACGAGACCGGGGCCGACACGCTGAAGGGCATCGACCTCGACGTGCCGGCCGGCAGCACGGTGGCGCTGGTCGGGCGCAGCGGCGCCGGCAAATCGACGGTCTTCAACCTCATCCCGCGCCTCTACGACGTGACCGGGGGCGAGGTACTGATCGACGGCCAGGACGTGCGCGGCGCCACCCTGCGCAGCCTGCGCGGCGCGGTCTCCATCGTCAGCCAGGACACGGTTCTGTTCAACGACACGGTGCGGGCGAACATCTGCTTCGGCCGCCTGGATGCCGGAATGGATGACGTGATCGCCGCCGCCAAGGCCGCCGCCGCGCATGACTTCATCTCGAAGCTGCCGGAAGGCTACGACACGGTGATCGGCGACCGCGGCGTCAAGCTGTCGGGTGGCGAACGCCAGCGTCTGGCGCTGGCCCGCGCCTTCCTGAAGGATGCGCCGATCCTGCTGCTGGACGAGGCGACCAGCGCGCTCGACAGTGAATCGGAGCGTCTGGTTCAGGCGGCGCTGGAACGGCTGACGGAGGGTCGCACCACATTGGTGATCGCCCACCGTCTGGCGACCGTGCGCAACGCCGACCGCATCGTGGTGATGGAAGGCGGCCGCATCATCGAGCAGGGCACGCACGACGCGCTTCTGGCCGCCGACGGCGCCTATGCGCGGCTGTGCCGGCTGCAGTTCGGCGAGGATGAGGTGCGGGCGGGGGCGTGAGGGGTCTAACCTCCCGAAAATCCTAGCCCCTCACCCTGCCGGAAACACCATCACCCGCTCGGCCGCCATCGCAGCGGACAGTTCCTCACCGGCGCGGACGTCGACATGCCCCGGCAGGCGCGCATGAACCTCCGCCCCGCCCAGGTCCAGGCAAACCCGCGTCGCCGGCCCCAGAAAGCTGGAATGCCGCACCCGCACCGGAACGGCGTCGGGCCGGGCGCCCAGCGGCACCAGTTCCAGATCCTCCACCCGGCAGGCGACCTCGACCTTCGTCCCGCCGGGCAGGCCTGGCGCCATGACCCGGCCGAGCGGCGTGACGATCTGCCCGTCGCGCACCGTCGCCTCGAAGCGGTTCACCTCGCCGAACAGGCGGGCGACGAAGCTGTTGGTCGGGCGCTGGTAGAGGTTGACCGGCGTGTCGGCCTGGACGATGCGCCCGGCCTCCATCACCACCACGCGGTTGCCCATCTCCATCGCCTCTTCCGGGTCGTGGGTGACGACGATGGTGGCGATGCCGCTGGCGCGGATGATCCGCACCACCTCCTCCCGCACCGAGCGGCGAAGCTGCTCGTCCAGTGCCGAGAAGGGCTCGTCCAGCAGAAGGACCTTGGGATCGCGCGCCATGGCGCGGGCCAGCGCCACCCGCTGCTGCTGGCCGCCCGACAGGGTGTGCGGGTAGGCGTCGGCATAGCGGGTCAACGCCATGGTCTCCAGCAGTTCCTCCACCCGGCGCTTGCGTTCGGCGCGCGGACGGTCGGTCTGGCCGAAGGCGATGTTGCCCGCCACCGTCAGGTGCGGGAACAGCGCGAAGTCCTGGAACATCATGCCGACCGGCCGCTTTTCCGGCGGCAGCGACCGGCCCGCGGTGGCGAGCTGCTGCCCCTCCACCGCGATCTCGCCCTTCTGGACCGACTCCAGTCCGCTGATCAGGCGCAGCAGGGTCGACTTGCCGCAGCCGGACGGGCCGACGATGCACACCACCTCACGCGGGGTGACCGACAACGAGACATCGTCGACCGCCGTCAGTTGCCCATAGCGGTGGGTGATGCCGGACAGGATGACGGAAGGAGAAGGAGCGTCGGTCATCTTACTTCCAGCCGGCACGGTCCATGATGCGCAGAGCCTGCGGCGTGTGGGCGGCGAAGGAGGCGGCATTCACCTGGGCCGCCTTGAAGCTGCCGAGCTTCACCAGTTCCGGATGCGGCTGGACCGCCGGGTTGACCGGATACTCCATGTTGCCGTCGGCGAACTGGCGCTGCGCCTCCGGGCTCAGCAGATATTCCAGCAGCTTGCGGGCATTCTCCTGGTTCTTGGAGGTCTTCACCACGCCGGCGCCGCTGAGGTTCACATGGGTGCCGCGGTTGCCCTGGTTGGGGAAGATGACGCCGACCTTGGACGCGACCTCGCGATCCTCCTGCTTGGCCGAGGTGATCATCTTGCCGACATAATAGGTGTTGGCGATGGCGACGTCGCCCTCGCCCACCGCGACCGCGCGGATCTGGTCGGTGTCTCCGCCCTGCGGCGGACGCGCGAGGTTGGCGACGAGGCCCTTGACCCACTCCTCCGTCTTCTCCTCGCCCAGCGCTTCGATCATCGATGCGGTCAGGGCCAGGCTGTAGGGATGGGTGCCGCTGCGGGTCAGGACGCGGTGCTTCCATTCCGGCTTGGCGAGATCCTCGTAATCCTTGATCTGCTCCGGCTTCACCCGGTCGCGGGCGTAGACGATGATGCGGGCGCGGCTGGACAGGCCCCACCAGGCGCCGTCCGGATCGCGCAGGTTGGCCGGAACCTTGACCGCTTCCAGCTCCGGCGAGCTGACCGGGGCGAGCAGCCCTTCCTTGGCCGCGGCGGCCAGACGGCCGGCATCCACGGTGATGAACAGATCGGCCGGGCTGCTGGCTCCCTCCGACTTCATGCGCTGGATCAGTTCATCATGGTTGCCTTCAATGATGTTGACCTTGATACCGGTCGACTTCGTGAAGGTTTCATAGATCGCGCGGTCGGTATTGTAATGACGCGAGTTGTAGACATTGACTTCCTGAGCCTGAACCGAAAAGGCGGTCAAGGCGCCAACGGCGAAGGCGACACCAGCGATCTTGTCGATGAACATCCATCACTCCCGGACTGCGAATGGCTCTCAATTCCGTGCGAATGGATATCAGTTGCAGCTGGCGCTGTCGAGACAGGATTCACCCCAAGGAGAGGGATCAGGCAACCGCAGGCGTGGCTTGGGAGCGCACCATGTCGGCCAGCGCCTCGGGCGGCATCGGGCGGCCGAACAGATAGCCCTGCATCAGGTCGCAGCCGACCGACACCAGGAAATCGCGCTGCTCCGCCGTCTCCACCCCTTCCGCCACCGTGGTCAGGCCCAGGCCGTGCGCCATGCCGACGGCGGCGCGGACCAGCGCGTTGCTTTTGGGATTCTCCGGCACGTCGATGACGAAGGCACGGTCGATCTTCAGCTTCGCCACCGGCAGCTGCTGCACATAGCTGAGGGAGGAATAGCCGGAACCGAAATCGTCGATGGCCGCCTGGATGCCCAGATCGGCCAGTTCGCTCAGCGTCCGCACCGCCACCTTCAGGTCGCGCACCGCCGCCTGTTCGGTGATCTCCAGCCCCAGATGGCTGCGCAGCGACGGATGCTCGCCCAGCAGTTCCTCCAGCCGGAGGGGCAGATTGCCGCGCAGGAACTGCTGGCCGGAGATGTTGAGGAAAACGCGGTCGGGCAGCACGCCGTCCGCCTCCCAGACCGCCATCTGGGCGACCGCGGTGGACAGGACCCAGTCGGTGATCGGCACGATCAGGCCGCTTTCCTCCGCGACCGGGATGAACTCGCCGGGCGAGACCGGCCCCAAGGCATGGTGCTCCCAACGCAGCAGCGCTTCCGCCGACCGGACCCGCCCGGCCTTGTCGACGATGGGCTGGTAGACGAGGCGAAGCTCGTTGCGCTCGATGGCGTGGGTCAGATGCATGGTCAGCATCATCCGCCGGGTCGCCGCCGCCGCCATTTCCGGCGTGTAGAAGCAGACGGCGTTGCCGCCGTTGTGCTGCACCGCCTGCAGGGCCAGCTTGGCCTTGGCGTTCAGGTCCTCCAGCGTGGTAACCGTGTCGTCCTGCACCGCGGCGCCGACCGACAGCCGCAGCCGCACCCAATGGCGGTCGGCGTAGATCGACGCGGTCAGCCGGTCGTGCAGCACGCCGGCCAGCGTGCGTGCGTGGTCGGCGTCGGTCACCCGTGACAGCGCTGCGAATTCGTCGGCGGCAATGCGGCAGATGATGGTGTTGGGCGGCAGCACCTCCGTCACACGGCTGACCATCGCCTTCAGCGCGGCGTCGCCGACATGGAAGCCGAAGGCTTCGTTCACGTCGCTGAACTGGTCGACGTCGAGCGAGAACAGGGCGAACAGGCTCCCGCTCGAAGCCACGTCTTCCTCCTCGGCGCGGCTGCCGGCGAACAGAGCCTCACACTCCTCCAGAAAGGCGGTGCGGGTCAGGACCCCGGTCAGGGGATCGTGCCGCGCGAGGTAGGAGGCGCGCTGCTCTGCCGCGAGGCGTTCGGAGATGTCGCGGATGATGCCGACGAAGGTCACATCCTCTCCCAGCCGCGCTTGGCCGACGCTGAGATGGATGGGGAACACCGTGCCGTCCTTGCGCTGACCCAGCGTTTCGCGGCCGATGCCGATGATCTTGGCCCGGTCGGTCCGCATATAGGTGTCGACGTAGCGGCCATGGTCGCGCGAAAAGGGCGGGGGCATCAGGATCGACATGTTCCGCCCGACCAGTTCACCCTCCTCATAGCCGAACAGGCGGCAGCAGGCGCGGTTGATGGAGCGGATGATCCCGCTGCGGTCAGAGACGATGATGCCGTCCACCGCCGCGTCCAGCAGGGTGGCGATGAAGGAATCCCGACAGGTCACGAACTCCGCGATGCGGTCGGGGTCGCCGGTCAGGTGGAAGGTGCCGAGATAGCCGACCGTCGCCCCGGCGGCATCGCGGTGGGCGATCACGCTGCCGCTGAGGATCGAGCGCCGACCGTCGCAGCCGACCGTCGGGCAGTCGACCGGCGCGGAGGTCTGCACCGGCGATCCGCTCAGCGCCGCAACGGCTGCGGTCAGCGCCGCGGTCACGGGGTGGTCGATGCCGGTCAACTCGCGGCCGATCAGGTCCGCCGGCGAGCGGTCCAGGACCGCCGCAAAGTGCGGATCGGCATGGCGGCACAAGCCGTCACGGTCCAGATAGACCAGCGCCATCCCGCCGTCGTCCAGCAGGCTGGCGGCCAAAGAGGCCAGAAAGGCGGAATCACGCGGCATCGCGGCGGAGTGATCCCCGCTGGAACCGCTGCTTTCGGAACCGTTCATCTGATCCGCCGGTTGTAGGTCCACGAAACGATCCGCTTTTCTCTGTCCAGCCGGAAAGGCCGGCCTGATGATGCACCGACGGCCGCCCGGCGGCTGAATCGGATACCCGACGGAGGTATTATGACCCCGTCCGGCTTGATTTCCAACGCCAAGCGATTCCGCAAATGCCAAACATTTGCGCAATCCGCCGCCCGTGATGCCGTCGCACTCTAACGGTTAGAGGCCGGTACACGATTGACATGGTTCAATCCGCGGCACCGTTCCCGGAATAATCGGTCGCGCCCGGCAGCACCACCACAGCTTTTGCGCGTGTGGTCTGCGACAATTCGGTGGCATTCGCCACGGCGGGCTGGACCTGCGGCGGTATCGGCCCCAAGATTCTCTCCACACATTCCCCGCACGGGAAGCAATTCGCCTCACAGCCCGCGATGGAGGAATAAACCGGACGTCCCAGGCGTTTGTCCGACAATGGCCGCAGCCACAGGCGTGAACCACCAGCGTCACGCCGGATGCTGCCGTCGCTTCGGGTCCGCCAACGGTCCGCGGTTCAAGAAATCGATTGGGAGCATTCAGACATGACCAACGCATTCAGCCAGATCAGCCACGCCGACGGCCGTGCGTACTACCAGGGCACCCCGCTGTCCCTGGCCGATGCGCAGATCATGCTCAACGACGACATCCTTCGCCGGACCGTGCGCGTCGGCGCCTACCTGCGGGTGGACGATGCCGGCCGCCTCGTTCTGGTGAACGGCCCTGCCCTGCGGCGCTCGGTCAACCGGCCGGTTCCGCCCAACCTGTCGCCCACCTTCAACTCCCGCGCGGGCCGGCAAGAATAAGCGCCGCCCCGGCAAGACAGACCAGTGCGCCGGCCGCGTCCCAGCGGTCCGG
The DNA here is from genome assembly GCF_946480385.1 of uncultured Azospirillum sp. Next base: position 18,855 of record NZ_CAMLJP010000081.1, read on the forward strand.
CCGCACACCCTCGACCAGCCAGAGCCACAGCAGCGACGCCGCGATGTAGACGCCGCCATAGGCGGCATAGGCGCGTCCGGCAAAGTCGGCGTCGGCCCGCGTCAGCAGCCACGCGAACAGGCACAGGCTCGCGATACCGAGCAATGTCCACCATGCGCTCCGGCCCAGCTTTATCCAGGCCCAGAAGGCGAAGCAGCCGGCGATCTCCGCCAATGCGGCCACACCATAGACGGCCAACGTCGCCCCCAGCGCCCGCGCCATTCCGCCTCCGTTTCTTCCCCGTCATCGACCGGGCCGATGCTGCCCATCGCCGATTGCCGCGTCAATGCGGTGCGCGCCGGTGAATGGCGCCACAGCTCGTTTCAATTTGCTGCCGTAATATTACAGCGCATTCATGGACTTCATTAGGGGTGCGTCATAAGTTCGCTAGGAACGGAGGCATACGGCGATGTTCATAGACGCGACCAATCCTATGCGGGACGCTTTCGAAACGATCCAGGCCACCGACGTGATCTCGGATGCGAAGAAGCACGTCCTGTTTCAAGGGTTGGAGGCATTGCGCCGTCAGCATTGCCCGCAGCCGGTGCAGGCCATCGGATGTTGCGAGGAGTGCCTGGCCCGTCACCGCTGCCTGACGGCTGTTCTCGACCTGCTCGGTTCCTGACCATCAGCCCCGACGATCGGATTGGACGCGGCAGAGTGACGCTTACGCTCGACGACGAAGCAACGCTGTGTTCCGTCGAAATCCTGGCGGAGGCGGTCGAGATGGCCTTCGTTCCCGGCATCCTCGAACTGCGCACTCTGCGCGATTCCCTGAATGAGGCCCTGCGCACCCGCTCGCCAGCGGCGGTAAGGCTGGCCTACAGCGCCTTCAGCCGGGTCGACCCTGAATTCCGCGACAAGATCGCCCACCACGCCCTGCAGCTGGCGGCGCTGCGCCGGCACAGCGCCGGTCCGATGCGCATCGGCGGCGGCACCCCGCCGCGCGGGGCCGGCCGCGGCACCGACGAACCACGCCGGGCCTGAGCCACGACGCCTCCGGCCGAGCCGACGTGCCTTTCGTGTACTATTTTTAATGGACCCTTTCCCCTTCCGTCCTGTTGTTCCGGCATAACCAACACGCAAGAGGTTGCCACCATGGACAAGGACCGGATCGAGGGCGCCGCCCGCTCCGTCAAGGGCTCGATCAAGGAAGCGGCCGGCAAGCTGACCGGCGACACCAAGACCGAGGCCGAGGGCCGCGGCGAAAAGGCCGCCGGCAAGGTTCAGAACAGCATCGGCGGCGCCAAGGATGCCGCGCGCGACGCGCTGAAGTAACCCCGGCGCCCGCCAAGGGCTCTGCAAACGGTGAGTTTCCGACGCCCCGGGCCCACGTTTTCCGTGGAGCCGGGGCGTTCTTCTGCGGATTGCTCCTGCCGATTGAAGGAGGCCGGAGATCGGCCCAGAGATCGGCGGCGTGGAAATGGGCTGTTGCCGCCCCACCCTCCCCTATCTATGATGCGCCGCCCCGGCCGGATGGCCGAACGACGCGCTTAGATTCGGGTCCCATGCTCCAGTTCATCCGCAATTTCGCCGGCTCCTGGGTCGTCAAGATCCTGTTCGTGCTGTTGATCCTCAGCTTCGGCATCTGGGGGATCGGCGACGTGTTCCGCTCCACCACCCCGACCACCGTTGCCGAGGTCGGCAAGGTGGAGATCGGACAGCAGGCGCTGGACCAGGAATTCCGCCGGCAGATGGAACGGCTACGCCCGATGCTGGGCGGCAACCTGACTGCCGAGCAGGCCAAGCGATTCGGCCTTCTGGAGCAGTCGCTGCAATCGCTGATCCAGCGCACGCTGTTCGACCTCGCGGCGGCCGACATGGGAATCGCCGTCGGGCCGGAGGTGGTGCGCATGCGCATCGCCGAAGAGCCGGCCTTCCGTAACCAGCAGGGCCAGTTCGACCCCAACGTCTTCCGCTCGGTGCTGCGCAACAACCAGCTGACCGAAGACGCCTATGTCGCGATGATCCAGCGCGAGACGGCGCGCCAGCTGGTCGCCGGCGCGGTGTCCGCCGGCCTGACCCCGCCGCAGCCGCTGGTGCAGGACCTCTACCGCTATCGCGGCGAAAAGCGCGTGGCGGAGGTGGTGACCCTGCCCAACGCCGCCATCGGCGATGTCGGCGTGCCCGACGACGCGACGATCAAGCAGTCGTATGACGACCATCAGGTCCGCTTCACCGCCCCCGAATATCGCGCCCTGACGGTCGCCCGCCTGTCGCCCGACGTGCTGGCCAAGGACATCAAGATTGACGATGCCCAGCTGCGAAAGGCGTATGAGGAGCGCGCGAACGAGTTCGGCGCCCCCGAAAAGCGTACCGTGCAGATGGTGGTGGTCGACGACGAGGCAAAGGCCAAGCAGATCGCCGAGGCCGCGAAGGCCAAGGGTCTCGCCGAAGCCGCCAAGGATGCCGGTGTCGAGCCGGTGACCCTGGACAACATTGCCAAGGCCGACCTGCCGGAGATCGGCGACGCCGCCTTTGCGCTGGAGCCGGGCAAGCCCTCCGACCCGATCAAGAGCGCGCTCGGCTGGCATGTCATGGCCGTTACCGGCGTCACTCCTGCCTCGACCAAGAGCTTCGAGGATGTGCGTGGCCAACTGGAGGCCGAGTTGAAGAAGGAGCAGGCGCTCGACTCCGTCTTCTCCATCGCCAACCGGGTCGAGGACCAGCTCGCCAGCGGCGCCCCGCTGGAGGAAGTCGCGCAAGCCCAGGGTCTGGCCCTGACCAAGGTCGCCGCGGTCGACAGCACCGGCAAGGCGCCGGACGGCAAGGACGCCGCCCCCGACCTTCCCGGCCTGAAGGCGCAGTTGCCGAATGCTTTCCAACTGAAGACCGGCGCCACCTCCAACCTGACCGAGGGCGAGGGCAGTGTTTTCACCGCCGTCCGCGTCGACAGCGTGATCCCCGCCGCAGTTCGTCCGCTGGCCGACGTGCGTGATCAGGTCATCGCCGACTGGCAGCAGGAGCAGCGCGCCGAGCGCGCCGCCAAGAAGGCCGAGGAGATCGCCGCCCGGCTGAAGCAGGGTTCGGAAGCCGCCGCGCAGGACGTCGCCACCCAGGCCGGCGCCAGCTTCGCCATGACCGCCCCCTTCACCCGCGATGCCCAATCGGTGCAGGGGCTGCCGGCCGACATGGTCGCCAAGCTGTTCGCCGCCAAGCCGAACGAGGTGGTCACCGGCAACACCGCCGACGCCCAGGTCGTCGCCCGGCTGAAGGAGGTGATCCCCGCCGATCCGAAGGCAGCCGATGCCGATCTGGCGCCGGTCCGCGCATCGGTCGAACAGGGGATGGAGAACGATCTGGTGGCGGAATTCACCAACGCGCTGCGCGACAAGTATCCGGTCCGCATCCACCGCCAGCGCATCGACCAGTTCTTCGCCAGCAACTGAGTCTCCGGCTCAGCCGACAGCAACCCCGAGAGGTTCCGTGCCGTGAAGGTCCAGCCCGATACCACCACCTTCGATGCCGCTTACGCCGCCGGTCGGCCGCAGGTGGTGTGGACCACGCTGGTCAGCGATCTGGAGACCCCGGTTTCCGCCTATATGAAGCTGGCGGACGGACGTCCGTTCGGTTTCCTGCTGGAGTCGGCAGAACGCGGGGCCGGATCGCGGCGCGACCGCTATTCGGTGATCGGCTTCAAGCCGGACGTGGTGTGGCGTTCGCGCGGCAACCGGGCGGAGATCAACCGCGACGCCCTGCACGACCGCGACGCCTTCAAGCCGCTCGATCAGGCGCCGCTGGAGGCTCTGCGCGCGCTGATCAACGAGAGCCGCATCCCGCTGCCGGAAGAACTGCCGCCGATGGCCGCCGGCCTGTTCGGCTACATGACCTACGACATGGTCCGCCTGATGGAGCGGCTGCCGGACAACAATCCAGACGAGCTGAACATCCCGGACGCCATCCTGACCCGGCCCAGCATCGTCGCCATCTTCGACAGCCACACCGATTCGATCACGTTGGTGACGCCGGTGTGGCCGAAGGCCGGCAAGGATTCCGCCACGGCCTATGCCGACGCGCGGGAACGGCTGACCGATGCGCTGGCCGACCTGGAACGCCCCCTTCCCTACCGGCGGGAGCCGCGGACGGAGAACGGCCTGCCGCTGGCCTGGACCTCCAACACGACGCGCGAGGAGTATCACGCGATCGTGGAGAAGGCGAAGGAGTACATCCGTGCCGGTGACATCTTCCAGGTCGTGCCGTCCCAGCGCATCCGCTTCCCCTTCAAGCCGTCGCCCCTGGCGCTGTACCGCACGCTGCGCCGCCTGAACCCCTCGCCCTTCCTGTTCCATTGCGACTTCGGCGAGTTGACCGTCGTCGGCTCCAGCCCGGAAATCCTGGTACGGGTGCGCGACGGCAAGGTCACCGTCCGCCCGATCGCCGGCACCCGCAAGCGCGGCGCCACCACGGTGGAGGACGAGGCGCTGGCTGCCGATCTGCTGAGCGATCCGAAGGAATTGGCTGAGCACCTGATGCTGCTCGACCTCGGCCGTAACGACGTCGGCCGGGTGGCGAAGGTCGGCACCGTCAAGGTCACGTCCAAGATGATCGTGGAGCTTTACAGCCACGTCATGCACATCGTCTCCAACGTCGAAGGCGAACTCGATCCGAAGTTCGACGCACTCGACGCTCTGGTCGCCGGCTTCCCAGCCGGTACGGTGTCCGGCGCGCCGAAGGTCCGCGCCATGGAGATCATCGACGAGCTGGAGAAGGCCCGCCGGGGCGTCTATGCCGGCTGCGTCGGTTATTTCGGCGCGTCGGGCGCGATGGACACCTGTATCGCGCTGCGCACCGCCGTGCTGAAGGACGGCATGATGTATGTCCAGGCCGGCGGCGGCGTCGTCGCCGACAGCGACCCCGAGGCCGAATATCAGGAGACCGTCAACAAGTCGATGGCCCTGATTCGCGCAGCCGAGGAAACCCTGCGCACCACCGCCCGCGGGTAATCTTCGCAGTCACGCGCAACGAAAAATGGCCGCCTCGTTGGCGGCCTTTTTCATGCCGGCACAGATGCTGACATCCCAAGCTTTCTCCTGTGAATTGATTTATCCGCAGGAATTTGCACGTCACCGAACAGCAGCGCCGCACACATCTGCAACCATGCATTTATAGTGGGATTGTGTGAACGGGGTGGCGGACAGGCCGCCACCGCCGCACACAACAAGGGAGAGAAGAGGATGGAAAAGATCCTCACACTCCTGATCCTGCTGTTGCAGATCATCAAGGCGTGCCTTGATCTTCTGAACCGCTGATCGGATGGGTACGTCGGGGTGGATCAGACCCCGATGTACCTGTCCCTAAAGATAAGCCATTTCCCGCGCTTGCCAAGAGGCTTCCGCAAGCTCCCCGCGAGTTGACGGTCAGAGATACCGCCGCTCCAAGTGGCGCTTGAACACCGTCGCATCCAGCGGCCGGCCGGTCGCCGCGGTCAGCAACTCGTCACCGGAGGCGTGGAAGCAGCCGGTCTCATGCACATTCACCCGCAGCCAGTTTACCAGCGGCGCAAATTCGCCCCGCGACAGCGCCGGGACGATCTCAGGGTCGGCGGTGCGCGCGGCGTCGAACAACTGCGCCGCTGTCATCGCACCCAGCGTGTAGCTGGGGAAATAGCCCCAGCCGCCACCCGGCCAATGGATGTCCTGTAAGCAGCCAAGCCGGTCGTTCGGCGGCACCACGCCCACCAACTCGGCCATGCCGTCGTTCCAGGCGCCCGGCAGGTCCGGCAGGGTCAGGTCGCCGGCGATCAGCGCCTTTTCCAAGCGATAGCGCAGGATGATGTGGGCGGGGTAAGTGACTTCGTCGGCGTTGACGCGGATGAGACCACGCTCCACCCGGCTGTAGAGCCGGCGCAGATTGTCGGCCTCCCAGGCCGGCCCCTCCCCGCCGAAGGTCTCGCGCACCACCGGCGCCAGCCACGTGATGAACTCGGCCGAGCGGCAGGCCTGCATTTCCATCAGCAGCGACTGGCTTTCATGCACCGCCATGCCGCGCGATTGCCCCACCGGCTGGCTCAGCCACGCACGCGGGCGGTTCTGCTCGTACAGCGCATGGCCGGTCTCGTGCAGGATGCCCATCAGCGCGTCGGTGAAGTTCGCTTCATCATACCGGGTGGTGATGCGCACATCCCCGGTCGCCCCGCCGCAGAAGGGATGCAGCGACACGTCGAGCCGGCCGCGGCTGAAATCGAAGCCCAGCCGCTCCATCATGCGGACGCCAAGCTCGCGCTGCTTCTCCACCGAAAACGGTCCCTGCGGCTCGATCACAGCCGGCGCCGCAGCTTGGCGGTCGAGCACGCGGCCGATCAGGTCGGGGAGGAAGCCGGAGAGATCGGCGAACAACGCATCGATGCGCTCCGCCCGCGCACCCGGGTCGTGGCTGTCGAGCAGCGCGTCATAGGCGCTGATCCCCATCACGGATCCCAACGCCTCCGCTCCCTCGCGTACGCGGGCCAGCACCTCGGTCAGGGATGGCAGCAGCTTGGCGAAGTCGCTCTCCGCCCGCGCGGCGCGCCAGGTCATTTCACAGACCGACACCGCCTTGCTGGTCGCCTCCACCAGATCGGCGGGGATGGCGGTGGCGTGGACGTGATGCCGGCGCATCTCGCGCAGGTTGGCGCGCTGCCAGGGGTCGAGGCTGTCGTCGCTCTCGGCCTCGGCCAGCAGGTCGGCCATGCGCGGGTCGGTCGCCAGTTCGTGCGCTATCACCGACAGGGTTGCGGTCTGTTCCGCCCGGCCGTCGTTGGCGCCCTCCGGCATGATCGTCTGGGTGTCCCAGCCGAGGATGCCCAGCGCGTCGCCGATGGCGGCGATGCGGGCGTGTCGGCGTTCAAGCTCCTGATATGCGGTCATCGGGTCGTCCGTCGGTTCCGGTGTCGGCGCGCTTGCGCTGTGACAGCACGTAGATTCCGGCGAGCGTCACCGCAAGCCCATACCAGGTCAAGGCATACTGCAGGTGGTTGTTCGGCAACTCCACCCGTGGCGCAATCCCCGCCAGCGTCCCGGCCGGCGCACCCGGCAGACCGGCCCCCTGCCCCGGCAGCATCTCCACCACCACAGGAGCCACATCGCTCAGCGACAACGCAGCCGCCATCGCCGGCGGATCGGCGCGCATCCAGGCGGAACCCGGCGCCGGCGTTCCGTTGCCGGGTTGGAAGAAGCCGGGCGGCTGCGGTACGCGGACGATGCCCTTGACGCTCACCTCCCCCTCCACCCGCGCGGTGGAGCGGGTCGCCGGATCGCGGCGGTCCATCGGCACGAAACCGCGGTTGACCAGCACGATGCCGGCCCCATCCGCCCGCTGGAATGGCGTCAGAACCTCGTAGCCCACCTGCCCCTGGTGCGGGCGGGCGATCAGCAGCATTTCCTTGTCGTTCAGAAAGCGGCCGGCCAGCGTCACCGGGCGGAACTCCCACGCAGAGGGATCGTCGATGCGGGCGGGCAGAGGCACCGCGGGCTCAGCCATTTGCCGATCGATCCGCGCGATCAGGTCCTGCTTCCACTGCAGCCGCTCCAGCTGCCATGTGCCGAGCCCGATGGTCACCGCCAACCCGACCAGGGTGACCAGCGTCGCCCCAAGCGAGGGGCGGAAACGGCGTCGCTCCCCCGTCTCGACGGCAGTGGTGCTCACGACCCCTTCTCCACTTCGCTGCGGCGATAGCGGTACTGCAAGGCGACGATGCAGCCCTTGGCCGGCCGCAGCATACCCAGCGTCAATGCCAGCACGACGATGCTCCAAACGATGGCGTGCAGCCACAGCGGCCAGTCCACCGTCATCGACACCCAAAGCGCGATGGGCACCACCAGAAAGCCCAGGATGAAAATCAGGAAGACGGCAGGGCCGTCGCCGCTGTCGACCTGGGAGAAATCCAGGTCGCAGACATTGCAGCGCTCCGCCACCGTCAGATAGCCGTCGAACAGCCTCCCCTTGCCACAGCGCGGGCAGACGCTGCGCAGACCCGCCGATAACGGGGAAACTCTTGGGTACAGATCAATCACGCCATAACCTCCCGTTCGGGCCGTTCCGGCAGACATATAAGCCGCCGGAACGGCTCGGCACCGGTGGCGTCAGTGGGCGGCGATCACGCCGCCATGACCACCCCACCAATAGACCGAAACGAACAGGAACAGCCAGACGACGTCGACGAAGTGCCAGTACCAGGCCGCCGCCTCAAAACCGAAATGGCTTTCCGGAGTGAAATGCCCCTTCACCGTGCGCACCCAGCAGACCGCCAGGAAGATGGTGCCGACCAGCACATGGAAGCCGTGGAAGCCGGTCGCCATGTAGAAGGTTGACGGGAAGATGCCGTCGGTGAATTTGAAGGCGGCGTGGACGTACTCGTAGCCTTGGAAGAAGGTGAACAGCGCGCCCAGCAGAACGGTCAGGCCCAGCGCCTTGGCGGCCGTCCGGTTATGCCCCTCCAGAATCGCATGGTGCGCCCATGTGACGGTCACGCCCGACAGCAACAGCGTCAGCGTCATCATCAGCGGCATGTCGAACGGGTCGATGACATGCACGTTCGGCGGCGGCCAGATGGCGTCGGGATTGATCGGCGAAACCTTGGGCTCCAGCGCCGCATGGAAGAAGGCCCAGAAGAAGGCGGCGAAGAACATCACCTCCGACGCGATGAACAGCGCCATGCCATAACGCAGGCCGATCTTCACCACCGGCGTGTGCGCATGCTCCACCACAGATTCCCGGATGACGGAACGCCACCAGCCGAACATCGTCACCAGAATGGCCAGTATGCCCAGCACCAGCAGGAACTTGCCGCCGCCATGCATGAAGATGACCAGCCCGGTCGCCAGAAGCCCGCCGGAAAATGCGCCGATCAGCGGCCAGGGGCTGGGCTTCAGCAGATGGTAGGGATGCGGGATGCCGGCGCCCGGTTCATGGGCTGATGGTTCGGCGTGCGGCATTTGCCCGTGGGTGATGTCGGCCATCGTCTCACTACCCCATATTGTTCAGTTTGTGGCGGTCGCCCCCGGCTCCGCCTTTTGTTTGCTTGCCCCCGTATCCGAAGACGTGGCGGTGGCCGTGTGCTGCGCAAGCTTGGCCTCGCTGTCCTTGGCGCGGAAGAAGGTGTAGGACAGCGTGATGGTGCTCACGTCGTCCATGTTCGGATCGTCAGCCATCGACGGGTCGACGAAGAATGTCACCGGCATGTCCACGACTTGGCCGGGCTCCAGGATCTGCTCGTCGAAGCAGAAGCACTGAATCTTGTTGAAATAGGCACCCGCCTTTTCAGGCGTAACGTTGTAGACGGCGGTACCGACTGTGGGCTTTGCCGCACGATTTTCGGCACGGTAAGCGGCGAACCCGGTTTCGCCCAGCTTCAGCACCAGTTCTTTCTGCTCCGGCTTGAAGGTCCAGGGAAGGGCGGAGTTGGTGTCGGCGTTGAAGCGGATGGTCACCTTGCGGTCGACGACATGCGCCGCGGCCTGTTCCGCCCGCTTGGTCGTGCCACCGAAACCGGTGACCGAGCAGAACAGGGTGTAGAGCGGGACCGACGCATAGGTCAGCCCGATCATCCCGGCCACCATCCCGAACAGGGTGCCGAGGATGAGGCGGTTGCGGCGGCGCAGCTTGTCGTCGCGCCCGGCCATCAGTGCGCCCCACCCATCCGCACGACCGTGATGGCGTAGAACAGGGCGACCAGCGCCAGCAGCGCGGCCAGAACCGCCAGATTGCGGCCCCGCAGCTTTTTGGCGCGAAGGTCGGCCTCCTGCCGCCTCTGCTCTTCGACCGAGGTACGGGTATCGGTCAGGCCATCGCGTTCCATCACCGTCATGCCCACCCTCCGAGGATCATCTGCTCGCCCATCATCACGGCGAACAGCAGGAACAGGTACAGGATCGAGAAACCGAACATCTTCTTGGCCGGCTTGTCGTCGCTTGCCCGCAGGACGCGGACGGCGCAGCCGACGAACATCAGTCCGAGGATGGCCGACACCGCCAGATAGACCGGCCCGGCGATGCCGACGAAGTACGGCGCCGCGGCCACCGGCAGCAGGATCAGCGTGTAGAGCAGCATCTGGCGCTTGGTCGCCGCCTCTCCCGCCACAACCGGCATCATCGGCACGCCGGCGCGGGTGTAGTCGCCGTTGCGGAACAGCGCCAGCGCCCAGAAATGCGGCGGCGTCCACAGGAAGATCAGCAGGAACAGCAGGATGGAGGGCAGATCGACCGTCCCGGTCACCGCCGCCCAGCCGATCATCGGCGGGAAGGCACCGGCAGCCCCGCCGATCACGATGTTCTGCGGGGTCCGGCGCTTCAGCCACATGGTGTAGACGAAGATGTAGAAGCCGATGGTGACCGCCAGCAGCGCCGCCGCCGTCCAGTTCACCGCCAGCCCCATCACCACCACGGACAGAACCGACAGGGTGACGCCGAAGCCCAGCGCCTCCGCCGGCTCGACCCGGCCCGACGGGATCGGGCGCTTCACCGTGCGGGTCATCACCGCGTCGATGTCGCGGTCGTACCACATGTTGATGGCGCCCGACGCCCCGGCGCCGACGGCGATGCACAGCACGGCGACCATCGCCAGGAAGGGGTGGATGTGGCCGGGCGCCAGCACGATGCCGGCCAGCCCGGTGAAGACCACAAGCGACATGACCCGCGGCTTGAGCAACTCGATGAAATCACCGGCCGACGCCCCTCCGGTCTGGTTGAGCGTCAGTTCGTTCGTCACGTCCGTCATATCATGTCCTTGTCTTCTAACCCCGGGCCTTCCAACCACAAGTCGTCACCCCGGCGCCCCTCCTGCCGGCGCCCATTCTTCGGGCTGCTCGGCCTGGTACCCTTCCTATCGGGTGGGCGCTTCCTCGCGGCGACGCCCGCCCGTTAGCATGCTTACTTCACCTGCGGCAACGTTTCGAAAGCGTGGAAGGGAGGCGGCGAGCTGACCGACCATTCCAGCGTGCCGGCCTGCGGACCCCAGTAGGCGCCCGGCACCCGTTCGCCGCTACGCAGGGTCTTCCAGGCGATCCACACGAACAGCAGCGTCGAGGCGAAGGAGATGTAAGCGCCCAGCGACGAGATCATGTTCCAGCCCCAGAAGGCGTCCGGGTAGTCAGGGATGCGACGCGGCATGCCCGACAGGCCCAGGAAGTGCTGCGGGAAGAACACCAGGTTGACGCCGATAAAGGTGGTGTAGAAATGGACCTTGCCCCAGAACTCCGGATACTGGCGCCCCGACATCTTGCCGATCCAGTAGTACCAGCCGGCGAAGATCGAGAACACCGCACCCAGCGACAGCACATAGTGGAAGTGCGCGACGACGTAGTAGGTGTCGTGCATGTAGTTGTCGAGACCGCCGTTCGCCAGCACCACGCCGGTGACGCCGCCGACCGTGAACAGAAAGATGAAGCCCAGCGCCCACAGCATCGGCACCCGGAATTCGATCGACCCGCCCCACATGGTGGCGATCCAGGAGAAGATCTTCACGCCCGTAGGCACCGCGATGATCATGGTGGCGGCGGTGAAGTAGGCCTTGGTGTCGACGTCCAGGCCGACCGTATACATGTGATGCGCCCACACGACGAAGCCGACCACGCCGATCGCGACCATGGCGTAGGCCATGCCGAGATAGCCGAACACCGGCTT
>NZ_CAMLJP010000082.1 GCF_946480385.1 uncultured Azospirillum sp.
GAACCGCAATACGCAACGGCGGAACAACAGGCGGACACCGCGTCCTTCGGCATGTGGGTGTTCCTGGCGACGGAGATCCTGTTCTTCGGCGGGATGCTGCTGGCCTACACATGGCTGCGCGCCACCTACCCGGAGGGCGTGGCGGAGGCCGGGCGCCACACCAAGATCGTCATCGGCTCCGTCAACACGCTGGTGCTGCTGACCAGCAGCTTCACCATGGGCTGGGCCGTTCATGCGGCGGAGCATGGCCGGCGCAAGGCTCTGACCCGGCTCCTGGCGGTCACCGCGTTGCTGGGGCTGTTGTTCCTCGGGCTGAAGGGCTACGAGTACCACAAGGAATGGACCGAACATCTGGTGCCGGGGCTGAATTTCCACGAGGACAGCGTGCATGCCCAGACCATCGAGCTGTTCTATTTCCTTTATTTCCTACTGACGGGCATCCACGGCATCCACGTCACCATCGGCATTGGGCTGATCGCGGTGATGGCGGTGCGGGCGCGACGCGGCGTCTTCTCGTCCCGCTATTACACCCCGGTGGAGGTGACGGGACTGTACTGGCACTTCGTCGACATCGTCTGGATCTTCCTCTACCCGCTGATCTATCTGGTCGGACGGAGCGGATCATGAAGGCACCTCCCCTCCCCCTGCTGTTGACCTGGGCAGCGCTGCTGGCCTTGCTGGCGGCGACGCTCGGCCTTTCCTATGTACCGATGCCGGGGCCGATGAACGTCGTCGTGGCGCTCGGCATCTCGGTGGCGAAGGCACTTCTGGTGCTGGCGCTGTTCATGAAACTGTTTCGCGCACCGGCACTGACCCGTGCCGCGGCGGCGGCGGGCCTATTCTGGCTGGCGGTCCTGTTCGCGCTGTCGGCGACCGACTATCTGACGCGCAAGGTGGAGCATGCGAGCGACCTGCCGGCACCCACCGGCCGCGAACACCAGCCGGGCAACCGCTGATCCGACATGAGGAGGAGACAGACGCGATGCATTCGGACGCCACCAGCCGGCTGGTCGATGCCGTGGTCCGCACCCGCCGCAGGCTGGACGACGCGCGACGCGAGGCCATCGAACATTTCGGCGAAGGCGCCCGCGACGGCCGCAAGGTGACGATGCTGAAGGACATCCGCAACCTGCACGACCGCATCATCCAGCCCATCGCCGACTCCCGCCAGCCGATCGTCCGCGAGGTCGGCACCGTGTGGTTTCAGGAGGACATCGACCTCGTCCACGAGATGCCGCGCGCCATCGTCCACTTCACCTCGCTCGACACCGCGGAGGATGCACCACGCGCCTATATGACCTTCCATGTGGGGGAGGACGGCACGACATCGGTGTCCGAGAATTTCCTGACGCCGGTGAAGACGACCGACGTGCGGACCTGCCGGCTGGACGATCTCGACAGCGAGACGGTCGCCGGGATGATCGACCGGTTCCTGGCCAAGGCGATGCAGGGATGAACGCCGACGCGACCCTGGCCACATTGCGCAGGCTGCCGCAGGTGCAGAGGCTGATCGACGACGACCGCACGGCGCCACTGGTCGCCGCCTGTGGGCGGACGCCGGTGCTGCAGGCGCTCCGTGCCGAACTGGATGCTCTGCGCTCGGCGCTGCGATCCGGTGCCGCCGGCGGCGACGCCACAACGCCGGAAGCCATCATCGCCGCCGCCGCCGGCCGGCTGGAGCGGGAGGACGCGCCGGTGCTGCGCCGCGTCGTCAACGCGACCGGCATCGTCCTGCACACCAATCTGGGCCGCGCCCCGCTGGCGCCGGAGGCGGTGGCCGCGGTCACGGCCGCGGCGGCCGGCTATATGAACCTCGAATATGATCTGGACAGCGGACGGCGCGGTTCGCGCTATCACGGCGTCACCGGCCTGCTGTGCGAACTGACCGGCGCCGAGGCGGCGCTGGTGGTCAACAACAACGCCGCTGCGGTCCTGCTGGCGCTGGCGGCGCTGGCCGCCCCCGGCGAGGCGGTCGTCTCGCGCGGCGAACTGGTGGAGATCGGCGGCTCCTTCCGCGTGCCGGACGTGATCGCGCAGAGCGGCGCCCGGCTGGTCGAGGTCGGCACCACCAACAAGACCCGCGCCGCCGATTACGAACGGGCCATCGGCCCCGACACCCGCGTGCTTTTGAAGGTCCATCCCAGCAACTACCGCATCCAGGGCTTCACCGCGACCCCCGCCCGCCGGGATCTGGCCGCGCTGGCCGACACCCGCGGCCTGATCGCCATGGAGGATCTGGGCAGCGGCAGCCTGATCGACCTCGCCGCCCACGGCCTGCCGGCGGAGCCGACGGTGCAGGCGGCCCTGCAATCCGGGATGCATCTGGTCACCTGCAGCGGCGACAAGCTGCTGGGCGGGCCGCAGGCCGGACTGATCCTCGGCCGCGCCGACCTGATCGCGCGGCTGAAGGCGCATCCCCTGCTGCGAGCGCTGCGCACCGACAAGCTGACCCTGGCGGCCCTGGAAGCGACACTGAAGCTCTACCGCGCGCCGGAACGGGTGGCGGGCACCGATCCCGGCCATGTGCCGGTGCTGTCGATGCTGACCGCCCCGCTGCCGGTCCTGGCGGAGCGGGCGGAGCGGTTGCGCGCCATGCTGGCCGACCTTCCCGGCCTGACGGTGGAACTGCGCGACGGCGAGGGGTTCGCCGGGGGCGGCACCCTTCCAGAGGCAGCAATCCCAAGCCGTTTCGTCGCCATTCACAGCGCGGCGGTGGCGGTTTCCGAATTGGCGCGGCGGCTGCGCACCCATCGCCCGGCGGTGGTCGGCTTCATCCGCGACGACCGGCTGATCTTCGATATGCGCACCGTTGCGGACGGCGAGTTGGCGGACATCGCAACAGCCTGCCGCGCGGCCCTGGCGACAAGCCCATGACGACCAGCCACTTGAGGACCACCGTCATCGGCGTCATCGGCCATGTGGACCACGGCAAGACGGCGCTGGTCGGCGCGCTAACTGGCATCGACACCGACCGGCTGGCGGAGGAGAAGCGACGCGGCATCTCCATCGCGCTCGGCTTCGCCCATCGCCCGGCGGCGGCCGGAACATTGGCCTTCATCGACATGCCCGGCCACGAGCGCTTCGTCCGCACCATGATCGCCGGGGCAACCGGCATCGACGCCGCCTTGCTGGTCGTCGCCGCCAACGAGGGCATCAAGCCCCAGACCATCGAGCATCTCGCCATCGCCCGCCTGATCGGCGTGCAGCGGGGCGTCGTCGCCATCACCAAATGCGATCTCGTCAGCGAGGCGCAGGCCGCGGCCACTGCCCAGGCGGTTCGGCAACTTCTGGGCAGTACGCCGCTCCAGGGAATGCCGGTCATCCACACCTCGACGGCAACGGGCGAAGGGCTGGACCGGCTGTCCGCTGCGTTGGAGGAGCTGTTCGCGGAGGATGGCGGCAGGCAGGATCTCGGCTGCTTCCATCTGCCGGTCGACCGGGCCTTCGCCGTTCCCGGCTTCGGCCCTGTGGTAACCGGCACCTTGCGGCGAGGAAGCCTGCAGGTCGGCGATACGGTGGAGCTTTGGCCGAACGGCCGGACCCTGCGGGTGCGTGGCCTGCATGCCCACGGGGAGCCGGTGGACAGGGCGGGACCGGGCAGCCGGGTCGCCGTCAACCTGCGCGACGCGGAACTGGCGGAGCTTGGGCGCGGCGGCATCCTGGCGACGCCAGGGCTTCTGGCGCCGTCCCGATGGATCGACATCTGGCTGGACCTGCTGCCCGATGCGCCGCGGGCGCTGAAGACCGGTGACACGGTGCAGCTGCTGTTTGGCACCACCGACGTGACAGCCCGGCTGCGCCTGCTGGACCGCGACCTGCTGGAGCCAGGTGACGCCGCCCCGGCCCAGCTGGCTTGCGCGGAGCTGGTGACAGCCACAGCTGGCGAACCCTATGTGCTGCGTCAGGGGTCCCCGGCCTGGACCATGGCCGGCGGGCGCATCCTCGACCCGGCGTCGGTGCGGCGTCGGCGCTTCGACCCGGCGGTGATCCGCGCTACGCTGGCTCTCGCCGAAGGCCGGTTGCCGGATGCGGTGGTCGAGCGGCTGGCGCTTGCCGGAGACCACGGCCTGCGCAGTGCTGAGTTGGCCCGGCTGTACGGGCTGCCTCCCAGCCGGCTGGAAGCGACGCTGCCGGGTGCGGTGGAACTGCCGCCCGACCTGTGGCTCGCCGAATCGCTATACCGGCAGCTGTGCGATGCGCTGATGACGGCGGTGCAGGAGTTCCAGGCCGCCATCCCGACGGAGCGCGGCGCCCCCGTCGACCGGCTACGCGAGGCTTTGCCACCCCAGCTTCCGCCGGAAACCCTGTCGGCCCTGGTCGCGCAGCTGGTGGCCGAGGGGCGGCTGGTGCGCGACGCCGGACTTCTTCGCCGCAGCGACCTGAACGCCGCCGCCCTGCTGTCGTCCGGCGACCGCGACACACTGGCCCACGTGGAGACCGCCTTCCGCGACGGTGGCCTGACGCCGCCCGACGTGGCGGAGGTGGCCGGCCGCGACGACCGGCGCCACCGCGCCCTGCACTATCTGGCCCGCACCGGCGTGCTGGTGCGCACGATCGACCGGGTGCAGAAGCGCGAGATCGTCTTCCACCGCGACGCCGTGGCGCTGGCCGCCGAGCGGGTCGCAGCCGCCCTTTCCGGGACGGCCGACGGGTTGACGCTGGGCGAGCTTGCCAAGCTGCTGGGTATCACCCGCAAGTTCGGGGTGCCGCTCCTGGAACATCTGGACAGGATCGGCGTGTCGCGGCGGCACGGCGATCGCCGCGTCCTGGCCACCCTGCCGGCTCGGACGGCCGATCCCCAAAAGATCGATGGCGGCGGAGCCCCGGCGTCCACATCTTGAGCCTGCCGGAGGCGATAAGGGTCTGGTGGCCCTCACGGTCTTCAAAACCGCTGGTTCGCCAACAGCGAACGGTGGGTTCGATTCCCATCCGCCTCCGCCACTTTCCTCTCCCGAAAGCCGCCAGGACGGTGCCCCTTCACCGGCCCATAACCAGGAATCGCGCCGCGACGATCTGGACAGCTCCGGTGTTCACACAAAATTGGTTTTCCATAAACCATGCGCCTTGACTCCGGCGCTGGTTTTGTGTGCAGTGCAGCATAATTCCCCGTGCATGAACCTGGACGGCCGCCGTCGAATCGAGGCGCCCAACCGAGGTCGCCCAACATCCATGACGGCTGGAGATGTCATGATCGAGTTGTTCCTCGTGGTCTGCCTCGTTTCCGATCCCGACCGCTGCAGTGTCGAACGCCCTGCATTCCAGGAACCGTTCGTCAATGTAATGGCCTGTTCGCGCAACGGCATGTTCCGGGCCGCCGAATGGGCGGAACAGCACCCGAAATACACCGTCCGCCGCTGGAAATGCGGACCGCGCCAGATCTGAGGCTAACGAGCCGGCAAGGGGTGGGTGGTTTCCGAAGCGTCGGCAATGCGCCCGGGCATGGCGTCGCGCGGTCCACCCCGAAAGACACCCACCCCTTTTGAGTGGCCCAATTCCATCCGCATCCGTGATTGTTATATAGAGCAATCATTGCTGAACCATGGGACCGTCCTCCCGGCACGCACCCATGGGTAAGATGGGAGAATTCCGGCCATGCCTGTTCGCATCGCGTTTGTTCTCGCGGCGGCCCTGCTGTCGGCGGGTCCTGCCGCCGCCAGCCCGGCGAACGACTATCCCACGGCGGCGCGGGCCGATTATGTGATCGCCTGCATGGCGTCCAACGGGCAGTCGCACATCGTCATGGAGAAATGCGCCTGCAGCATCGACGCCATCGCCGACCGCATCACCTATGACGACTACACGGCCATCGAGACGGTGAAGGTGATGGCCGACCAACCGGGCGAGCGCGCCGGGATCTTCCGCAGTTCGGGCTGGGCCAAGGACCTGATGGACCGCTTCCGCCAGGCCCAGGTCGCTGCCGACCGCCAGTGCTTCTGATCTCCGCTTCCGAAAGAATCGTGGCCGGTGGCTAAAGCGCCGGCTCATCCTTGCCGCTTCCGGCCGTCAGTGGAACGGTGTGTGTGAATGTGGCGCCCTTGGTGTCGTGGGCGACCACCTCCAGGCTGCCGCCCTCCACCGGGACGAAACTGAAGCGGAGGTTCGGGTCTTCGCTGATGGAGATGTCGGTGTCCGCCTCCAGCACCGTCTGCCCGCCGACACGGACAGCGATGGATTGGACATAGTGGGCCGGGATGTAGGTGCGGCTGATCTGATCGAACTGCAGTCCGCTGCTGTTGGGATGGCTGATCATGAGCTGGGCCATGGCCGGGCTGCCGGGGGTCAGCGTCTCCGGCAGCTTCACCTTGATGCGGCCGAGGCGCGCCATGGCCTCTTGCGGGTCCTTGACGGCAGGTGCGGAACAGCCGCCGGCCGCCTTGACATAGGCTTCCGTCATCAGCAGCCGGCCGTCCTGGGTCTCCCCCACGGCGCGGACATTGGTGTATTCGTTGACGCGCACGCGGGTCTCAATGCCGCTGCCGGCGCTGGCCGGGCCGAAACGGAAGGTGGCCGCCAGCGGCACCGGGTTCTTGTCGACCAGTAGCGACAGTGTCTTTAGGCGAAGCGACGGTTCGACCTCGACCCGCACCGGCACCAGAGCTGCGTCATAGGCGCGGGCCGGCGCGTCGATGCGGATGCGGTCGCCGGCCTCCTCGATCGGGCGGTCCTTGAAATACATGTCGTGCAGCACGTCCCAGCGCGCGGCATCGTCCGCCGCATCGCCGGCAGCGAGCACAGGCGTGGACAAGACGACCAAAAGCCCCATCAGCGGCCCCGATAGCGGATATCGCGTCATCGCTCCCTCCCTGGATTTGTCCCGTGGCGTCTGCTCCTATTCCCATTCCAGCTCGGCGAAGGTCGCCGTGACGTTGCGCGGGTTGTATGCATCGAACAACAACCAGCGGTCCCGTTCGTCCTCCGCTACGCTTGCAACGGCATCCTGGATGCTGCCGTTGGCCTTCAGCACCCGCCGCACCCCTTCCACCAGCACCGTCAGGTAACGCCGCTCGGCGTCCAGCGCGCCCGGCCAATCGACGACTGCCGGACCATGGCCGGGAACGGCACGCACCGCCGGCACCCGCTCCAGCCTGTCGATCACCCGCAGCCAGCCAAGCGCATTGCCGTCCACCGCCGGAAGATGATCGACGAACAGCAGGTCGCCGGCGAACAGCGTCCCGGTCTTGCGGTCGAAGACGGTCAGGTCGTTGTTGGTGTGCGCCGTGGGATAGGCGGTCAACACGATGATGCGGTTGCCGAGGTCGATCCGCACCTCCTCGGCGACCGGCCGATCCACCCGGACCGGGGCGATGCCGGCCGCTGCGTCCTTCCCCAACTCGTCGGCAAGCCGCCGCTGATAAACCTCCTGCCGGGCGGCCAGCGCATCCCGGAGATTGGCATGCCCCGCGATCGGCACGTCGGAGAAGGCGGCGTTGCCGAAGACATGGTCTGGGTGCATATGGGTGTTGATGACGACCACCGGCTTCCTGTCGGTGCGGGCAGCGATGGCCTCGCGCAGGCGCTGCCCCAGTTCCGGCGTGCCGCCGGTGTCGATGACCGCCACGCTGTCGTCGCCGACGATGAAGCCCATATTGGCGGTGTCGCCATGGTTGTCCGGCGCCGGCTCGGCGATGACGCCCTGGTGGACGAAGACGCCGGGCGCCACTTCCGTCACCGCCAACGGCTCCGCCGATGCGGACGTGGTGACCACCATGAGGCAGAGCGCCGCGACCTCCGTCAGGCGACGTCCGATGTCCAGGCTGGTCGTCATGCCCGTGTTCCTGTGAGGTCGTCTTCGCGCTTGTCCAGCAGATAGGCGAAGAGGCTGGCGACGGTGAGGTCGGCGGAGGTGCCCGGATTGATGCCCTGCCATTTCAACCGCGCATCGAAGACGAACAGATGCTCGCGTTGAAGGGCCGCCGACGATGACCCCGCCACCTGCCTGCGCAGCTCGCGGGCCTCGGCCAGCACGGCCGCCGCAAGCGTCTCGCCATGCTTGCGCAGGATGTGGCTGTCGGGGAAGGCGGTCAGGAATTCCAGATAGACGGCTTCGGCCAGCGACACCACATCGGCGTCCGCCAGCGACCAGGCGCAGGCGACACCAATGTCGAGGACGTCGTGGTAGCCGTCGGCATATTGGGCGGCGATGCGGTCGCGCGACCGGGCGGCGGCCATGGCCTCACGCAGGGTCACCGTCGCCGGGCCGGCAACGTCATGCTCCGGCGCCTGGCCCAGCCCGCCGGGCGATGCAAGGCGGATCGCCGCGAAAGCAGCTTCGGCATCATCCACCGTCAGTGCCGCCAGCACGTCGCCCACCCGATCCCGCAGAGGGCGCGCGGCCGGCATCTCGGCGGCGCGGGCCAGCGGAGCGCACAGCAGCAGGATGCCCAGGTTGGTGTTGCAGCCCACCACCGCGCGGGTCGCCTGCACCGCCCACAGGATGCGTTTGCCAACGGGGGCATGCGCCCGCGCGATCTCCGGCGCGGCGACCTCCGCCGACAGCAGGAAGTCTTCCACCGTCATGCCATGGCCGGCGGCGTGCACATGGACGTTGCCGGGCTTCAGCGCCATCACCTCCGCCCGGCAGACGGCCATGAACAGCTCTGCTATTGCGGTGGTCATCCCGCCGTCCCGCTGAAGGAGCGGTCGAGCATGTCCGGCGCAAGGCGCCCGCCATGGAAGCTGCGCCCACTATCGAGCGCAGTCACCACCACGCGAGCCGGCGCGAACAGCAGCGGATCGATGGCGTAGAAGTCCTTGTTCACCGCCGCGAACACCTCGGCGAAGGGACGCCCATAGTCGCGGGACTCCGTGCTGGGCAGGCGTTGCGCCAAATCGGCGGCGGCATCCTCCGGTCCGGTGACGAACAGCTGAACGGTACCGCCGAACAGGATGGCGTCGTTGGTCCGCCCCATTGCCTCGACGAAGCCCTTGCCGGGCGGCGGCAGGGGGGCCACGCCGATACCGTCGGCGACATGCTCCAGCGGGAAGCCCAGCGCATGCACCTTGTGCAGCGCCACCTCCAGCACGCGGGCAACGATCTGCACCGTGCCGGCGAGGCTTGCCGTCGGCGTCAGCACCAGCGTCAGCCGCTCCGGCACCACGCCGCAATCGGCCGCGATCCGCTCGACCAGCGCCGCCGGCGGGACGGTCCCGCTTTCCAGCACCAGCACGGCGTGATCGCCGCTGTCGGCATAGCCAAGCTCGTCGAACAGCGTCTCCTTGCGGGACAGTGCGCGACCGGGACCGGAGCCGAGCGCGAAGAAGGAGCCGCCCTCGTCCTTGTGCGACAGGCTCCAGCCGGCATATTGACTGCCCAGGCAGGCGAGCACCGGGTCGGTGCTGTGCACCGCCACCTGGAATGGCCAGCGGTCGGACTGGGTGTCGGCCTGGAGCGTCACCCGGCCCAGACCGCCCATGCACAGCTCGGCAATGCGCCGACCGGCCTCCAGCCCGCCGGGACAGGCGATCCCGCCATCGACGATGGTGGCGCCGGCCACCCGGTCGATGCCAAGCCGCAATTGTACCGCATCGGCGACCAAGGCCGCGGCGAGTGGACCCGACAGGGCCGACAGGCTGGGGCGCTGCTGCATCATTTGGCCTTTCCCGCAATGGTCCGCGCCGCGTCCATCGCGTCCTGGAAATCGAAGGCAACGGCGGTGCCGCCGGTCTGCATCCGCTCCAGCAGATGGTGCTGGACCTTGAACTTGACGTTGCCGATGGCGAGCGCGCCGATACCGACGGCGCCGGAATGGCCGGGCAAGGGGGTGCCATCATCCTGCACACCGACACCCTCCAGGCCGGCCGGCGGCACGGCGTTGATGTCGGCCGCCACGCGCAGGCGCTTGGCCGCGCGCAGATCGTCGGCCGTCAACACCGTGATCCCGGCCTTGCCGCAGGCCAGCACGACCTCCGCCCGGTCCATCAGCGCCGCCTTGCCGCCGGTGGAGGTGTCGGCGCAGGACAGCGTGACGCCATAGCGCCGGCCGAACTCCTCCGCCTTGCCCTGCACGGCCGAAACGCCGCGGTGGCTGACCAGGGTGACATTCCCGCCGGCCTGCGCGGCGATCAGCCCGGCGATGCCGCCGACCACGCCGGTGGCGCCATAGACCTGGACATCCAAGCCGACGAGGCCGTCCACTCCCGACCGCCGCAGGGCGCGCTCGACCACCGCGACCATGGCGGCGGCGGTGGTGAAGGCGCCGGACGGATCGGCAAAGACCGAGATCTGGAAGGGCGGGAACATCGCCTTACGCGCGACGTCGAGCATGTCCAGCGCCATCGTCGCGTCGCGCCCGCCGATGAACAGCCCGGTGCGCACAGCGTTCTTCGGGTCGCGGGAGAACATGGCGTCCTGGGTCAGCGCCTCGACCTGGGCGGTCTCGATGCCGGTGTAGGGGACCACGGTGTCGATGCCCGCATCCACCGCCATGTTGACGTCGAACGGGCTGACATTCGCCAGCGGCGTGATCATGTGCAGCACGTAAGGGGCGCCCATGCCTGCCTCCATTTCAGTCGTTCACCGGCCACTTGTTCAACAGCGCGCTCATTCACCCGCGGCGCGGCGGATTGGGGGCGTCAGTTCCGCCTCGGCCGACAGGTTCCGCACCGTCGCGCCGACATTCCGCCCGCGGCAGACCATCACCTCCAGCGGCGAACTGGCCCAACGCGCGCGCATCTCGCCAGCCAGCCGCTCCGCCAGCGCCGCATCGCCGACAATGGCGAAACAGGTCGGCCCCCAGGAGCTTTGGCCGACTCCGGCAATGCCCTGCCTCTCCAGCCAAGCCAGCGCCTCGGCCACCAAGGGGCTGGTAAAGCGCCCGCCCTGAGCCGGGGCAAAATGGTCGCCGACCGTTCGCTGAAGCTCGCCGATGGCTTGTCCGAACCGCTCCACATCGCGCTCGGCCAGCGCCGGCAGCGCAACCATCAGCATCAGCCGGCAGAGATGCGCCGCGGCGTCGGGCGGAAAGGGCGGCAGCCGGCGGAAGGCCTCGACTTCCGGTGTGCCATGCAGCCCGTGACCGCCACGATGGAGCAGCAGCAGAATGCGCCATTCCTCCGGGAAGGGTGCTCGCGCAATCACCGGCGGCGCTGCGTCCAGCCCTCCCCGGCCGCCGTCCAGCAGCACTCCACCCTGCTCAAAGGCCGCCAGCCCGATGCCGGAGCGTGCTCCCCGCTCTAACGCGCGGGCAAGATCGCGGGCGGCGGTGCCCCGCCCCTCCAGGCAGGTGAGCGCCGTGGCGACCGCAAGGTCCGTTTGGGTGCCGGAGCCCAAACCGACATGGGACGGGATCGCCTCCTCCACTGTCACGTCGACGGCATCCGGCAGGCCCGCTTCCGGGCCCAGCCGTTCAATGCTGCGGCGGACGCGGTCGGAGGATGGCCCGCTGACCGTCAGCCGGTCGGCAGGGCGGGCGCGCAGGACGATGGCCGGCCGGTCGATGGCGATGCCGAGACTGCCGAAGCGGCGCCCCAACCCACCATTGAGATCGACGAAGCCGGCATGCAAGCGTGCAGGCGCACGGACCCACACTTCTCCTATCCGATTGCGCTGGTGGCTCATCTGCATTCCCTTTGCGCGGGTCACCGCACAATGTTAGCGTTACGAACAAAATTGTCCGTAGCGCGAACGAGTATCCACGCGCGGTAACCCAAATGGGGCACGGAGATACAGGGAGGAAAACGGGCATGACCGGACCGCTCTGCCTGTCGATAGTCGGCCACGGCCGAACACTGTCGGCTCTATTCCGGATTTTCTGCTTGGACATCCCCCGGCGAAGACCGCCACTCGTCTTGAACCACTCGGATTGACTGCGTCCTTTCGCACAAGCGACTTTTCCGCTTAGCCGAATTGGGGGGCCATGACCTTCCACTCCGACATACTCTGCCCGTTCTGCGGCCTCGGTTGCGGTGACATCGGAATCGACCAGAATGATTCCGGCATCGCTCCCCGGCCCAGTGGCTGCCCGCAGGCCGACCGGCTGTTCCGCCGGTCGATGGCGGTACCGACCGACGCCCGCATGGGCGGCGGCGCCGTTTCCATGGACGATGCCATCGCCGAGGCGGCCCGGCTGCTGGGCGCTAGTCGCGCACCGCTGATTGGCGGGCTGGCGACCGATGTGGATGGCGTGCTTTCCGCCCTGTCACTGGCCGAACGCATCGGCGCGACGGTGGACCATGAGCGGTCCGACGCGCTGTTCCGCAATCTGGCGGTCCTGCGCCGCTTCGGCTGGTCAACCACCACGCTGGCGGAGTTGCGCAACCGCTGCGACCTCGTCCTCGTCGTTGGCCCGGACCCGGCCACCTCCTTTCCACGCCTGTGGGAACGCTGGGTGGTTCCGACACCGGCCTTCGTGCCCGACGGAGCGCGAAGCGTTGTCTTCCTGGGTGGAGAGCCAATGCCGGAGACGGCCCAGCTCCTCGCCGGGCAATTCGAAACGGTCGCACCGGGGGCCGGGGATCTTGGCACGCTCGTCGCCCAACTGCGGGCGGCGCTTGCCGGTCGGGCGGTGGCTGGCGATCCGATGACCGAATTGGCGGCCCGCCTGCGAGCCGCCCGCTATGCGGTGGTGATCTGGGCGGCGGGTCTGTTCGAGGGGCCGCAGCCGGACATGGTCGTGGAGGGACTGGTCCGGCTCATCCGCGCCGTGGACGGCACCACCCGCTGTGCCGGCCTGCCGCTGTCCGGTGCCGACAATCTGATCGGCGCCAATCAGGCCTGCGGCTGGCGCACCGGCTTTCCCTTGCGCACCGGCTTCGACGCCGGCGTGCCGCTGCACGATTCGGAACGGTTCAACTGGCGCCGCCGCCTGCAGGATGCCGACGTAACCGTGTGGATTTCCGCCTTCCGTCCAGAGATGCCGAAATTCAGCACAAACGGCACCGTCATCATGCTGGCGCCGCCGGAAATGGACATGACGCCGGAGCCGGCTCTGTTCATCCCGGTGGGGACGCCGGGTATTGATCATCCCGGCGATGTGTTCCGCGCCGACAGCGTGGTGGCGCTGCATGCCGGAATGCTGATCGACCGCGGCCTGCCCAGCGTTACCGAAGTGATCGGCCGCATCCTGGCGGCGCTGGACCAGACCGCCACAATCAAGGAGCCCGCCGGATGCTGACCAAGCTTGCCGGCGGGCGCGTGTTCGACCCGGCCAACGGTCGGCACGGCGAGGTCGCCGACCTCTGGCTGCGCGACGACCGCATCACCGCCGATCCGGGGCCGGGCGCCATGCCCGACGCCGTGTACGACGTGACCAGCAAGGTGGTGATGGCCGGCGCCATCGACATCCACAGCCACATCGCCGGTGGCAAGGTCAACCTCGCCCGCATGCTGATGGGGGAGGAGCACGACCAGCACCGCTTCGCCGGCAGCGCTTGCGGCTGTGGCGGGGGAAGCGGCATCGCCACCCCCTCCACCCACACCACCGGCGCCCGCTACATCGAGATGGGATTCACCGCCGCCTTCGAGCCGGCGATGCTGGGGTCCAACGCCCGGCACGCGCATCTGGAGATGAGCGACATCCCCTATATCGACACCGGCGGCTATCTGGTGCTGGGAAACGACGATTTCCTGCTGGACCTGATCGCCACCAATGCCGGGCAGGCGGCGGTCAATGATTATGTCGCGTGGATGCTGACGGCGACGCAGAGCCTTGCCGTCAAGGTCGTCAACCCCGGCGGCATCAACGCCTTCAAATTCAATGCCCGCAAGCTCGACCTCGACGAGGCCGGACCGCACTACGGCGTCACGCCGCGCTCCGTCCTGACCGTGCTGGCCCGCGCGGTGTACGAGTTGGGACTGCCCCATCCGCTGCATGTCCATGGCTGCAACCTGGGCATTCCCGGCAATGTGGCAACGACGCTCGACACCATCCAGGCGGCGTCCGGCTTGCCCATGCACATGACGCACATCCAGTTCCACAGCTACGACACGGCGGGCGACCGCAAATTCTCCTCCGGCGCCGCGGCGCTGGCGGAGGCGGTGAACCGGACGCCGACGCTGTCGGTGGACATCGGACAGGTGATGTTCGGCCAGACGGTAACCGCCTCGGCCGACACCATGGCGCAGCGCCACACCGCTCCGCTGGCCCATCCGCGCAAATGGCTGGCGATGGACATCGAATGCGAGGCAGGATGCGGTGTGGTGCCCTTCCGCTATCGTGACAAATCCTATGTCAACGCATTGCAATGGGCGATCGGGCTGGAGCTGTTCCTGTTGCTCGACGATCCGTGGCGGGTGTTCCTGACCACCGACCACCCGAATGGCGCGCCCTTCACCTTCTATCCGGAACTGATCCGGCTGCTGATGGATCGCGATTGCCGGCTGGCGAAGCTGGCGGAGATCCATCCTGACGCGCCGGCTCACACCACGCTGGGCTCGATCACCCGCGAGTACACGCTGGGCGAGATCGCCATCATGACCCGCGCCGCGCCGGCCCGTATTCTGGGACTCGCCGACCGCGGCCATCTGGCGCCGGGCGCCTCGGCCGACGTCACCGTCTACAGCGACTTGGCCGACCGCCGCGCCATGTTCGAACGGCCCGATCTGGTGTTCAAGAGCGGCCAATTGGTGGTGCGCGACGGCACATTGGTGGCGATGGCGCAGGGCTGCACCCATGTCGTCCGCCCCGGCTTCGACGATTTGATCGAGCGCCGCATCGCCCGCTATTTCGACGATCGCATCGGCCTGCCGATCAAGCATTTCCGCATCCAGGACGCGGAGATCCGCCATGGCGCCGGACCACAGCTTCACCCCTGCCAGCGGCGGGAGGTGCCGTGATGGCGGAGATGCAGATCAACGGCGTGCGCATCGAGGACACCTTCGCCGAAGCGTTTCCGATGACCTACACGCGGCTGGTCATCACCGCCGACACGCCCGCCTGGGTCGATGCGGCGACATCCAGCCTGACCGGCTTCGCCACCTCCGTCATCGGCTGCGGCTGCGAGGCGGCGGTGGAGCGCCTGCTGACGCCGGAGGAGACGCCGGACAGCCGGCCGGGGGCCGCGGTGATGATCTTCGGCATGTCCACCAGCGACCTCGCCAAGCTGGTGGTCAACCGTGTCGGGCAATGCATCATGACCTCGCCGGGGTCGGCCTGCTATGCCGGGCTTCTCCAGGGGACCAAGCGCATCCCGCTCGGCAATGGGCTGCGCTATTTCGGCGACGGGCACCAGATCTCCAAGAAGTTCGGCGACCGCCGCTTCTGGCGCCTGCCGGTGATGGATGGGGAGTTCGTCTGCGAGGACAGCGTCGCCGTGGCCAAGGGGATCGGCGGCGGCAACTTCCTGATCCTGGCCGCCAGCCACCGCCAATGCCTCGCCGCGGCGGAAGCGGCGGTCGCGACGATCCGGTCGCTGCCGGGCGTCATCCTGCCCTTTCCCGGCGGGGTGGTGCGCTCGGGGTCGAAGGTCGGATCGAAATACAAGGCGCTGATCGCCTCCACCAACACGCGGTTCTGCCCGACCCTGCGGGCGGTGGAGCCGGAAACCCTGTTGTCCCCGGATGTCGAAGCGGTGCTGGAGCTGGTAATGGACGGCACCGACGAGGCGGCGATCCGCGCCGGCATGCGGGCCGGCATCGCGGCCGCCGCAGCCGGTGGAACGGCGGCCGGCGTGCTGGCGATCACCGCCGGCAACTACGGCGGAAAACTGGGACCGCACCACTTCCACCTCCACGAGGTGATGGCATGAGCGGCCTGACCCTGACCTTCCGCGGTGACGCCGGGACGATTGTGGACATGTCATCCGTGCTGCCCGAACGGCTGGCCGGCCAGACGGCGGAAGACATCGCCGGACTCCCGCTGCCTTGCGGTGGCGGCGTGACGACGGTCGGCGAGATGTTCGAGCTTTCGGCCGGCGATGCGGCCGAAGCGATGCTGATCCGGCCGGGAGAGGCCGTCCTGCAGCGGGTCGGCGCCGGCATGGTGTCCGGCCGCATCCTGGTGGAGGGCGATGTCGGCAGCCACCCCGGCGCCGGGATGAGCGGCGGCCTGCTGCGCATCGCGGGCAATGCCGGCGACGCGCTGGGAGGCGCCCTACCCGGCCTGCCGCTGGGGATGCGGGGCGGGCTGATCAGCGTCGGAGGCAGCGCCGGTGACCGTGCGGCCGAGCGGATGCGGCGGGGGATCATCGTCGTCGACGGCATGGTCGGCGCCTATGCCGCCGGCTTCATGGTGGCCGGGACGCTGGTGGCTGGCGGGGGCTGCGGCCCGCATCCGGGCTTCGGCATGCGGCGCGGCACGCTGCTGCTGGGCCGGTCGCGGGACACAGTGCCCGATGGCTTCGCCGATGGCGGCACGCGCGACTGGTTGTTCCTGCACCTGCTGCGGCTCGGATTGGAGGGGACCGGAAGCTGGTTCGAGCGTGCGGGAACCACCCGCGCCCATCGGTTCATCGGCGACCTTGCGGAAGGAGGGCATGGTGAGATTCTGGCGATGGTCTGAACGACGATCCCGCTTATCGGTATGCCGCCTTGCGGCTGTTATTCTGCCGGTCATCGGGTTGCTGGCCCTTGCGCCACCAGCCATGGCCCAGGGGACCGATACGCAGAAAGCCGGCGCCAAGGTGATGCTTATCGGCTATCTCGCACGCCAGGAGGATCCGCGCACGCCGCTGAGCTTCCTGGAGCCGGTCGCGACCGACGAGGGGCTGCAGGGTGCCCGGCTGGCACTGGCCGACAACAACACCACGGGCCAGTTCCTCAACCAGAGCTACCGGCTGGTGGAACAGGTCCTGCCGCAGGACGGCGACATCTCCGCCGGCGTGAAGGCGCTCGCCGACGAGGGGGTGCGGTTCGTCGTCGCCGACCTGCCGGCCGACGCGCTTCTCGCCGCCGCCGACCGTCCGGAAGCCAAGTCCATGCTGCTGTTCAACGCGCGCGCCACCGACGACGCGCTGCGCAACGACCAGTGCCGGGCCAACATCCTGCACACCGCCCCCAGCCGACGCATGCTGGCCGATGCGCTGGCGCAGTATCTCGCCTGGAAGAAATGGACGCGCTGGAGCCTGCTGGTCGGCCGCGATCCCGGCGACGCGCTCTACGCCGAGGCCGTCCGACGCGCGGCCAAGCGCTTCGGCGGCCGGATCGTCGACGAGAAATCCTGGACCTTCGACACCGGAAACCGCCGCACCGACACCGGTGTCACCACCATCCAGTCCGACATCCCGCTCGCGACCCAAGGGCCGGATTATGACGTGCTGATCGTCGCCGACGAAGCGGGCGATTTCGGCGATTATCTCGACGGCCGCACCTGGTATCCCCGCCCGGTTGCCGGCACCCAGGGGCTGACCGCCACCGCTTGGTCGCGGGTGAACGAGCAGTGGGGCGGTACCCAACTGCAAAGCCGGTTCGAGAAGCTGGCCGGCCGCTGGATGACTCCGCGCGACTATGCCGCCTGGCTCGCCGTGCGCAGCGTCGGGGAGGCCGCGGCCCGCACCAACGCCACCAGTTTCGACGACCTGACCGCCTATCTGCACAGCCCCGATTTCGAACTGGCCGGGTTCAAAGGCGAGGCGCTGTCCTTCCGCGCCTGGAACGGGCAGATGCGCCAGCCCATCCTGATTGCCGGGCCGCGGATGCTGGTTTCGGTGTCACCACAGGAGGGGT
This sequence comes from uncultured Azospirillum sp., assembly GCF_946480385.1. The sequence continues at coordinate 17,600 of NZ_CAMLJP010000082.1, forward strand.
TCCTGCACCCGGTGACACCTCTCGACACGCTCGGCGACGATGCGCCGGAAAGCAAATGCCGTCTCAACCGATAGGGCGGACCAAACCCATGCGATTCCTGCTGTCCTGCACCATGCTGCTTCTCGCCGGTCCGGTCCTTTTGGCCGAGCCCGTGCTTGCCGAAACCATCTTCGTGTCCAACGAGAAGGACAACCAGATCGCCGTGGTCGACGGCGACAGCCTGCAGATCAAGAACAAGATCAAGGTCGGCCGCCGGCCACGCGGCATCACGCTGAGCGCCGACGGGACGCAGCTCTTCGTCTGTGTCGGCGACGACAACCGCATCGATGTGATCGACATCGCCAGCGGCAAGGTCGTCCACACCCTGCCCTCCGGTCCTGATCCGGAGCTGTTCGTGCTGTCGCCAGACGGCAAGAAGCTCTATGTCGCCAACGAGAACGACAACATGGTGACGGTCATCGACGTCGCCGACCGCAAGGCCATCGACAACATCCAGGTCGGCGTCGAACCTGAAGGGATGGGGATCAGCCCGGACGGCAAGATCCTGGTCAACACCTCAGAAACCACCAACATGGCCCATTTCATCGACACGGAGAAACACAGCGTCATCGGCAATGTGCTGGTGGACAGCCGGCCGCGCGTCGCGCGCTTCACCGACGACGGCAAGCAGGTGTGGGTGTCGAGCGAGATCGGCGGCACGGTCAGCGTGATCGATCCGGCGGCGCTCAAAGTCATCAAGAAGATCAAGTTCGACGTGAAAGGCGTCAGGCGCGAAGCCATCCAGGCCGTCGGAATCCAAATGACGAAGGACGGCAAACGGGCCTTCGTGGCGTTGGGACCGGCCAACCGGATCGCCGAGATCGACACCGACAGCTTTGAGGTGAAGCGCTATTTCCTTGTCGGGCAGCGCGTCTGGAACCTCGCCTTCTCGCCCGACGAGAAGCGGCTCTACACCACAAACGGCATCAGCAACGATTTGTCGGTGATCGACCTGGAGCGCAACAAGGTGATCAAGAGCATTCCGGTGGGCGGCGCACCCTGGGGGATCGTCGTCAAGCCTTGAGCCGGCCCGGGCGATGCGGAGCATGACGGAACCCGCGGCCGGAGCGGCCGGTTGATGCAAGAGGCTGGGTGCGTCGGCGACTGTCGACGGCGGCCCTGCCTCTTGGGAGGTGAAATCATGGAGAAGCATCCAGAAGAACAGCCGCCGACACCCGGAAAGAAGAGTGTTCTGAACGACAAGGCCGAGTTCGAGAAAGACGAGGGAAAAGACACCGTATCGCATATGGGTGATCAGAGCGGCAAGGGCAGGACCGACCGGCCGCCGGATGCGGCGCGCGGCACCACCAAGCGGTCATGATCCCTTTGCCACGATTGTCCATTTCCGGAGACATGCGATGAAATCCTTCAAGACTCTACCCCTGAACAGCCTTGCATGCGCCGCCGGCCTCGCCGTCGGCATCGCCATCGCCGCGCTGCCGGCCTCCGCCCAGTCGACAGGCGGTAACTCGGCGGGCAGCACATCGACCGGCAACAGCGCGACCGGCACCAATTCGTCCGACAGCACCGACCCGCAAAACAAGCTGACCGGCAACACTGGACAGTTGCCGCCCAACTCGCTTCCTGCCGAGCGCAAGGGGGTCATCGGCGGTGCGCCGGTGTCGCAGGGCAGTTCCGGCTCCTCGACCGAGGGTGCCACGTCGCCCACCGGACAGCTGCCCAAAGATTCTCTCCAGAAGGAGCGGCAGGGTGCGATCGGCGGGCATCCGGTCACCCAGGGCGGCTCCGGCCAGTCCGACGACAAGAAGAACGAGCAGTAACCGGCATTATATCCGACTTTGTAACATGATCGCGGCCACCGCCACCGAAGATGGGGTAGCACTGTCCGAAAGGCCGTGCCATCCCGGTCAGAACCCGGGAAGCGGGAAGGTGGCGGCTGCGATTTCAAGTTACTCCGAACCTCTTTTGAGAGTTTGTTGGCAAAACAAACAAGATGCCATAATGCCTGCCGTGACCGACGCCGTGCCCGCAGGTATCCAGTGATGAGTCATGCTGGATCCGTGCGGCCGGTGTGCCCCGCATGACCTGCGGCGGTCCTCCAATGATTTCAAAATGCATGGGAGAAAGCGGCGATGGGCATGTGGCAGGGGTCATCCCCAAAAATCAATCGTGTGCTGGTGGGCGAATCGCTGGTCGGCGACGGCAATGAGGTCGCCCACATCGACCTGATCATGGGACCGCGCGGCAGCGCCGCCGAGACGGCCTTCTGCAACGCGCTGACCAACAACAAGGACGGATTCACCAGCCTTCTGGCGGTCATCGCTCCCAATTTGCAGTGTAAGCCCTCGACCATCCTGTTCAACAAGGTGACGATCAAGGGTGCGGAACAGGCGGTACAGATGTTCGGCCCGGCCCAGCATGGCGTCGCCAAGGCGGTCGCCGACTGCGTCGCCGCAGGAACCATCCCGCAGGACGAGATCGATAACATCTTTATCTGCGTCGGCGTCTTCATCCATTGGGAAGCCAAGGACAACGCCAAGATCCAGGATTACAATTACCGCGCCACCAAGGAAGCGATCGAACGCGCGGTGTCGGGATATCCGACCCTCAAGGATCTGCAGAGCCAGAAGGATTCGGCAAAACATCCATTCGCCGCCGGCTAAGGCCGTTGGCACCCGCCCGGAGGAGCAGCGACCGTGTTGCGGCCGCTGCCCCTCCAGTGCTGTCACAGGGTCGGCCGCAGTCATCGGCGACAGTCGAGCGATGGCTCCTAATCGTCCGCGATCCGGGGACGAACTCCGGCGGCCGTCCTCATTCAGTGTCCTGCCGATCGGCAGGAAAGGACGGAATACCTTCAGCTCATTAAGCATTTTGCAATCGCTGCCGGTGGCAGAGCGCACGTCATGCTGCCTGGGCCGAACTCCACAGGATTTTAGGAAACCATATTGTTTTTTAACACCGTGTCGAATCAGCAGCTATTGCGTAGAATTATTCCAGTTCCAATGAAGCGCTTGTGTGACGCTCATTTTGCATCGCACAAAGAACTAGCCATAATTCTCACAACCCTATCCTTTGGGGTTATGGTCGCTCCATGGCGACACGGGTATAATTTCCTGATGGGCTCTCCCCGGCAATCCTGCCTGATCGCCCATTGCAGCGGAGGAAGCGGACATGAAGACTTGGCGCAAGCCGACGATTGTCGAGATTTCGGTCGGCACCGAGATCAACGCCTACGCCTGCGCCGGTTTGTAACCGGCGCAATTGATCGGCAAGGGTGACCCTTCCCTCAAACATCCGTCCACGCTTTCCACTCATGATGTTCCACTCAGGCCGGCCGCGGCTCGAAATGGGCGAAGATCTGCCCGGTGCCGTCCGGTGCGCTCGCATCATAATGCAGCGCGCAGAGCCGCAGCCGGCCGGCATCGCCCAACTCCGGGCCTGACAACATGCTGTGAAAGCTCTCGCCACCGAGCAGGCGATGCACGGTGGTGAGATACAGTCGCGAAAGTCTGCCGTCCCGCAACATGGTGTCGAGCATCCGCGGTCCCGTCAGCAGGTAGAGGCTGCGGAAGCCCATGCCGCCCAATTCGCTGACCAATGCCCCACCGTCCACCGACATTCCCGCACCTGCAACCAGCACCTCGTAACCGGCGGCACGCCAGTGGGCGACCCGATCGGGTGGCGCCCCGGCACCGGTGGCGATGAGCACGCGCTGACCATGGCGTGCCGGCGAGTCCGGCATCGGGAATTCCAGGCTGGCACTGGCGACGACCACCGCCGGCTGCGGCGGCAGGCCGTTGTCCGCGCGCCATTGGGCAAGCTCCCGCGTCGCCTCCTGCGTGCCGATCTGCAGAACATCGTCCAGCCGCCCCGCCGCGAGGTCTCGCAGGTAGCCGCCGTGGGTGACGAGACAATCCGCTTGCGCCTGAAGCTCGAGGAACAGCCGGAAGTCGTTTCCACTGACCAGCCCGGCCGGCAACCGGCTCTCCCCGGTGACGGGATCGCGCAGCGCGATGCGCCCGTCCAGACTGCCGACGAAGCTGGCGTAGACGAAGGGGGCGGCAGCACTTCCCCGCTCATGCAGGCGGTGGGCGAGATAGGCGCCGGGAAGCGTGATTTCCTCCGGTGCGCCGGGATAGAGCCGGAGCATGCGTGTGGTCATAGTGGCCCTCCCTTGGCGGCGGCATCGACGCGGCGAAGGAAATCGGCGGCAAGCGCATCGGCGATGTCGACTTTGCTGACCGACTGCAATCCCTGCCAAGCGGGCATCGAGTTGACCTCCAGCACCAGCCAGCGGTTTTCGTCGCCGGGGGCGGGAATCAGGTCGACGCCGGCATAGTCCGCGCCGACCGCTGCGGCGGCCCGCACCGCCAGATCGGCGACGACACCTTCGGGGATCAAAGCCTCGCAGCTGGCACCCTGATGGACATTCGTGATCCAGCTGCGGCCATGGCGGATCATCGCCGCCACCGCGACTCCGCCCACCACGAAGACCCGGCAGTCTTGCCATTCGCCCTCCCGGCGCGGCGGCACGAAGGGCTGCAGGTAATAGACTCCGGCGACGGCTTCGGACTCCGGCACCTCGTCCGGCCGCGAGAGGCGGCGCAGGCCGCGTCCCTGGGCGCCGAACAGCGGCTTTAACACGCAGTCAGGAGAGCCCGCCACCGCAGCACGTGCCATTTCCGTGGTTTGGACGGCCACGGACGGCGGCGTCGGCAGGCCGGCATGGGCCAGCAGGAAGCTGGTGGTGCTCTTGTCCACACAGCGTTCGATGGCGCGCGCCGTGTTGTAGACCGGCACCCCCAGGCGATCCAGCGCATGGAGCACCCCCAGCCGCAAGGTCACCTGTTCGAAGCTGCCCTGCCCGACCACCCGCACGAAGGCCCCGGACGGCAGCGTATCGCCGAACCCCGGCAGCAGAAGCCCCGTCTCGGTTCGTCCGACGGCAAAGCCGCAGCCGTTCAATGGCACGCGCCGGCATTCGACTCCCCGGCGTGTGATCGCCCGCTCCAGCCGCGCCGCATGCCAGTCGGCCCCGTCGGTGAACAAAGCGACCACACCGGTCATGCCGCCTCCGCCAATGCAAGGTGCACATACAGCTCACGCGCACGCTGGCCCGCAAGGCGGCGAGCTTCCGTCATGCCGGCCGCTTCGGCAATCACGGTACAGAGCGGAGCGCCGGCGGGAACGCGCGCAGGAGTGCGCGGACGGTCGGCCGTCCAATCCGGCCAGCACAAGTCATCCTGCAACAGGGTTGGCACGGCGCAGTAAACGACCATGACGGCGCGACAACCGGTGAGCGGCGGCAGCTTGGCGGGCAGACTCCCGGCACAGGCGGCCAGATGCAGGCCGAACAGGCTGGGCATCGGCGGCCGGTCGAAGAGGTCGAGCGTCGCCCCCGGCCGCGGATTGATTTCCAGCAGGCACCATCCGGCCGGTCCCACCAGGAAATCGGCGCTGTTGAGCCCGACCAGCCCCACCGCGGCGGCGATCCGCGACACCGCATCGATCATCGCCGCAGTCATCGCAGCGGCGTTGCCGCCGAAAGCCGGCATCGGACCCACCGCACCGCCATAGCGGTAGGGTTGGCCAGGAGCCGGTGCCACCCATTGCCGGCTGAAACCCACGGGCAGCACGCATCGGCCATCGGCCAGGAACAGCAGGGACACCGGACGCCCGGCCATGTGGCGCTGGACATAATGGCCGGCCGACAATCGTGAGGAGGCCGGCCGGATGTGAGCGCCGCCGCTGGCCCCGGCACGCTTCATCAGCCAGCCCCCGGCATCGGCCGGCAGCGACGTAGCGACCTCCGGATGCGGAATGCCGAGTTGGGCCAGCAGGTCTGCGAAAGCGAACGGATCCTTCAACAGCGCCACGGTCTCCGCCCGATTGCCGATCACCGGCCGGCCGCGCGCAAGTTCCCTCAACAGTTCGGGCCGATCCTCGAACCCGGCGCCATAGACGAGCGGCAGCCGTGACAGAACCGGCGCGGCCAACGCCCGCCGCAATGCCGCGGCGGGAATGCGCAGCTGCCGTGACGGCAGGGTCAGGCAAGGATCGGCCATGGTGGCTGTGTCGGCGTCGGCGAACAGGTCCAGGGCGGCGACGCTCCGTCCGTCGCGGCAGGCGCTGGTAACCAGCGCCCGCGCCGACAGCGCCACCACCACGAATTCCGGGACTGCCGTCGCGATCAAGCTTTGCTCCACGTGTAAAAGCATCTTGAACATTCATTCGCAATCCCAACAATCATGCGCAGCAGCCACCTTTGCAATGACCCTTCCGAACAACGGCCCGTGCCGTCTGCCCGATGTCGCCCAGGGACCATTGCTGGGGCGGGGGACAGGCACCCGCCTGGGGGAAGACTGGATGTATGAAGCCGCGATGCCTGCGGACCCTCCGTCGATTCCCGCGATCCACGGCCCTCCCGCCCTGGCCGTCGAGGAGCTGAGCCACAGTTTCGGCAAGCGTATGGCGCTGGACCATGTGTCCTTCGCCGTGCCGCCGGGCGGCTTCACCATGCTGCTCGGTCTGAACGGGGCGGGAAAGACCACGCTGTTCTCCCTGATCACCCGGCTCTATTCCAACCGCACCGGCGCCATCCGGATCTTCGGCTTTGACCTGCGGCGTCAGCCGACCCGTGCGCTGGAGCGGATCGGCGTGGTGTTCCAGCAGCCGACGCTCGACCTCGACCTGACCGTCCGTCAGAACCTTCGCTACCATGGCGGCCTGCACGGAATGGCGCCGTCCGACTGCGAAGCCCGTGCGCGGGAGGAACTGGCCCGCATCGGATTGGCGGAGCGCGCCGACGACAAGGTCCGGGCATTGTCCGGCGGTCAGCGGCGGCGGGTGGAGATCGCCCGCGCCCTTGTGCACCGGCCGAACCTGCTGTTGCTCGACGAGCCGACGGTCGGGCTGGACACCGAATCGCGCCGCCAGATCCTTGGCCATGTCCGTGCGCTCTGCCGTGAGCAAGGGCTGGCGGTCCTGTGGGCCACCCACCTGCTGGACGAGGCGAGGGACGAGGATTCCGTCGTCATCCTGCATCAGGGGCGGCTGCGCGCGTCCGGCAGCGTACGCGCGGTCTGCGCCGAGTCGGGCGCCGCCACTCTGCCCATCGCCTTCGCCGCCTTGACGACCGGGGAGCGCCGGCCATGAGCGCCGCCACCTACTGGTACTGCCTGCGCAGCATCATCATGCGCGAGGGGCTGCGCTTCCTGCACCAGCGCGAACGCTTCTTCGCCGCACTGGTTCGGCCGCTGGTCTGGCTGGCGATCTTCGCCGTCGGCTTCCGCGCCGTGCTGGGTGTGTCGATCATCCCGCCTTACGAGACCTACATCCTCTACGACGAATATGTCGTGCCCGGCCTGGTCGCGATGATCCAGCTGTTCAACGGCATGCAGAACTCCCTTTCGATGGTCTACGACCGCGAGATGGGGAGCATGCGGACGCTGCTGGTCAGTCCGCTTCCGCGCTGGTACCTGCTGGTCGCCAAGCTTCTGGCCGGCGTCGCCGTGTCGATCGCGCAGGTCTATGTGTTTCTCGGCATCGCATGGCTGTGGGGGGTGGAGCCGCCGCCGCTGGGCTATCTCGCGGCGCTCCCGGCATTGCTGCTCAGCGGGCTGATGCTGGGGGCGCTCGGCCTGCTGCTGTCGTCCTTCGTCAAGCAGCTGGAGAATTTCGCCGGGGTGATGAACTTCGTGATCTTCCCGATGTTCTTCGCCTCTTCCGCCCTCTATCCGCTCTGGCGCATCAGGGAGGGCAGCCCGACGCTGTACCAGATCGCCGCCTGGAATCCCTTCACGCAGGCGGTGGAACTGATCCGCTTCAGTCTGTATCTCCGAGTCGACGTGACGGCACTGCTTTGGGTGACCGGCTGTCTGGCGCTGTTCCTGGGAGCCGCGGTTCTCGCCTACGATCCTGGGCGCGGCTTCTGGGCGCGAAGAGGCGGCCCGGCCGAACAGGCCTGAACTTCGGAGCCGCAGCTTCACCGCATGTCATCTTTCGAATTAATCCTTTTATTTCAATCAACCCACTATTTCGCTTCTTCCAAAAACTTTCGCACGGCAGCGGAAAATAATCTTCACAGCCTGTCTTTGTTTAAGCACACTGAATATCAGTTTCACCAACATAGTGCGGGGCAGTTTAGAACCCCGCCAACGCCCGTGTACCGGCAATTTGATCCGGTGCACCCGCGATGCCGAAGCAATGTGTAATCGGGACGCCGGGAGCCCATTCAGCCCGACGCCCCGGTTTGACGTCACGCATCGAACGTCGAGGGAGAACGCCCTCTCAAAGACCGCATTTTACCGAAGCAGCCGCCTGCCGCCGCACAGTCCATGGGACAACCGCCAAAAAACGGGAGGAAACACATGAACCCCTTTGTGCGCTGTCTGCTCGTCACCGCCGCGATCCAGGCGGCCACCGCCACGGTCGCCGTCACCGGCGCTTTCGCCAACGACGACATCATGAAGAACCAGAAGGATCCGGCCAACTGGGCGCTGCAGCTCGGCAACTATGCCGGCCAGCGCTACAGCACGCTCGACCAGATCACCCCCAACAATGTGAAGAACCTGCGGCCGGTGTGGCAATTCTCCACCGGCGTGCTCCGCGGTCACGAAGGCGGTCCCATCGTCGTCGGCGACACGATGTACATCTCCACCCCGTTCCCCAACATCGTCTATGCGCTCGACCTCAACGACAACGGCCGCATCAAGTGGAAGTATGAGCCCAAGCAGGATTCCTCGGTCATCCCGGTGATGTGCTGCGACACCGTCACCCGCGGCGTCGCGGTGGCCGCCAACAAGCTGTTCCTGGGACAGGCCGACAACACGCTGGTGGCGCTGGACACCGAAACCGGCAAGGTTCTGTGGTCGGCCAAGAACGGCGACGCCACCAAGGGCGAGACGCTGACCGCCGCCCCGCTGGTGGTGAAGGACAAGGTCTATGTCGGCATCAGCGGCGGCGAGTTCGGCGTGCGCGGCCATCTGACGGCATACGACATCAACACCGGCAAGATGGTGTGGCGGGCCTATTCGACCGGTCCCGACAAGGACGTGATGATCGACCCGCAGAAGACGATGATGCTCGGCAAGCCGATCGGCGAACCGGACCTGGGCATCAAGACTTGGCCGGCGGACCAGTGGAAGATCGGTGGCGGCACCACCTGGGGTTGGTACACCTACGATCCCGAACTGAACCTGATCTATTACGGCACCGGCAACCCGGGAACCTGGAACCCGACGCAACGCGCCGTCGACAAGGATCGGGCCAAGAGTGACAACAAATGGTCGATGACCATCTTCGCCCGCGATGCCGACACCGGTCAGGCGAAATGGGTGTTCCAGAAGACGCCCTTCGACGAATGGGACTATGACGGCGTCAACGAGAACATCCTGGCCGACGTCACCATCGGCGGAACCAAGCGCAAGGCCCTGATCAACTTCGACCGTAACGGCTTTGCCTACACCATCGACCGCACCAACGGCGAACTGCTGGTCGCGCAGAAATACGATCCGTCCGTCAATTGGGCGAGCGAGATCGACATGAAGACCGGCCGGCCGAAGGTGAACGACAAATACAGCACCTTCGCCCAGGGCGAGGATCACAACACCACCGGCATCTGCCCGGCGGCGCTGGGTTCCAAGGACCAGCAGCCGGCGACCTACTCGCCGGACAGCGGCCTGCTCTATGTGCCGACCAACCACATCTGCATGGATTACGAGCCGTTCAAGGTGGAGTATTCGGCCGGCCAGCCCTATGTCGGCGCGACGCTCAGCATGTATCCGGCTCCGAATTCGCATGGCGGCATGGGCAATTTCATCGCCTGGGATCCGGCGGCCGGCAAGATCGTCTGGTCGAAGCCCGAGCGCTTCGCGGTGTGGAGCGGCGCCCTGTCGACCAAGGGCGGCGTCGGCTTCTACGGGACACTGGAAGGCTACCTGAAGGCGTTCGACCTGAAGGACGGCAAGGACCTGTACAACTTCAAGACCTCGTCCGGCATCATCGGCAACGTCAACACCTACATGCACAAGGGCAAGCAGTATATCGCCGTGCTGTCGGGTGTCGGCGGATGGGCAGGCATCGGGCTGGCCGCCGGTCTGACCGGCGAGCAGGAAGGCCTGGGCGCGGTCGGCGCACACAAGGCGCTGGGCGAATACACCCAGCTGGGCGGCACACTGACCGTCTTCGCGCTGCCCGATAACCAGTGATGTACCGGCAGTGATGAGCTGGCAGTGATGAGCTGGCAGTGATGAGCTGGCAGTGATGCACAGGCGGGCGCCGGTTCCCTGGAGGGCCGGAGCCCGCCCTTTCCAAGCTGATGGTGCCTACGCATGAAGGCAGTGGGGAGAAAGAGCAAGATGCCCAAATACCTGATCGGGCTGTGCGCCGCCGTCGGGTTCACCGCGACCCTGACCCTCGGTACCGCGTTCGGCCAGCAGGATGCCGCACAGAAACCAACCCAGAGCCAGACATCGCCGGACGGAAAATCGACTCAGGAGGCGAAGGCCGCCAATCCGGAAGACCTCGTGGATGACCAGGGCATACCGCTCTACATGGTCAAGGACGGCAAGGTGGATAAAGGGACCTACAACGGCTATCGGCGCTATGCCTCCTCCTGCCATGTCTGCCATGGACCGGACGGGCTCGGCTCGTCCTTCGCGCCGGCGCTGGTCGATTCGCTCAAGCGGATGGACTATTGGCAGTTCACCGACGTGGTGACCAACGGCCGCACCAATATGGGCGCCACCGGCGACAAGGTTATGCCGACCTTCGGGTCCGACCCGAACGTGATGCTGAACCTAGCCGACATCTACCGCTATCTCAAGGCCCGTTCCGACGACAAGCTCGGCCGTGGGCGGCCTGAGCGGATCAAGTCGGCGTCGTGAGTCCGGCATGACGCGCCGGCCTGCCATTCCTCCCCACGCCCTGCTGCTGGCCGTCGCGCTCTGCGCGGCGGCTGTGCCCGCCCAGGCGGCTGGGCCGGCGGAGGGCATCCCCACCGAGGTGCTGCGCGTCTGCGCGGATGCCAACCTGCTGCCCTTCTCAAATGATCGTGGCGAGGGGTTCGAGAACCGGATTTCCCAACTGATCGCCGACGATCTGAAGGTGAAGCTGGCCTTCACATGGTGGCCGCAGACCATCGGTTTCGTCCGCAACACGTTGCGCACCCGCCAGTGCGATCTGGTGATGGGGACCGCGGTCGGCGAAGAGCTGATGCAGAACACCAACCCCTATTACCGGTCCACCTATGCGCTGGTCTACCGGAAGGACTCCGGGATCACCGCAAATTCCCTGGACGACCCGTCCCTGCAGGGGGCGCGGATCGGCGTCGTCGCCCGCACGCCGCCATCCACCGTGATGCTGCGCCATGGACTGACCAACCTGGAGCCCTACCAACTCGACACCGACACGCGCGCCCACCATCCGGCCCAGCGGGCGGTGGAGGACGTTGCGGCGGCGCGCACCGACGCAGCCATCGTCTGGGGTCCGATCGCCGGCTATTTCGCCGCCCGGCAACAGGTACCGATGGCGGTCGTGCCGCTGATGGACGAGCCGGGAACCACGCCCTTCCAATACATGATCTCCATGGGCATCCGCCCGGACGAGCCGGACTGGCGGCATTGGTTGAACGACTTCATCGTCCGCCGCCAGGGCGACATCGACCGCATCCTCACCGAATATCATGTCCCGCTCGTCAACGCCGACGGCACCATCCGGGCGGAGGTGGCTGAGCCGGACGGCTATCGCATGGCCGATTACCGGGCTCCAACCCCGCCCGGTCTGCGCGGCGCCGACACGGTGGGACCGGCGGAGGTCGAGCGGCTGGCGAAGGACGGCGCCATCCTGATCGACGTTCTGCCGACACCGCCGAAGCCCGAAGGCCTGACATCTGACAGCCGCTGGGTGCCGCCGCCGCATCGCAGCCTGCCCGGCGCGCATTGGCTGCCGAATGTCGGCTATGGCGCGCCATCGGCGGAGCAGGAGGCCTATTTCCGCACGAACCTTGAGAGGCTGACCGCCGGCGACCGTAAGCGGCCGCTGGTGATCTTCTGCCAACCGGATTGCTGGATGAGCTGGAATGCGGCCAAGCGCGCGGTCGCCATGGGGTATCAGGCGGTCAAATGGTATCCGGCCGGCACCGAAGGCTGGAAGGCGGCGGCACACGATCTGATCACCGTTGAACCCGAACCCCGGTCTGGACCGCAGCCGATATCCAAGGTGGCGAACTGAGCGATGGGCTCAGGACAGAAGCGCCGACAGCATCCGGGCGATCTGGCCGAGCCGCTGTTCGATCAGGGCCGGCTGCTCGCACACCGCACCCTGCGCCCGCCGGCGGTCGTCGAGGATGCGGCGGTCCCAGGCGATGGCATCCTTGATCTCCTTTGCCCGGGCCGGATCGCCCGACGCGGCGTCGAGGTCGCGCAGGGCCGCGGCGATGCGCTCGCGCAAGGCCCGCTGGTGCTGGGCATAGCGCTCGATGGAAGCGATGGCGGCGCTGCGCCGGCGGTCCAGCGTCTGGAAGGTGCCGGCGAAAGCCAGGGCGATCCGATGGTCGCGTTCCGGCGATGCCCCCTGCTTCTCCGTTCCGGCCAGCGCCTCGGCCTCCGGTTCCAGGGCGGTGGGGTCGACGCTGTCGTCGGACGCGCGTCGGACCAGGGTGGCGACCGCCGGGTCACGCTGCCACGCGTCCCCCAGCCCGTCGATCG
>NZ_CAMLJP010000083.1 GCF_946480385.1 uncultured Azospirillum sp.
TGTTCTATGCCACCTCCAACCGCCGCCACCTGATGCCGCGCGACATGATCGAGAACGAGCGGTCGACCGCCATCAACCCGGCGGAGGCGGTGGAGGAGAAGGTGTCGCTGTCCGACCGCTTCGGGCTGTGGCTGGGCTTCCACAACTGCGACCAGGACACCTACTTTGCGATGATCGAAGGCTATGTCCGCCATTTCGGCCTGGATATCCCGGCGGACCGGCTGCGCGCGGAGGCCGTGGAATGGTCGGTCACGCGCGGAAGCCGGTCGGGCCGGGTGGCTTGGCAGTTTATCCAGGACCTGGCCGGTCGCCTCGGGAAGCCCCTTCGCTGACCTTACGGTCCATCTGGTCGCTCGGGTCGACGGCCTGGCTGCCCTTGCGCAGCTCGAAATGCAGCTGGGGCGAGGACACGCCGCCGGTCTGGCCGACCCGGGCGATCACCTGTCCCCGCTTCACCGTGGCGCCGCGTTCCACCTCGATCTTGTCGAGATGGGCATAGGCGGTGATCCAGCCGTCGGAGTGCTTCAGCAGCAGCAGGTTGCCGAAGCCGCGCAGCTCGTTGCCGGCATAGGCGACCACGCCATTGTCGGCGGCGACCACCGCCGTGCCCTTGGGCGCCGCGATGTTCAGCCCGTCATTGTGCAGCCCGTCGGGCTTCGGGCCGAAGCCGGAGATCAGCTTGCCCTTCACCGGCCAAAGGAAGCGGGCGCTGCCGCGCGGCGGCGGAGCCCCGACCTCGGCCTTCGGCTCCGGCTTGGGCGGTGGCGCTGCGGTGGCCACCTCCTGCTGGGGTGCAGCCGCGGGCGGCGTGGTTGCGGCCGGGGCCGGAATCGGTGTCGGAGCCGGCTTGCTGCCGGGCGGACGCAGCATGGTCGGCGCCTGCCCCGGCTGATAGGTCATGTCACCCTGGGCCGACGGCGCGGCCGGCGTCTGCTGGGCGGATGGTTCAGGCATGGCGCCCGGCTTCGGCGGCGGCGGCAACGGCGTGGCCGAGATGCCGCCCGACGAAGAGGATGCTCCCGGCGGCGGCAGTTCGGCCGACTGGATCGAGCCATGCCCGGCGGGCGAACCGCCCGGCGCGGTTCCCTGCGGCGTCAAGGCGATGGCGCCGCCACTACTCGCCACGCCGCCGGATGCCACCATGGTGCCGCTGCCGTCATTCGGGCCCGGCAGACGCAGGGGCTGGCCGACCTTCACGCCATAGGGGGGCGTCAGGTTGTTCAGCCGTGTCAGCTCGCTGACGTCGACATTGTACATGCGGGAGATGCTGTAAAGGCTGTCGCCCTTCTGAACGATGTACTGGCGCGAAGTCGGCAGGATGAGCCGCTGGCCGACCTCCAGCCGGTAGGGCGCCGCCAGCTTGTTCGCCTCGATCAGGTCGCGCAGCGGCACATTGTAGCGGCGCGACAGGCTGTAGGCGCTGTCGCCCTTCTGGACCGTGATGGCGCCGCCCGCCGAATCCGGCACATCGGAAACGGTGGTGAAGGGGGCCAGTCCGCCCACCCGCTCGCAGGCGCCGAGCGCCAGGACGGCGGCGGACAGGACCATGGCAGGCAGCAGGCGCTTGGGCATGGCGGATTTCATGCGGAACGGACCGGTTGCGGCGGGTCGGACAGCAGCGGAACGAAACGGACGGGCCACAGGTCCTCCCGGATAAGGCCAGCTTCGGAGCGCCGGAAACGCACGACCCTCTGGTCGCGGTGATCGGTCCCCAACGGAATGACCAAGACACCACCAACGGCGAGTTGATCCGTCAAGTCTTTTGGCGGCTCAGGCCCGCCTGCGGCTGTGACCAGTATACGGGCGAAGGGCGCCTGTTCCGGCCAGCCCCGCGTCCCGTCGCCGAGCCGCGTGGTGATGTTGCCGATGTCGAGCGCCTTGAACCGCGCCTCCGCCTCGCACAGGAGCGGTTTCAGCCGCTCGATGGTGAAGACCCGGCGGCAGAGCCGCGACAGCACCGCCGCCTGATAGCCGGAGCCGGTACCGACCTCCAGGACAAGATGCCGCGGCTGCAACTCCAGCGCCTGGGTCATCAGCCCGACCACCAGCGGCTGGCTGATGGTCTGGCCGAGGTCGATCGGCAGCGCCGTGTCCTCCCACGCCCGGTCCTGGAAGGCTTCCGGGACGAACAGCTCGCGCGGGATCCGCTCGATGGCCGCCAACACCTTGGTGTCGGTGACGCCAGCCCCGCGAAGGGCCATCAGCAAGCGGATCTTGCGCGGGTTGTATGTCACACGAAAGCCTGCCTCAACGTCTGCAGCGTCGGCGTGTGGGTGAGGTCGAGATAGACCGGCGTCACCGAGATGCCGCCGTTGAACACGACATGGATGTCGGTGTCGTCCGCCACGTCGGCCTCGCCGCGCAGGGTGCCGATCCAGATATAGGGCTTGCCGCGCGGGTCCACACGCTCGAACAGCTCGTCGCCGATCTTGCGCTTGCCGTGGCGCACCACCTGGATGCCCGTCACCTCATCCGCCGGGCAGGCCGGGAAGTTGACGTTCAGCAGAACGTTCTTCGGCCAGGCCACCGTCACCGCCTTGCGCACCACGTCGGCGCCATGGGTCGCCGCGGCCGACCAGTCGATGGGCTGGCCCGTCTCGTAATGCTGGCTCATGGCGATGGCGGGGACGTTCAGCAGAGTCGCCTCCATCGCCGCGGCGATGGTGCCGGAATAGGTCACGTCCTCGCCGATGTTGGAGCCCTGGTTGACGCCGGACAGAACCAGCGTCGGACGGGCATCCTTCATCACGTGGTTGACCGCCAGCAGCACGCAGTCGGTCGGCGTGCCGTCGACGGTGAAGCGGCGTTCGTCCAGCTTGCGCAGGCGCAGCGGCCGGTTGATGGTCAGCGAATGGCTGGCCGCCGACTGCTCCATCTCCGGCGCGACCACCCAGACGTCGTCGGACAGCTCACGCGCGATGGCTTCCAGGACCTTCAATCCCTGCGCATGAATACCGTCGTCGTTGGTGACGAGAATGCGTGTCCGGGACAGGTCGAGCGGCAGGTCGAACATCAGATGGAAATCCTCTCCACTCCGCGCATGTACGGGCGGAGCGCTTCGGGAACCAGGATCGAACCGTCGGGCTGCTGGTAGTTCTCCAGCACCGCGATCAGGCAGCGCCCGACCGCCACACCCGATCCATTGAGGGTGTGCACGAATTGAGTTTGCTTCTCGCCCTTCGGCCTGCAACGGGCCTTCATCCGCCGCGCCTGGAAATCTCCGCAATTGGAGACGCTGGAGATCTCGCGGTAGGCGTTCTGGCCGGGCAGCCAGACCTCGACGTCATAGGTCTTGCGCGAGGAGAAGCCCATGTCGCCGGTGCACAGGACGATGGTGCGGTAGGGCAGGCCCAGCCGCTCCAGGATCGTCTCGGCGCAGCGGGTCATGCGCTGGTGCTCGTCCTCCGACTGGTCCGGCGTGGTGATGGCGACCATCTCGACCTTCCAGAACTGGTGCTGGCGGATCATGCCGCGGGTATCGCGCCCGGCCGAGCCTGCCTCCGCACGGAAGCAGGGGGTCAGCGCGGTGTAGCGCAGCGGCAGTTCCTCCGACGCCACGATCTGGTCGTTGACCAGATTGGTCAGCGGCACCTCGCTGGTCGGGATCAGGTAATGGTCGGTCGAGGTGGTCTTGAACAGATCCTCCTCGAACTTCGGCAACTGGCCGGTGCCGAACAGGGCGTTGTCGCGCACCATCAGCGGCGGCGCGATCTCGGTGAAGCCATGCTCGGACGTGTGGATATCCAGCATGAAGTCGGCGAGCGCACGCTCAAGACGGGCCAGACCGCCCTTCAGGACGGTGAAGCGGGCGCCGGACATGCGGGCCGCCGCCTCGAAATCCATCAGCCCCAGCGCTTCGCCCAGCTCGTAATGCTGCTTGGCGTTGGCGATGTCGGGCGGGGTGCCCCAGCGGCGGACCTCGACGTTGGCGGTCTCGTCCGGCCCGTCGGGCACGTCGTCGGCCGGGATGTTGGGCAGGCCCGCCAGCAGGGCGTCGAGCTCGGCGCCGAGCGCGCGCTCCTCCTCCTCGACCTGGGGCAGACGCTCCTTCAGGGTCGCCATCTCGTCCAGGACCGGCTGGGCATCGCGGCCTTCGCGCTTGGCGAGGCCGATTTCCTTGGCCGCTTCGTTCCGGCGGGCCTGCATCTCCTGCATCTGGGTCTGCGCGGCGCGGCGGCGGCCGTCGAGGTCGAGCACGGAGGACGACATCGGCGCCAGTCCCCGGCGGCCAAGGCCGCGGTCGAAGGCTTCGGGATTCTCACGGATGGCGCGAAGGTCGTGCATGGCTCGAACAATCAACGAATTGTGTGGGGGATTGGTTATACGGCGCGACCCCGCCAAGGTCCAGTGCAAGCCCGTTCATCCACATGATCCGAAGGGATCTGCGCAAACGGCATGGCGGCTGCGCCCCGGCTGTTGTTGGAACCGACGGGCACGACAGGGCAATGTCTGTTGTGCGCCGCAATGGACGGCGCCAATGCCAGAAAAACGGAGCCGAGCGCGTGCGCGACGAGATCGAGACCGGTGCCGAGACGGCCTATCTGCAGGCCGGCACCCCCGCCTATCGCCGTGCCAGCCGCATCCTGTTCGTCGCCGGCTTCTCCACCTTCGCCACCCTCTACTGCGTCCAGCCGCTGCTGCCGGAGTTCGTGCAGGAGTTTGGGGTGACGCCGGCCGAATCCAGCCTGTCGCTGTCGCTGACAACGGGCGTGCTGGCGGTGGCGCTGCTTGTTGCCGGCGCCATCTCCGACGGGATCGGGCGCAAGCCGGTGATGGTGGCGGCCCTGCTCGGTGCCGGATTCCTCGGCATCATCGGTGCGCTGATGCCGGGCTGGCACGGCTTCCTGGCGGTGCGAGCGCTGGAAGGGCTGGCCTTGAGCGGCCTGCCGGCGGTCGCCATGGCCTATGTCTCCGAGGAGGTCGATCCGAAATCGGCCGGCGTCGCCATGGGACTCTATATCGGCGGAACCGCGATCGGCGGCATGTCGGGCCGGGTGCTGACCGCCGTCGTCACCGATCTCGGCACCTGGAGGCTGGCGGTCGGGGTGGTCGGGGCGCTGGCGGTGGCGGCGGCCGTCACCGTCTGGCTCGCCCTGCCGCCGTCGCGCCATTTCACCCGCCGCGCCGCCGGGCTGTCGGCGCTGGTGCGGGCATGGCGCGGGCTGCTCACCGATCCGGCGCTGCTCGGCCTGTTCTCGCTCGGCTTCCTGCTGATGGGCGGCTTCGTCACCGTCTTCAACTATATCGGCTTCCGCCTGAGCGAGCCGCCGTTCGAGCTGCGGCCGGCCATCGTCGGCGCGGTTTTCCTGGTCTACAGCTTCGGCGTCGTCAGCTCTCCGCTGTTCGGCGGCTGGTCGGGGCGCTTCGGGTCGCACCGCACGCTGGCGGCGGCGGTGGCGCTGATGGTGGGCGGGCTGGCGCTGATGGAGATCGACAGCCTGTTCGCCATCGCTCCCGGCATCGCCCTGTTCACCTTCGCCTTCTTCGGCGCCCATTCCATCGTGTCGGCCTGGATCGGCCGACGGGCGGCGGTGGCGCGCGGGCAGGCGTCGTCAATCTATCTGTTCTGCTACTATCTGGGGTCCACGGTCGCCGGGACGCTGGGCGGGCTGTTCTGGCACGGCTTCGGCTGGACCGGGGTCGCCGCGTTCGTCGGGCTGCTGATCCTGATCGCGGTGGGTGTGACGATCGGGCTACAGCGCAGCCGCTGATGGCGCGGCGAACGGTCGCGCTGGGGGTTCGCCTTATTGCATTGCGCGCGGGTGCGTATCAGGCTGGACGGGTTCGTTGGGCAGGAGTGCGCAGGGTGAGTGACCTGACCGTCTATCTGGAAAGCGATGCCCGTCGCCCGGAATTCCGCACCGCCGACCCGGCGCTGATGGCCGGCCATCTGGCTCATATCGGCATTCTGTACGAACGCTGGGCCGCCGATGCCCCCCTGCCCGCCTCTGCCGACGGCGACGCCGTGCGGCGCGCCTATGCCGCGCCCATCGACCGGCTGAAAGCGGCCCGCCGCTTCTGCACCGTGGACGTCGTTCGCGTCACTCCCAAGACCGACGGTGTCGAGGCCCTGCGCGCAAAGTTCCTCTATGAACACACCCATGCCGAGGACGAAGCGCGCTTCTTCGTGGAGGGGGCGGGCGCCTTCTATATCCATCTCAATGCCCGCGTCTTCCGCGTGGTTTGCGGGACGGGCGACCTGCTGAGCATTCCCGCCGGCACGCCGCACTGGTTCGACATGGGGCCTCGGCCGCGCTTCACCACCATCCGCTTCTTCAACCGTCCCGACGGCTGGGTGGCCACGCCGACCGGCGACACCATCGCCGCGCGCTTCCCCCTTTTCGAACCGGAAGCTGTGGAGGCGGCCTGACTCCGCCCCATTTCCGTCCCAAAAAATTCACTTGAATCACGGGCGGAAAAGCGTAAATCAATCGGCACGACGCACCCGCACGTGCCTATGGCCCTCTGTGGTTATGCTACGACGTACCGCGTCCTTTTTGGCAGAACCGGCCATTCCAGTGGGCCGGTCCCGAGAGGGAGGTCAGTATGTACGCTGCCCACGGTGGGGCTGTGAGACGGTAGCCCTCTAGCCGGTAAACGACGCGCTGTTGCCTGGAGCTTCACAGCCCGGGGCCGCTGCTCGGACCGGCTATTTCCGTCTCCCCCCTTTCCAAAATCCGATCAACCGCCGATTCCTCTGCGCCACCCGCGCCCCAGCCCTGTGCTGGCCGGTTCGTGACGCGGCTGGGGATCGCCGTCTGCTCACCGGGCCGGCTTGCATGCCGCCGTCCGGGGATAGGAGTGCGCCATGGGTTTTCTGCGTTCCCGTTCCGCCGTCACCCCGCTCCGCCGCGTCGGCCTGAACGACAGCAGCGCGGTTTCGCTGTCCACCGGCCGCCGCTCGACCGTGACCCAGGCCGTCGCCCTGCACCGCCCGGAAGAGCCGATGCACTGCATCCGCCCCGGCGTGCTGGCCGACACCGCCGGCAGCTTCCTGACGGCCTTCGCCGGTGCGACCGACGCGGTCGGTCGTGGCGGTGACGTTCTGTATGCCGTGAAGTGCAATCCGGAGCCGGCGGTTCTGCGCGCCCTGTGGGCCGGCGGCGTGCGCCATTTCGACGTCGCCTCCCCCGGTGAGATCCGCCTGATCCGCCAGATGTTCCCGGACGCCGTCCTGCATTACATGCACCCGGTCAAGGGCCGTCAGGCGATCCGCAACGCCTATCACCAGTATGGCGTCCGCGACTTCGTGCTCGACAGCCGGGAGGAGCTGGACAAGATCCTGGAGGAGACCGACGGCGACGGCGACGGCGACGGCGACGGCGACGCCGACCTCGGCCTTGTCGTGCGCCTCGCCCTGCCGAAGGGCAACGCGGTCTACGACCTGTCGGGCAAGTTCGGCGCCGCGATGGCCGATGCGGTGGAACTGCTGCGCGCCGCCCGCGCCGTGGCGCCGAAGGTCGGGCTGTCCTTCCATGTCGGCTCGCAGATGCTCGACCCGTCGGCCTACGAGCGCGCCATCGCGCTGGCCGGCCGCGTCATCGCGGAGAGCGGCGTCGCCATCGATGTGCTGGATGTCGGCGGCGGCTTCCCGGTGTCCTATCCGGGCGTCACCCCGCCGCCGCTCGGCGACTTCATGGCCGCCATCGCCCGCGGGATCGCCGCCATCGACCTGCCGGCGCACTGCCGCCTGTGGTGCGAGCCCGGCCGCGCCCTGGTCGCCCCCGGCGTCTCGCTGGTGGTGCAGGTGGTCAAGCGGCGCGGGAGCGAGCTGTTCATCAACGACGGCGTCTATGGCGCCCTATCGGATGCCGGTGTGCCCGGCTTCCGCTTTCCGGCGCGGCTGATCCGCCCGTTCGAGGCGATGACCGACGCCGGGAGCGAAGCCTTCAGCTTCTACGGCCCGACCTGCGACAGCGCCGACAAGATGGCCGGCCCCTTCCACCTGCCGGCCGACGTGAAGGCCGGCGACTGGATCGAGCTGGGGCAACTCGGCGCCTATGGCTCATGCCTGCGGACCGCCTTCAACGGCTTCGATCAGGCTCGCGTCGTCGAGGTGTCGGACGCGCCGCTGCTCGCCACCCCCGGCTACGAGCTGCGCTCCTGCGCTGCCTGAAATCGAGGCCGGTTTTCCGTGGATAAAGCGTAAAGACATCCGTAACATTCAGTGGCCCGGCGCATCCCGTTTCCTCTTCTCCGAAGTGGGCGGGAGCGCCGGCTTATGTCGTTGGCCTAAACTACCTCGGGGAGACAAAAAATCATGGCCCTGGACACGAAGCTCTGCACGTTCACAGGCCGCATGGTCATCGTTGGATTCGGTTCGATCGGCCAGGGTGTCTTGCCGCTGCTTCTCCGTCACATCGACGGACTTACGGCCGACCGAATCACCATCGTCACCGCCGAGGAGCGCGGACGGGAGGAAGCGGAGCTTTACGGCGTCGCCTTTCACAACAACCCGCTCGACAACGACAATTTCTTCCAGGTTCTGAAGCCGCTGATCGACAAGGGCGATTTCCTGGTCAACCTGTCGGTCGACGTGTCGTCGATCGCGTTGATCGAATTCTGCCAGCGGGTCGGCGCCTTCTACACCGACACCTGCACCGAACCGTGGGCGGGCGGCTATACCGATTCCAGCCTGTCGCCGTCGCTGCGCTCCAACTATGCGCTGCGCGAATCGGCGCTGGCGCTGCGCAGCCGCTATGAAGGCGGCCCGACCGCGTTGATCACCCATGGGGCGAATCCGGGTCTGGTGTCGCATTTCGTCAAGCAGGCGCTGCTGAACATCGCCGCCGACACCGGGGTCGAGACCGATGTTCCCACCGACCGCGACGGCTGGGGACGGCTGGCGCAGAAGCTGGGCATCAAGACCATCCATGTGGCGGAGCGCGACACCCAGGTGTCGAACCAGCCCAAGCAGATCGGCGAGTTCGTCAACACCTGGTCGATCGACGGATTCGTCAGCGAGGGCTGCCAGCCGGCCGAACTCGGCTGGGGCACGCACGAGAAGGGGCTGCCGCCCGATGGCCGCCGGCACGAATTCGGCTGCGACGCCGCCATCTATCTGATGCGGCCCGGCGCGGCCACCCGCGTGCGCACCTGGACCCCGCTGGAGGGGCCGTTCCACGGCTTCCTCATCACCCACAGCGAAGCGATCTCGATCTCCGACTATTTCACCGTGCGCGAGGGCGACACCGTCGTCTATCGCCCGACCTGCCACTATGCCTATCACCCCTGCGACGACGCGGTGATGTCGCTGCACGAGTTGGCTGGCAAGAACTTCAACATGCAGGCCGAACAGCGGCTGATGATGCATGAGATCACCGGCGGCATGGACGAGCTTGGCGTGCTGCTGATGGGGCATCCCAAGGGCGCCTACTGGTACGGCTCGCGGCTGGACATCGACACCGCGCGGTCGCTGGCCCCCTACAACAACGCCACGTCGCTGCAGGTGACCTCGACCGTCCTCGGCGGCATCGTCTGGGCGCTGGAGAACCCGAATCGGGGCGTGGTCGAACCGGACGAGGTGGACTTCCGCCGGGTGCTGGACATTGCCGACCCTTATCTCGGCGAGGTGGTCGGCGCCTATGGCGACTGGACGCCGCTGCAGGACCGCAACGTCCTGTTCCCCGAGGACATCGACGAGGACGACCCCTGGCAGTTCAAGAACTTCCGGGTCGTTTGAGCGAAATTGGATGAAGTGCCGCAGCCCCCGCCGCCTTGCCGACGGCGTCGGCTGCGGCAGTGCTGCCACAGGGCGCATGGCGACACGGTGACATTGCCCGCCGAAGGGCCTTGAAACCGTTGACTTGGGCTTTCGCTTCCCCCAATCGTTCAGCCATGCCCAAGCACGTCTCCCGGCGCGCCCGCGCCAAAGCTCCGACCGCCGCCACCCTCATCATGCGCTCCGGCATCGTCGGGCTCATGGTGACTTGCGGGGTTGCCGTCGTTGATCTGGCCATTCCGGATTCGGCGAACGCCCAATCGCCCGCGACCCAGGCTCCGGGGGCGAAGCCGGACGCTGCGGCCGTGCAGGGAAGCGCCGCCCAAGGAAACGCCGCCGGCACCGCGTCCAAGCAGGATCCGGTCCTGCTGACGGCCGATCAGGTCACCTTCGACGAGACGAACAGCGTCGTCACCGCCAGCGGCAATGTCGAGCTGGCGCAGGGCAAGCGCAGCGTCCGCGCCGACAAGATCACCTACAACCAGAAGACCAAGGTCGTCACCGCCACCGGGAACATCCGGCTGGTGGAGCCGTCGGGCGACATCGTCTTCGCCGATTATGCCGAGCTGACTGATAATCTGAAGGACGTGTTCATCGAGAACATCCGCGTCCTGATGACAGACAACGGCCGCATGGCCGGCAATGAGGGCGAGCGGCGCGAGGGCCGGCTGACGCGCGTCAACCGCGGCGTCTACAGCCCCTGCGACCTGTGCAAGGAAGACCCGACCCGTCCGCCGCTGTGGCAGATCCGCGCCGTGCGCATCGTTCACGACAACGAGGAGCACGAGGTCCGCTACAAGGACGCGACGATGGAGATCTTCGGGATCCCCGTCGCCTACACGCCCTACCTGTCGCATCCCGATCCGTCGGTGGACCGCAAGAGCGGCTTCCTGACACCGTCCTTCGGCAACAATTCCAATCTCGGCGCGATCCTCAAGACCCATTACTACTGGGACATCGCGCCGGACCAGGACGCCACCTTTGACCTGCATTACTACTCGCAGCAGGGGCCGCTGCTCGGCGGCCAGTACCGCAAGCGGTTCGAGAGCGGGCGCCTTGAGTTGGAGGGCGCCATCACCCGCGGCGACGTCGCCAACACCACCATCGTGCCGAAGGAAACGCGCACCCGCGGCTATGTCGCGGCGCGCGGCCTGTTCGACATCGACGAGACGTGGCGGGCCGGATTCGACGTCAAGCGGGCCAGCGACCCGACCTTCCTGCGCCGCTATTACGATTTCCGTGAAGACTATCTGACCAGCAAGGCCTATGTGGAGGGCTTCCGCGGGCGGAATTATGCGGCGATCACCGGCTACAGCTTCCAGGACATGCGGTATGGGAACTCCATCCCCGAGCCGGTCGCCCTGCCCTATGCGCAGTACAACGCGCTGGGCGAGCCGGGCAGCCTGCTGGGCGGCCGCTGGTCGTTCGATACCAGTCTGCTGGCCGTGTCGCGCTTCAAGAATGCCGGACCGGACACGCAGCGCTTCGTGGCGCAGCCGGGCTGGGAGCGCAACATCGTCTCCAATGCCGGCTTCGTCACCACCCTGTCGGGCAGCGTGCTGGTCGCCGGCTATACCGCGCAGCAGTTCAACACTGCGGATCCGACGACCCGCGGGAACGACAACGTCAGCCGTTTCCGCTTCTTCCCGCAGGGGCAGGCCACCGTCCGCTATCCGTTCGTCCGCTACGGCGAAAGCTCGTCCCAGCTGGTGGAGCCGATCGGGCAGCTGACCTTTGCGCCGAAGCTGCCGAACAGCCGCGTCTTCCCGAACGAAGACAGCCTGGACGTCGAATTCGACGACGTGAACCTGCTGCAGCCCAACCGCTTCACCGGCATCGACCGGCTGGACGACGGCATGCGCTTCACCTATGGCCTGCGCACGGCGATCTACGGCAATACCCAGGGGTCGGCCAGCCTGTTCCTGGGCCAGAGCATCCGCCTGACCGACAGCAATGTCGGCTTCACCGGCGATTCCGGTCTGGAAGAGCGGGTGTCCGACTATGTCGGCCGCCTGGACCTGCAGCCGGCCGACTGGCTGGACGTCAATTACGGCTTCCGCATCGACCACGAGACCTTCCGTCCGCGCCGCCACTCGCTGAACGCGACGGCCGGTGTCCCGCTGCTGCGGCTGTCGACCTCCTACACCTATGTCGACCAGACCACCGCGCGCAACGCGGTGACCCGCAACCGGGTGGAGCAGGCAAGCTTCGGGGTGTCGTCGCAGTTCACCGATTACTGGAGCCTGGGCGTCAGCCACACCCAGGCGATGGAGCCGCAGCCGGGTCCGCGCTCCAGCCTTGCCGTGCTGTCCTATTCGGACGAATGCCTGGTCTTCCAGACCATCGCGCGCCGCGACTACACCGTCAGCACGACCGGCGAGAAGGATGGAAACACCATCTTCTTCCGTCTGGTCTTCAAGAATGTCGGCGAGTTCAAGAGCCCCGGCATCAACGCCAGCTTCCTGGGCGGCAGTTCGGCCAACCAGTAAGAGCTGATCGGGGGAAAAGGCTGCATGTACCGACGGCCAGGGGGTTGCATCCCTTGGCCGTTGCCGTTAGCCATTAACGCCCGACGAGACAGCCCGCCGCGACCGGAATCATGACCCTGGGACGTTACGACTACGAAAGACGCTACCGCAAACGCATGCGGGCCGGCGTGATCAAGTTCGTGCTGCTGGCGGCACTGGTGCTCGGTGTCGGGTTGTTTTCCTACCAGATGGGGATCGAGCAGCTGAAAGGCCGCGACGTCACCCTGCGGGAGGAGATCGCCACCCTGTCGCGTCAGAAGGCCGAGCTGGAGCTGCTGGCGAGCCAGATGCAGCACGCCGCCCGCACCGCGGAGGCGCGCGTGGGCGAACTGGAAGGCCGGCTGCAGCGCGAGGTGCCGACCGGCGACCTCGCCAAGCTGACGCAGCTGGTGTCCGAACGTCTGAAGGGCGGTCTGGACGCCAACCGCCTCGCCTTCGTCATCTCGCAGGCGCAGATTCCGCGCAACTGCCAGCCGACCGACACCAAGCGCTTCACCCTGACCACGCCGCTGCTGAAGGGCGGCACGCGCGGCGTGACCTTCGGCAACGGCACCGTGACCGTCACCGGCGAGGGGCAATCGGCCCACAACGCCCAGGGCAATGCCGAAAGCTGGTTCGATCCGGGCCAGCCGGTGACCATTCGCATCACCGGCATCGGCGGCAAGGGCACCACCGTCAGCGGCGTGCTGCCGCTGCACCAGTCGCTGGTGGTCGACAACAGCGAGTACCGCTTCACCATCGCCGCCGCTCAGCGCTCCTTCGTCGAGGTCACCGGCGACCGCTGCGCCTATCCCTGAGGCGGAATTGCAAACCCGCGCGGCGGCTCGCCGGCCGCGTGGATGTCCCACATCGTGGCGTAAGCCGCCTCGATGGACCAGGCGAAGCGGCCGGTGTCGAACAGCGGCGCAGTCGCCCGCGCCTGCTCCAGCCGCAGCTTCAATGCCGCCAGTTCGGCGGGCTGCTCGGCCAGGCGCCGCGCCGTCGCCTCATAAGTGTCCCAATCCGACACCGCCAAATCCGGTAGTCCGACCGCGTGCAGCAGGCTGGCGGCCACCCGTCCGGCAAAGGAGCGGCCAAGGACCGTCAGCACCGGCAGGCCGGCCCACAGAGCGTCGCTCGCCGTGGTGTGGGCGCCGACCGGGCTCGAATCGAGGAACAGGTCGGCCAGCCGGTGGCGGGCCAGATGAGCCGGACCCGGCAGGCGCGGGGCGAAGACCAGCCGCTCCGGCGCCAATCCCCGCTCCGCCGCCGCTCGCCGCAGATTGACCGCGACCTCCGCCGGTCCGTCCAGCAGCCACAGCACCGATCCCGGAACGCGCTCCAGAATCCGGCACCAGCGGCCGAACAGCTCGGGTCCGATCTTGTAAGACGCGTTGAAGGCGCAGAAGACCATTGCGTCGTCAGGCAGCCCGCAGTCGGCGCGGGTCGGCACCGGGCCGATGGCGCGCTTGCGGTCGTTCGGCTGGTAGCTGTCGGGCAGATGGACGATGCGCTCGCTGTAGAAGCGCTGGTGCTCGGCTGGGGCCACGATTGGATCGGCGATGACATAGTCGATGGCCGGACTCCCCAGCGTGCCCGGATAGCCCAGCCACTGCGCCTGCAACGGCGCCGGGCGATGGGCGGCGATGCCGGGGCGGGCGTTCTGGGTGTGGCCCTTGAGGTCGACCAGGATGTCGACGCCTGCCTCGTGGATCAGACCGGCCGCCTCCCCGTCCGTCATGGCGGAGAGGTCGATGAAGCGGTCGAACCCGGCGACCAGCCGCCGGCGCAGCGGGCCGCCATCGTCGGGCCCATAGGAGCAGCCGACGATCTCGAATTGGTCGCGGTCGTGCCGTTCGATCAGTTCGGCGATCAGCACCGCGGTCGCATGTTCGTGGAAGTCAGCGGAGAGATAGCCGATGCGCAGCTTCGGGCCGCGGGTGCTGCGGGTCGGAAAGGCCGGACGGATGCCGCGCGTTTTCCAGGCGGCGTAGCGTTCGGCGCAGGCGCGCTCCAGTGCCGGTCCCGCCCCTTCGCCGAGGAAGATCCAGGGATGGGCCTGCTGCGTCCGTCCCTCCCGCACCAACTCGACCAGCCTGCCCGACAGAGCGTTCAGCCCGTCCCAGCGGCAGAGGTGGCGGCGTTGCTGAACCAGTTGGGCCAGCACCCCGCCGGCGTCGGGCAGGCCGATGCGCAGCGCGCGTTCGAAGCCGATGATGCTCGCCGCGCCGTCTTCCGCCGGGCCACCGCGCTGCCCGCGATCCTTCAGCGTCAAGGCGAGGTTGGCCTGCCCCTCCGCCAAATCGGGCCGCAGGCAAAGGCATGCGCGGAATCCGGCGGCGGCGCTGTCCAGGTCACCACGGTCGCGGTGGAGAGCGGCCAGGGCCAGCCGGGCGGGCACCAAGGTCGGATCAAGCGCAAGCGCCCGGCGCAGGGCAGGTTCCGCCTCGTCAAGTCGGCCAAGTTCGCGCAGCAGGACGCCCTGGTTGCAGGGGGCGGGCGCGAATTGCGGCATCAGCCGGGCGGCCTCGCCATAAGCCGCCGCCGCCTCATCGGGGCGGCCGAGCGCCTGCAGGGTCACGCCCCAGTTGTAATGGTTGCCGCCGAAATCCGGCAGCCAAGCCAACGCCTTGCGGTGATGCGATTCCGCTTCCGCAAGGCGGCCCTGGCGCCGCAACGCCTCGCCGAGGTTGGAGCGGGCGACCGCCTCCTCCGGCGTGCCGGCCTGCCCCACCGAGTCGAGGGCTGAGAACAGGGCCGACAGCAGCGCGCCGTCGCCCGGCTTGCCGGCCAGACGGCGGCGCAAATCGGCGACGGCGCGTTGGCCGGACACGGGCGCGGAGGTCACTTGCGCTGCCATTGGCCCGCGGCGGTCATCACGTATTGGCCGGCCGGGGTACGCTCGATCAACTGCTGGCCGGCCACCGCCTGGACCTTGTCCAGAGCCGTGCCGTTGCCCTTGGCGATCTCCTGATAGCGGGCGAGGCGCTGGGCGTTCACCTGCTGCGCCAGCGCCTGGGCCGAGGCCGGTGCGCCGGGGACGACGCCGACCATACCGTCGGGACGCTCGCCCAACTGGCCGGCAGCTTTGGCTGAGGCCAGCGCATCCTGCGCCAAGGCCAACTGCGGCATTGCGGACACCAGCAGTCCGGCGGCCAGCGCGGACAGGGCGAGCCGGTTGAAACGGCGGCGGCTGATGGAATCGGTCTTCATCACTTCTTCCCCTTCGTGGAAGAGGTCGTGGAGTCGGCGGGCAGGCCGAACAGGGCGGGATCGTTGCGGATGGCGTCGTCGACGTCGTGTTCCAGCTTGACCCGCACCTCCTGCTCGATCCGGACGTTCAGGTTGATCTCGATGGGCTTGTCGGGCGCTTCGATCTTCACCGTCGGAGCGCAGGCGGCAGCGGCGGCCGAAATCAGCAGAGCAGCCGCAAGGCCGGTAGATGGGAGTCTGGTCAGCATAATGGCGGTCAGGGGTCCTTCTGGTCGAAGCCGGTCATCCGGTCCCGCAGCGTGTCGGGGATCCGGTAGACGTCGAGGTTCTGGCGCAGAATCCGGTCGAGCGCGCCGGACAGCTTAAGGTTAAGCGCAACCGGATAGCCATCGTAGAATGACGGGTTCGATCCCCGCAGCGAGAAGCCGGCGCTGAGTTCGCCGCCGGCCTGCCCATCGATGGTGATCCGCAAGGTGTCGTAATGGAAGTCGGTCAGCGCCCCCATCAGCATGGCGGTCGGGCTGCCCTCCTCCCCCTTCAGGGCGGGCGGCGGCTTGGCCGGGTCGTAGCGCAGGGTGCCGGGACCGGCCGATTCCAGCAGGCCGCCGTCAATTGTGACGCGGTCGCCGGCGAACACCACCGGCAGGGTGCCGGCCAGCTTGCCACTGACCGCCAGCCCGTCGACGGCGATCAGGTCCAGCAGCTTGGCGGCGTCGATCCGATCGGCATGCAGGGTCACCCGCCCCTTGGGCTTCTCGGGGGACAGCTCGAACGGGTCGGCGCGCAGAAGGCCGCCGGCCCAGTTCCATTCCGCGCGGTCGACATCCAGCCGCCCGTCGCGGCCATAGCCGAACAGCAGCGTGCCATCAGTCAGCGGAATGCCAACATCCAGCAATCCGATGGACAGCTTCTGCCCGTCCGGGATCACCGGGGGCGACAGGCTGGACAGGGCAATGGTGCCGCTGACCCCGGCGACGGTCACCGGCCCTGCGGCACCGGCAAGCCCCTTCACCACCGCCTGTCCGGCCGTGGTCATGCCCTTCGCTGTCAGCGCGACCGTCGCCTTGCCCGACAGGGTGCCCGACGCCTTTTCCAGGAAGGTCGCGGCGAGCGGCGAGACGGCAGCGAGACCGGGGCCATCGGGGGCAAGGCGGAAGGGCTTCGCCACCGCCTCCAGCTTGCCGGTGCCAGCCGTCTGGTCGTATGTGCCGTCGAGCGTGACGGTAAGGAGACCGTTCGCGCCCTTGGCGGTGCCGTCGATCGTCCATGGCCCCTGCCCCGCCTGTTCCGCCTGCACTGCGACGGCCAGCGGGACAACGGGCGCGGGCCTGGCGGTGTTGGTCAGTTGCCCGACCACGGCGTCAGCGCGCCGGCCGCCGCCGTCCTGCGCCAGCCGCAGCAGGACTTTTTCAGCGCGCAGTCCGTTGGCGGGGACATCGAGACGCGGCGCCTGCAACTCCGCCGTGATCGCCATGGCATCGGGGGACCAGCGCAGGAGCGGGGTGTCTCCCACCGGACACAGCGTCGCCCCCTGCGGCAGGCCAAGCGGCTGCCCGGCGACCGTGAGCCGTTCCGCCTTTGCCGGCAGGCAGCCGACGGGTGCGACGGTCACCGCGCCGCCGTCCATCCCGACCACCAGCGCACCGGACAGCGTCACGCCTCCCGACATCGGCAGGTCGAGCGCCTGGGCCACCGCCTCCAGCGGGCCGCTGTCGACGGCGACCTCCAGCCGCAGGCCGCGCCAGCCATCGGCGATGCGCAGGCTGGTGACGGTCACCGCGGACCCGGTGAAGCCGGCGTCGCGCAAGGTCTGCGTCGCGGTCCCGCCGATCAGCGCCGGACCGGCCAGGATCGCACCGCCCAGCCCGACCACGGCCAGCGTGACCGTGACCGCCACCGTGCCGGCTATCGCCCGTACCAGCCTCAAGCCCCTGTCCTTTCCCTGAAGTCCCGTCACGACCGGCATGCCACGTCCATGTCTGGATGAACACCCGGACGAGTGGCAATCATCCGTGACTTTTGGCGGAGCGCCATCCCCGCCAGCGCGGCTTTGCATTCCCGCGCTTTTCCCCTATGGTCCGGGGCGCGGATTTCGGCTCATCGGAGTGTTTCGCATGAAGCGGTGGACCCGCGCGTTGCTGGCGGCCCTGTTCGCCACAATCTTCACTGTCTCGTTCTTTACAGTTTCTCAAGGGGAGGCGAAGGCCTTGGATCCGGAAAACACCATTTACCTCGACCTGAAGGACGGTCGCGTGGTGATCGAACTGCGGCCCGACCTGGCGCCGAACCACGTCGCCCGCATCAAGGAACTGACCCGCCAGGGCTTCTATGACGGCGTCGTCTTCCACCGCGTCATCGACGGCTTCATGGCCCAGACCGGCGACCCGACCGGCACCGGCATGGGCGGCTCCGGCAAGAAGCTGAAGGCCGAGTTCTCCAGCGCTCCGCACATCCGCGGCACCCTGTCGATGGCCCGCGCCAATGATCCGGACAGCGCCGACAGCCAATTCTTCATCTGCTTCGCCCCGGCCCAGTTCCTGGACCGCCAGTACACCGTCTGGGGCCGCGTGGTCGAGGGCATGGAATTCGTCGACATGATCAAGAAGGGCAGCCAGTCCCGCAACGGACAGGTCACCGACCCGGACAAGATCATCAAGATGCAGGTCGCGGCCGACGTGAAGTAACGTCGCCTCTGCAGGTGTTTTGCGAAAGGGGGGCCGGTGCGCCGGTCCCTTTTTTCTTGGCAGCGATTTCCGCCGATCACCCGCTGGCCAGCGCGTTGGTCATGGCGCGCAGCAGCTCCTTCATCGATTGCGGCCGGTCCTGCCAGCGCATCGCCAACCCGGACAGCAGCACCTTCTCGAAACCGGGGGCCAGCGCCACACCCAGTTCGGACGGCTTCGGCACCTTGTCGTTCATGAAGCGGGCGGTTGCGTCCGGTGGGGTGCGGCCGGTCAGCGCCAGATAGATCGTGGCGCAGAGCGCATAGACGTCCGACCAGGGACCCTGCCGCCCCTCGTTGGAATATTGCTCCGGCGGGGCGTAGCCGGGCTTGAGGATCACGGTCAGGCCGGCGCCCGGACGGGCGGTCTGCCTCGCGGCGCCGAAATCCAGCAGCTTGCGCTCGCCGGCATTGGTCAGGAAGATGTTGTCCGGGCTGATGTCGCGGTGGATCAGGCCCTGCTCGTGGATGGCCTGCAGCGCCTTGGCGATCGGCATCACCACCGACAGCGTTCGCTTCACGTCGATCCGGCCGCCGCAGTCGGCGAGGTATTTCTTCATGGTGCGGCCTTCCAGCAGCTCCATGACCAGATAGGCGGTGGCGTTCTCTTCGAAGAAGTCCTGGATACCGACGATCTCGCGCACGTCGCGCAGGCGGGCGAGCGTTCGTGCCTCCTCCAGGAACTTGGCGAGGCCGGCGGCGAAGGTCTCCGCATGCTCGTCGGAGAAAGGAGAGACGGCAGCGGCGTTCGGAACGCGGGAAATCAGGTTGGATGGATAATATTCCTTGATCGCCACCTTCACCTGCAGCCGGTCGTCCCATCCCAGATAGGTGGCACCGAACCCGCCCTGCCCCAGCACCCGTCCGGCGCGGTAGCGGCCATGCAGCAGCGTCCCCGGCGCCAGATGCACGCCCGGCCGGTTGTCCGATTTGGCCGGGAAGCCACAGGTGCCGCAGGTCTCCGCCCGGCCTTTCGCGGAATAGCAGCTTGGGCATAGTCCCGCGGTGTCGTCGGCGATCGCGGGGGGCGCGCCGGCCACACCCCGTTGCTGGCTGGCTGGATGAAGGATTGTCTCGGCGCTGCGAACTGCCCTGGACGGCGGAGGCGCCACTTCCACCGTGGCCGGCGGAGCGGGAGGCAAGACGGGCGGCAAAATAGGCGGGGGTGCGGGCGCGGTCGTCATCTGGCGCAGCCGGTCCAGCAGTTCCAGCAGCCGTCGCACCTCCGCCTGGGCGACCTCGCTTTCGGGCTGGGCGAGTTCCGCCTGGAACTGCGGCTGGCGGACGATCTCCAGGATGTGCTGGCGCATCAGCGGCAGGGCGCCATCCTCGCGGATCAGGCCGGAGCAGGCCACCTCCGCCAGCCGGATGGTGCGGCGGCGCAGGACCGGTTCCACCTGCTTCAGACGAACGGCGAGTTGCCCGGTCTTCACGAAATCGTCGACCGCCCGCTGGGCGCGGCCGGCGATCCGCTCGCAGGCATCCGCCGGCAGTGGCGCGGAGCGGATGGCCGCCAGCGCGCGGGTGAATGCCCGTTCCAGCAGTGCCGTGTCCGGCGTCTGCACCAGCATGTTCTCGATCAGCAGTTCGTTGCAGACCGCCGCGTCGAGGGAGGCGAGGATTTCATCGGCATGGCGCTCGGCAGCCGGAACGGCGGCGATCCGGGTCAGGTAGTGGATGCGGCAGATCAGGTCCGACTGCCCTTCGCCCATCCCGACGATGGAGCGGCGATAGGCGCTGGCCCCTCCCTGCTCCAGCCGGCGCGAGTAGCGGACGGTCAGCGCATCGGCCATCGCCGCACCGCCGACCAGCCCGTCGCGGGTGAGCAGATGCCCGACCAGCGTCTTCAGCATCTCCGCCTCCTGGTCGAAGGCACCGCGGCCCAGCGGTTGCGGTGCCTTCAACTGACGGCGGATGCGGTCCAGCACCGCGGCCTTCGCATGGGGCAGCTTGCCCTGGCGGAACAGGGCGTTCAGCACGCCGACGCGGTTCGGTCCGATGGCATCCATGCCGATGCGGCCGAACAGCATGTCGCACAGGGTGGACAGCAGCGTTCCAGGCAGCAGATTGGTTCCGAACAGTTCCGCTCCAGCGGCGGTGGAGGCCAGGACATCGCCGATCACCCCATCGACCGCCGCGGCCAGCCGCTCGTCCCGGTCCCACTGGTGCAGTTCGAGCAGGCGGTCCAGCTTGCCGTTCCAGCTCTTGATCTCCACCAGTTCCAGGGCGATGGCGACATGCAGGTCGTACTCCGCATCGCCGGTGGGGGTCTTGGCCCCCTGGGAGAGCAGCCAGTCCACCGGCTTGCGGCCGCGCGGCATGGCGGCGAAGGCGGCCTGGGCGGCGCGCGCCTTGGTCCAGCTTTCGTCCACCGCGGCACGGATGGCGCGTTTGCGCGTCTGCTGCTCCTGTCCCGGCGCACGGGCCTGGGCTGCCGCGACCTTGCTCAGGGCCGCTTCGATCAGCGTCCCCTGTTCCAGGCAGCCTTTCAGCGGCTTGGCGAGGTGGATCAGTTCCGTCGGGGTCAGGAACAGCGGGTCCAGATACGACCGCAGCACCGCGCCGATCACCAGCCGCGCCGGCAGCGCGTGGTAGTCCGGCAGCGAGTCGCACGACTCCACCTCGTCGAGCGTGGCCATGGCCGACGACGGAGTCGGCATCGCGCGGCTGAGCTGGGGAGTGGACACTCCGGACCTTTCCTGGACGTGACGGATTGCGCAGCCGGGACGCAACACCGGCGCCACTTCCGCGTTGTCGATACAACCGGCATTCCGCATCCGCCGGGGAGCGGCGCCGAACGGGCATCGTCGCGCAACGAGGGTAAATGACGAGTGTACGATACCCACATTTTTCGACAAAAACAGATGAACTGTGTCAGCGTCGAGGCAGCCGGGGCCTTGCCGGTGGCGACCGTTTCCTTCGGCCTTCGCATGTGCGATAAGAATCGGGACGCCGACGATGGGAGAAACGCATGATCCGGACGGGCACCATCATCGCGTTGCGGCACGGGCCGATGACGCTCACCGCGGTCCCGCAGTGCGGCGGTTCGCTGGCGAGCTGGAGCCTGTCCACCGCCGATGGCCCGGTCGAACTGTTCCGGCGGGCCTCCGACGGCGCACTGGCCGGGAATTTCGCCCCGGACATGGCCTGTTTCCCACTGGTCCCCTTTTCCAACCGCATCGGTGGTGGTCGGTTCGTTTTCCAAGGCCGGGAAGTCGTGCTCGCCACCGATTCCGGATCGCCCCATCGGATCCATGGCCACGGCTGGTCATCCCCCTGGAGCGTGGGGGCCGTCACCGACGACGCCCTGCGCATGGTGTTCGCTCACAGGGCCGACGACTGGCCCTGGAGCTATCGCGCGGCGCAGACGGTGGCGCTGGATGGCGAAGGGCTGACCGTCACGCTCGACCTCATCAACGACTCGAACAGCGACATGCCGGCCGGACTGGGGCTGCACCCATATCTGGTGAGGTCGCCGGGCAGCCGCGTGACCGCCGGCGTCCAGACCGTCTGGGAGAATGACGACACCATCCTGCCCTGCCGGAATCGCCCGGTGCCGGCGGCCTGGGATTTCCGCCATGGCGTGACCATGGACCATGTGGCTCTGGACAACGGCTTCACCGGTTGGAACGGCTCCGCGACGCTGGACCGCCCGCGCGAGCAGTTGCGCCTGACCATGCTGGCCGACGGGCCGGCCGGTCACCTGATCGTCTACGCGCCGCCCGGCGAGCCCTATCTGTGCCTGGAGCCGGTCACCCACATGACCGATGCATTGAACCGACAACAGGAACCCGGTGCCGGGGTGATCGCCCTGCCGCCGGGTGAACGGCTGTCGATGACCGTGCGATTCCTCGTGTCACGATCCTAGAGCGCCGCCCTTCGTACCGAGTTCGCGGGCGAGGCCGATGAAGGCCCTGAAGGCGGCCGACGGGTTGCGCCGTCCGGAATAGTAAAGGCAGAGCCCGGAACGCGGCGGGGTCCAGTCATCGAGAACGCGAACGAGACGGCCCGCCTCTATGTCGGCCCGCACGTCCGGTTCCATGAAGAAGCCAAGGCCCACGCCTTCGAGGACGGCGATTCGCGCCAGACTGGCCTCGTCCAGCGTGATCGGTCCATTTACATCGATCTGTGCCACCTGTCCGTCCTTCTCGAACTGCCACCGGAACAGGGCTCCGTTCGGCAGGCGGACACGAATGCACGGGTGACCGAGCAAGTCGGGCGGCATGCGCGGCCGATCATGCGCCGCGAAATATGCCGGCGACCCGACGACCGCATATCGCTGCGGCCGACCCAGGGGAACCGCGATCATGTCGGTTGGTACGAGGTCGGCCGCACGCACACCGAGGTCGAACCCTTCGGCGACGATATCCACCATCCGCCCTTCGGTGACGAGGTCGACATGCACCTGCGGATGGCGGCGCAGGAACTCCAGCACCAGCGGCGAGAGGAGTTCGCGCGCCGCTGTGGCGAAGACATTGATGCGAAGTGTACCCGACGGAACGATCTGCTGCGACCGCACGGCTTCCAGGGCACCGTGGACATCCTGCAATGCCGGACCAACCTGCTCGACGAACACCCGCCCGGCATCGGTGAGCGAGACGCTCCGCGTTGTCCGGTTGAACAGGCGAACGCCGAGGCCCGCTTCGAGTTTGCCGATGGCGTTGCTGAGCGCTGTCGTCGACATACCCAGATCGAGGGCCGCCGCGCGAAAGGTGCCCCGTCGCGCGATGGCGATGACCGCATCCAGATCGTTCAGTTCAGCCTCGCGCATTATCCCGTCTATCGAAATGCCTCATCCAGCTTTATCCCGATTATCGAAACAGATGTCCAAACCTAGTTTGGAAAGGACAACGGAACTTCGATCAGGAGAAATGGCGCGATGACACTCCCTTCACCGGTCCTGGCCTACATCGATGCAGACGGAAGGAACGACGGCGTGGCGCTGACCGATGCCTTCGCACCGGATGCCGCCGTCAAGGATGAAGGTAGGACTCACAGTGGTCTTGAAGCGATCGGCGCGTGGTGGCGAGCTGCGAAGGGCAAGTACAAGCACGTGATCGAACCGCTTGAATCGACTGATGATGGCCAGACCACCAGGGTTCTCATGAACGTGGCCGGTCAGTTCCCCGGCAGTCCTGCCAGGATGGTCTTTGCGTTCCGGGTTTCGGGCAGCAGGATTGCCGGCCTGGAGATCAACCCATGAGCCCCTTCATCAACCTGGACGGCAAGCGGACGCTCGTCACATCGGGCACGCGCGGCGCCGGTGCGGCCACCGTCGCGCTGTTTTGCGAACTCGGGGCTCGTGTGCTGACGGCGGCCCGCTCGCGTCCGGACGGGATGGACGAGGCGATGTTCGTCTCCGCGGATCTGACGACCCCGGATGGCTGCGCCAAGCTCGCGGCGGCGGTGCGCGAACGCTTGGGTGGGATCGATGTCATCGTTCACATGCTGGGTGGATCTTCCGCTCCCGCAGGCGGATTCGCGGCGTTGAACGACGCGGTCTGGAGCTGGGAACTCGATCTGAATCTGATGCCCGCGATCCGGCTCGACCGCGAGCTTGTGCCGGCGATGGCGGCGCAGGGCCATGGTGTGGTCATCCACGTGACCTCGATACAGCGCGAGCTGCCCCTGCCCCAGTCGACGACGGCTTATGCCGCTGCGAAGGCCGCGCTCTCGACTTACAGCAAGAGCCTGTCCAAGGAGGTCTCGCCCAAGGGCGTCCGCGTAGTGCGCGTCTCGCCCGGCTGGATCGAGACCGAGGCCGCGGTACGTTTGGCCGAGCGGCTTGCGAAGGACGCCGGCACCGACTATGAAGGCGGCAAGCGGATCATCATGGACTCGCTCGGCGGCATTCCCATCGGCGGACCATCGAAGCCGGACGATGTCGCCAACCTGATAGCGTTCCTCGCTTCCGACCGTGCCAGGACCATAACCGGCACCGAATACGTCATCGACGGAGGCACCATTCCGACCGTGTGAAGCGCGACCGACGGTACGAGCGGAGCCGGCTGTCGCCGGCCCCCCTAATCAGCGGCAGCGGACGAATTCCGCCGCGAAGCTGGCCGGCGGTTCCATGCGCAGGATCAGCCGGTCGAACCGCGGCGAATCGGCCGGCAGAAGCCGCAGGGTCGCCAGCGGTGCCGCAATTCCTGACGCAGTTCCCGGCGCAGAGCCGGCCGTCGCCTCGGGCTGGGCACCGTCCACCGGACCGGTCGGCAGAAGCGCCACGCCCTGTACGGGATCACCGTCGGCCGCCAGCGTGCCGTTCAGCGGGAACAGCTGCAGCCGCGGCTCCACGGCGTGGAGGCTGCGGTCGGAGCCGATGTCCAGATAAGAGCTACGGCAATCGTCGATGGCGGTGCGGTCGGCCGGATCGGCCTTCGCCCAGCGGCCGGCCAGCGTCGACAGCGAGACCTTGCGATCGACCGGCGGCACCATCGGTTGGGGTGCGGCGAAGCGGCGGGCCGCGGCGCCGGTGACGGACAGCGGCAGATCGCCCACCGGCCGTGACCGGGCCTGCCGCTCCGCCTCCAGCGCCGTCGTCCGCTTGCGGATGACACGCATCAGGCAGTCCGTGCGCGTCTTGGCCGCTTTCGCGTCGGCCAGATCGGCTGCGGTCACCGGGCAGGACTCGTCCCGCTTTGCCCGCCAGACGGTCTGGCTGTCCTCGATCGCCGCACGGCCGCTATCGTCTGTGGTGGCGCCAAGGGCCGCCAACGCCGCATCCATCGCCGCGCCGGCCGCCGCCAGCTTCGCATCGCGGCACATCAGCTGCGCCGTCGGCGTCTCCGCCGCCTCGCAGCCGGGCACTGCCGTCTCCGGAGCGGCGGCCTCCGGCGAGGGAGTATCCGCCGGAGCCGAAAAGGCCGGGACTGCGGTCAGCACCGCGAGCAGGGAGCCGGCAGCCAGGAAACCGCCGACCAGGGACAGGGCGCGCATCGCAGGAAACCTTGGATAAGGAAACGGAACGTCACGAAGCGGGAAAGGCCTCCAGCACAGATTTGACCTGACGCTGGAAATCCTGGTCGGTGCGATAGCGCGTCACGACCGACTTGTCACGCTCCACGAAAAACAGCATGTCGTCGCGGCGGGGCAGCATGCGCGGATTCGGCTTTTCCAGAAGTTCGCCGTTCCAGTCGATCCGCGCCATGAAATAGACCGCGCGGGCGAACAGCATGAACAGCTTGTTGTCCGGTGCCAGCTTCTCCCGCCGCAGCAGCGCATAGTAATAATAGTTGCGGCCATGGAAATAGTTGGTGTGGATTGCCTGCAACGCAGCGAATCGCTCGTCCGGATTGTTGACCTTCTTGATCTGCTTTTCCAGGCGGAAGCCGGCAAAGAAATACTCCCGCGCCTCGTGCTCGAACGAAAAGGCGCTGCCCTTGATGAGCGCCATCTGCTCGCCGTAGCGCTTCAGCGCGCGGGTCATCAACAGTTCGAGGAAACGCCGCTCCACCGCGAATGTGTCGGGGATGTTCGGCAGCATCTCGAACACATGGCGCAGGTGATAGGGATGGCGCACGACGACGACCGGAACCGACAGCTTCCTGTTCTTCGCCGGCGCCCGCCTTTCCGCCACCAGCGTGACGGCGGGCGACAGCGAGGCCATGGTCGCCTCGATCGTGTCGTGCAGCTTCCAGCGCAGCTTGGTGTCGGCCGATTGGCTGCCGAGATTCATGCGGGCGAAAAACCGCTTCACGCGGCTGCCGAAGGTTTCCTTCGGCAGTTTGTGCGTCGGCAGGTTGGGGACGACCAGCGGATTGCCGAGGATGTCGGCCGACGGCGGCAGCGGCTTGAAATTGAAGTATTTTCCGGTGACGACCCCCCGCCCGGCGCCGCCGGGGCCGGCATCGCCTGCACCGCCCGAACCGCGGTTGCCGCCCATGAGTGAAGAAGCCGCCACCGACACCATCCAGACGCGAATTCCCGCCGCTGCGATACTCCGATCGCTTAGGATATAAAGGGTAACGCGAACGGAAGAAAGCCGCAGCGCGCGTCATCCGCAACTTCGTGACTTTTTCGCAACTGCGGTAGGATCGGTGCCGGGGCGCTCTGTCGGGTCGGATCCATCGGTGTTACCGTTGCAACGGCGACCCTCGACCTAACCGGGGCGCGAACATCATCGAACAGGCATGAGGCGGGGTTTTCCATGGCGATCCACGTCGCGCTGAACCATAAGACGATCTATCGTTACGACCGGCCGGTGTCGCTCGGCCCACAGATCATCCGGTTGCGGCCGGCGCCCCATTGCCGGACACCGATCCTCAGCTATTCCCTGAAGGTCACGCCCAAACAGCATTTCCTGAACTGGCAGCAGGATCCGCAATCGAATTTCCAGGCCCGCTTCGTCTTCCCGGAAAAGACGCGCGAATTCATCGTCGAGGTCGATCTGGTCGCCGAGATCGCCGCGATCAACCCCTTCGACTTCTTTCTGGAGGAGAAGGCGAGCCACATCCCCTTCGTCTACGAAGACTGGCTGCAGCGAGAGCTGCGCCCGTATCTGGAGACGGAGGAGCCGGGGCCGGAATTGGCGGCCTACCTCAAGAACATCCCCCGCGAAAAGACGCCGACCATCAACTTCCTCGTGGCGGTGAACCAGCAGCTGCAGCAGGACATCGGCTACGTCATCCGGATGGAGCCGGGCATCCAGACCTGCGAGGAGACGCTGACCAAGCGCACCGGCTCCTGCCGCGATTCGGCGTGGCTGCTGGTGCAGATCCTGCGTCACCTGGGGCTGGCCACCCGCTTCGTCTCCGGTTACCTGATCCAGCTGACCGCCGACCAGAAGGCGCTGGACGGCCCGTCAGGTCCGGAGAGCGACTTCACCGACCTGCATGCCTGGGTGGAGGTGTTCCTGCCCGGCGCCGGCTGGGTCGGGCTTGACCCCACCTCCGGCCTGCTGGCGGGCGAGGGTCACATCCCGCTGGCCTGTACGCCCGACGCGTCGTCCGCCGCCCCCATCTCCGGTCTCGTCGACGAGGCGGAGGTCGAATTCGGCCACGAGATGTCGGTCACCCGCATCTACGAGGCGCCGCGCGTCACCAAGCCCTACACCCCGCAGCAATGGGCTGCCATCGAAGCGCTGGGCCACCGGGTGGACGAGGACTTGAAGGCCGAGGACGTCCGCCTGACCATGGGCGGCGAGCCGACCTTCGTCTCCATCGACGACATGGACGGCGCCGAGTGGAACACCACCGCGCTGGGTCCGCAGAAGCGGAAGATGGCCGCCGACCTGATCCACCGGCTGATGGCCCGTTTCGCTCCCGGCGGGCTGCTGCATTTCGGCCAGGGCAAATGGTATCCCGGCGAATCGCTGCCGCGCTGGGCGATGACGCTCTACTGGCGCCGCGACGGCGAGGCGCTGTGGGCCAACAGCGACCTGCTGGCGCGCGAGGACACCGATTACGGCCACACCGCCCAGGATGCCGGCGTGTTCCTGATGGCGCTGGCAAAAAGGCTGGGCCTCGACCCCAATCTGGTGCTCGGCGCCTATGAGGATCCCTGGCACTACCTGCGCAAGGAATCTCAGCTTCCGATCAATGTCGATCCGCTGAACAGCAAGCTGGACGACAAGGAGGAGCGCGAGCGGCTGACCCGCGTCTTCACCCGCGGCCTGAACGAGCCGGTGGGCTTCGTCATGCCGATCAACCGGCGCATGACCCAGCAGGGGCCGGTCTGGCTGTCCAGCACATGGCCGCTGCGTCAGGAGAAGCTGCTGCTGATCCCCGGCGACAGCCCGGTCGGCTACCGCCTGCCGCTGGGCTCGCTGCCCTGGGTGTCGAAGTCCGACTATCCCTATGCCTGGGAAACCGACCCGTTCGAGGATCGCGACCCGCTTCCGCCTCATCCGGTGCAGCGCCGGCAGGAAATCCGCGGCGCCGTCCAGGAGTCCGACCGCGGCGTCCACACCGACAAGCGGATCGCCCAGCGCCAGCGCATCATGGCGGAGATCCGCGACGAACTGCCGGAGGAAGGCAAGTCGGCGTGGTGGGTGGTCCGTACTGCCCTGAGCTGCGAGGCGCGCAACGGACGCCTGCACCTGTTCATGCCGCCGATGAGCACGCTGGAGGACTATCTGGCGATGTTGGTGGAGATCGAGGCGACGGCGGTCGAGCTGGAGATGCCGGTCGTCATCGAAGGCTATCAGCCGCCGAAGGACCCGCGCCTGAACTCCATGGCCGTCACCCCCGACCCCGGCGTGATCGAGGTGAACATCCACCCCGCCCACAGCTGGGACGATCTGGTGCGCAACACCATCGCTCTGTACGAGGATGCGCGCCAAAGCCGCCTGGGGGCGGAAAAGTTCATGATCGACGGGCGCCATTGCGGCACCGGCGGCGGCAACCATGTGGTGATGGGCGGCGCCACCGCGGCCGACAGCCCCTTCCTGCGCCGGCCCGACCTGCTGCGCAGCCTCATCACTTACTGGCAGAACCACCCTGCACTGTCCTACGTCTTCTCCGGCCTGTTCATCGGCCCGACCAGCCAGGCCCCGCGCGTGGACGAGGCGCGCGACGACCAGCTCTATGAGCTTGAGATCGCCTTCAACCAGATCGATCAGGCGGCGGCGAGCGGCAACTGCCCGCCCTGGCTGGTCGACCGGGTGCTGCGCAACCTGCTGGTCGACGTGCAGGGCAACACCCACCGGGCGGAGTTCTGCATCGACAAGCTCTATTCGCCGGACAGTTCCACCGGCCGCCTCGGCCTTGTCGAGTTCCGCGCTTTCGAGATGCCGCCGCATGCGGAGATGAGCCTGACCCAACAGCTTCTGATGCGGGCGCTGGTCGCGCGCTTCTGGAAGCACCCGTACAAGGGCAAGCTGGTGCGCTGGGGTACCGAGCTGCACGACCGCTTCATGCTGCCGCATTTCGTCCAGCAGGACATGGCCGACGTTCTGCAGGACCTGCGCGACCACGGTTATCCGCTGGAAGACAACTGGTTCGCGCCGCATTTCAACTTCCGCTTCCCGGTCTACGGCCATGTCAGCCAGCGCGGAATCACCATGGAACTGCGCATGGCGCTGGAGCCCTGGCACGTCCTGGGCGAGGAGCCGGGCGGCGGCGGCACCGTGCGCTACGTCGACAGCTCGGTGGAGCGGGTGCAGGTCCGCGTCACCGGCCTGATCGACGCCCGCCACGTCATCACCTGCAACGGCCGGCGCGTGCCGCTGATCCCGACCGGGGTGGAGGGCGAGTTCGTCGGCGGCGTGCGCTATCGCGCGTGGCAGCCGCCGTCCTGCCTGCATCCGACGATTCCCGTCCACACCCCGCTGATCTTCGACATTCTGGACAGCTGGGCCGGCCGGTCGATCGGCGGCTGCACCTATCACGTCATGCATCCGGGCGGCCGCAACTACGAGACCTTCCCGGTCAACGCCAACGAGGCGGAGGGCCGCCGTCTGGCCCGCTTCTTCCCCTTCGGCCATACCCCCGGCCCGATGGACGCCCCGGCCGAGGAACGCAACCCGCAATTCCCGATGACTCTGGATCTGCGTCGGGGGTAACAACGTCGGGGTAACTGGGGCTGGTCCACCGGCACTGTCCCCTTCTCCTGCCAGAGAAGGGGACAGGCTGATGACCGTCCCGTCATCCATTTTTCAGCGTCATAACGCGATAGCACTACCCGTATAACGATTATCGGCATTACCCTCTTCGGTCGAAGGCCAAAGCGCCATACACCAGATGAGGGAATGACAGGGATGAAGCTGCCCTTCTACGCGACGCTGGCGGCCAGCGCGCTGCTGCTCAGCTCCTGCGCCGAGCCGCCGCAGCCGCCGCGTCCGGTGCCGGTGAAGCCGCCGGT
>NZ_CAMLJP010000084.1 GCF_946480385.1 uncultured Azospirillum sp.
CAGGTTTTCCCGTTCCCACGAGCTGATGACGCGGTTGTAGGCCTCGTACTCCGCCTCCTTCACGCAGGCGACGGCGTCGATGAAGCGTTCGCCGAGGATTTCCTTCAGCGGCTTGCAGGCGTTGAACTTGGTCAGCGCCTCCGACTGGTGGCGCGGCAGGGTGAAGGCGAGGCGGTAGGCGGAGCCCTTGATCGGGTCGTTCGGCTCCAGCCCCTGGATCATGCCGATATAGCCGCAGGCCAGCGACGCGGCGATGGCGAGATAGGGGTTGGCGTCGGCGCCGGCCACCCGGTTCTCCACCCGGCGGGCGTCGGGCTGGGAAACGGGAACACGCAGGCCGGTGGTGCGGTTGTCGCGGCCCCAATGCACGTTGATCGGCGCGTCGGAGTTGGGGACCAGCCGGCGGTAGCTGTTGACGTTGGGCGCCAGCAGCGGCATCGCATAGGGCAGGTATTTCTGAAGCCCGGCGATGTGCGACATGAACAGGGCGCTGTCGGTGCCGTCGGGATTGGCGAACAGGTTGCGGCCGCTGTCGGTGTCCACCACGGATTGGTGGATGTGCATGGCGCTGCCGGGTTCGCCCTGCATCGGCTTGGCCATGAAGGTGGCGTAGATGTTATGGCGCATCGCCGCCTCGCGCGCCGTGCGCTTGAACAGGAAGGCCTGGTCGGCCAGTTCCAGGGCGTCGCCATGGTTGAAGTTGATCTCGATCTGGGCGGCGCCGGCCTCGTGGGTCAGCGTGTCGATGTCGATGTCCTGCTTCTCGCAGAAATCATAGACCGCCTCGAAGATCGGATCGAATTCGTTGACGGCGTCGATGCCGAAGGCCTGTCGGCCGCTTTCCATCCGGCCGTTGCGACCGACCGGCGGCACCAGCGGATAGTCGGGGTCCTTGTTGACCTGGACCAGGAAGAATTCCAGCTCCGGCGCCACCAGCGGCTTCCAGCCGCGCTCCTCGTACAACGCCAGCACGCGCTTCAGGACATGGCGGGGCGACACGTCGACCGGCTTGCCGTCGGCATAGACGCAGTCGGTGATGACCTGGGCCGTCGGCTCGTTGTACCAGGGGACGAAGCGGATCGTGCGTTCGTCCGGGATCATGTAGATGTCGGAATTCTCGTCCGAGGTGATGTCCTCGTCGTCGGGAAATTCACCGGTCACGGTCTGGACGAAGATCGCCTCGGGCAGGCGCAGGCCACGGTCGCGCAGGATGCGGAGGAACTTCTCGGCGGGGACGATCTTTCCCCGCGCGATGCCCGACATGTCGGGCACAAGGCATTCGACTTCGGTAATGCGGTTCTTCTTGATGAAGTCTTCCATAAAACCCATGGGTATGGCGGACCGCTCCGGGCGATGGGCAGCCCCCTCCGTGCTGTGAACGACAGCGACACTATGACGCCGTTCCGGCGGACCGCGCCAGAGGGTTCCGCATGACGCTTCGGTGAAAAGGCCGCCTTTCCGTTGACCTCCCCCATCGGCTGGGACTTAACTGCGGCCATGCCGAAAGCCACATACCTGAACAGCTGGTACGCGGCCTCCGCCGCGCCCCGTGCCGACCATCCCGTCCTGGAGGGGGAGACCGCCTGCGACGTCTGCATCGTCGGCGGCGGCTATACCGGCCTGACCGCGGCGCTGGAACTGGCGGAGCGCGGCTTCGACGTCGTGCTGCTGGAGGCCGAGCGCTGCGGCTGGGGGGCGTCGGGCCGCAACGGCGGGCAGATCATCACCGGCTACAACAAGCCGATGGCGGCCATCGAGGGCTGGATGGGCAAGGAGGACGCCCACCGCCTGTGGGAGTTCGGCGAGGAGGCCAAGGCCCAGCTGGCCGAGCGTGTGGAGCGCCACGCCATCGCCTGCGACCTGACCTGGGGCTTCGCCTATGCCGCGCTGAAGCCGCGCCACATGCAGGACGTGGCGGCGCTGGAGCGGGAAATGCGCGACGACTACGGCTATGACCGGGTGCAGCGGCTGGACCGCGCCGGCATCCGCGCCCATGTCGGCAGCGAGGCCTATATCGGCGGCCTGCTGGACGAGGGCAGCGGCCATCTGCACCCGCTGAACTACGCGCTGGGCCTCGCCCGCGCCGCCGATGCCGCCGGGGTGCGCATCTTCGAGAACAGCCGCGCCCTCGCCATGGACAGTGGCGCCGCGCCCTGGGTCCGC
This sequence comes from uncultured Azospirillum sp., assembly GCF_946480385.1. Next base: position 2,164 of record NZ_CAMLJP010000084.1, read on the forward strand.
ACCGAGCGCGGCCGGGTGACGGCGAAGCACCTGATCCTGGCCGGCAATGCCTATTTGGGCGGGCTGGCCCCGGCGCTGGACCGCAAGATCATGCCGGTTGCCACCTACATGATCGCCACCGAGCCGCTGGGGCCTGAGCGGGCCGCCGCGCTGCTGCCGACGAACATCGCGGTGTCGGACATGAAGTTCTCGCTGGACTATTTCCGCCGCTCCGCCGACCACCGGCTGCTGTTCGGCGGCGGCGTCAGCTATTCGGGGGTGGACGCGCCGGGTCTGAAGCAGGCGATGCGGCTGAAGATGCTGGCGATCTATCCGGAGCTGAAGGACGCCCGCGTCGAGTATTTCTGGGGCGGGCGGGTCGCCATCACCATGAACCGCATGCCGCATCTGGGTCGGCTGTCGCCGACGACGCTGTATGCCCACGGCTATTCCGGCCACGGCGTGGCGCTGGCCGGCATGGCCGGACGGCTGATGGCGGAGACGGTGAGCGGCACCGCCGGGCGGTTCGACGTGTTCGCCCGCATCCCCCACATGCCGTTCCCCGGCGGGCGGCGATTCCGCACGCCGGCGCTGGTCCTCGCAATGATGTGGTTCCGTCTGCGCGATCTGCTGTAGGCTGCACAAGCAATCGACAGCCCCCTCCTCCGGCCTTTGAGTCCCCTCCCCGCCCATGACCGATACCTCCAGCAGCGACGAGACCACCCCCTCCTCGGAAGCCGTCCCGGAGACGGACGCCAACCCGGACGCCGCTTCCGACTCCGGCGTCGCCGAAAAGGCCGCGCAGGAGAATGTTCTGGTCCAGCCGATGCGAGACACGCATTTCGATTTCCAGCACAAGGTCTTCAGCCTGCCCGGCGCCTTCTTCTGCCAGGAGCCGAACAGCAAGGAACCGGTTCTGAACATCCTGCTGGGTGACCTGAAGGCGGCGCTGGCCTTCCCCACCCTGATGGAGTCCTTCCAGATCGAGGACGGCACCCACGACGCCCGCCTGCTGGAGATCATCGAACAGGGGCTGGCCTTCGTGAAGCAGATCCGGCCGGGCGAGGAAATTCCGGGCGAACTGCTGGACGGCCGCGCCTCGTGGTCGGTGGAGGACAGGCACCGCATCACCGCCAAAGGGCGGCTGACCATGCAGATCGTCTCCTCCTTCACCGGCAACGAGATCATCGTTTCCGACCAGTCGCAACTGGAACAGCTGCTGGATGATCCGCAGACACACGAGAAGATGAAGGCGGCCTTCGCCAAGATCGCCGAGCGGCTGAAGCTGACCACCAACGCCGAACAGTATCTGACCGACCGAATCGACGATCTGGCGCAGGAACTGTCCTACATCGAGGCGCTGCGCGACCGCTTCAGGCACATCCGCCGCATCGATCAGGCGATGGCGAAGCTGGCCACCATCTATCGCACCGACCGGACCTTCTGCAGCGAACTGAACCGCATGCAGGGGCTGATCCGCAAGCCGCTGCGCGAATACGACATGATCTTCGATCAGGCCGACGCCCAGACCGGCGACATCGTCGGCGCGCTGCGCAACTTCCACCCCACCGTCCAGTTCATCCGCAAGATCCGTGACGATCTGCGCGCCAAGCTGCTGGAATGGGAGGAGTTGCTGCAGGGCTGGGACGAGATCACGATGGAACGCTCGCCCAAGGTGGAGGCGTTGCAGAAGCAGACCTACCGGTTCCTGGCAAGCCGCTACATCGAGACGACGGTGTGGAAGCGGGGCGGATAAACGAAAGGGGCGCCGCCAACCGGCGACGCCCCCTCCATCACTTCAAACGCAAGACTTACCAGCTCTTCGCACGGGCCGCCGGCTTGCCGTTGCCGTGGGCTTCACGACGGGCATGGCCATGGTCCGGACGGGCGTCGCCGCGGTGGTTGTCATTGCGGGCATAGTCCGGACGCGGACCGCGCGGGGCGTGCGGCCCCTTGGACTCGCCGTTGCGGTGCCACGGCTTGCCGCCGCCACCCGGACGGCCGCTGCGCCCGGCCGGACGGCCGGCACCACCGGTGGTGAAGGGGCGCGTCGGCTCCAGGCCGGGCACCACATGCACCTCGAGCGTCGCCTTCGTGTAGCGCTCGATGCGGACCAGGGTCTCGCGGTCGGCGCGGGCGGCGAAGGAGATCGCGACGCCCGAGGCGCCGGCGCGGCCGGTGCGGCCGATGCGGTGGACATAGTCCTCCGCCGAGCGCGGCAGGTCGAAGTTGATGACGTGGGTGATGTCGCGCACGTCGATGCCGCGGGCGGCGACGTCGGTGGCGACCAGCAGGCGGACCTGACCGGTGCGCAGACGCTGGAGCGTGCGGTTGCGCTTGGTCTGGTCCATGTCGCCGTGCAGGGCGGCGGCGGCATGGCCGGCGGCGCTCAGCTCCTCGGCCAGCGTGTCGGCATCACGCTTGGTGGCGGCGAAGATGATCGCCTTGCCGACCTCTTCCTGGGCGGCGAAATGCTGCAGCAGGCGGCGCTTGTGGTCCAGATCGTCGGCATGGTGCAGACGCTGTTCCACGTTGATGGCGGTCGCCTGGCTTTCGACGGCCACGCGCTCCGGGTTGCGCAGCAGGTTGCCGGCCAGATGCGCCATGCGGCGGTCCAGCGTGGCGGTGAACAGCAGGGTCTGGCGCGTCGGCGGGCAGCACTTGGCGATGGTCTCGACATCGTCGAGGAAGCCCATGTCCAGCATGCGGTCGGCCTCGTCGAGGATCAGCACCTCGACCTCGTCCAGCGCGATGCGGCGGCGGGCGACATGGTCCAGCAGGCGGCCCGGCGTGCAGACGAGCACGTCAACCGGACGCGACAGCAGGCGCAGCTGCTCGCGGTAGGGCATGCCGCCGACCACGTCCACGATGTTCAGCTTCATGAACTTCGCGTATTTGCGGGCGGCGTCGGTGACCTGCTTGGCCAGCTCGCGGGTCGGGGCCAGAACCAGCACGCGCGGGGTGGCGGCGCCGTTCAGCGGCAGCTCGGCGGTGCGGGTCAGCGCCGGCAGCATGAAGGCGGCGGTCTTGCCGGTGCCGGTTTCGGCGGTGGCGAGGATGTCGCGGCCCTGGAGCGCCGGCGGAATGGCGGCGAGCTGGACCGGGGTCGGGGTGGTGTATTCGAACGCCTCGAGGGCCTTCAGGACGAGCGGGTGCAGGCCGAGTTCGGAAAACGTCAAGTCGTAACAACCTTCTCAAAGCAACACGGCACGGCCCCGCGCGCCCCGATGGCGGGCGTGGGACATACCGGCGGACTCGCCGGGAGGAGGTCGATAGAGGGAGAGGCGTCTATCCGATGCAGCGGCCAGAGCGTCCCTAGAACCTTGGGACGTTTGCCCCCTAAGGAGCTGCCGTTGCGCAATCACAGCGCGTCTCGCTCAAGAGACGCGCGAGCCTCCAGCGATCAAGACGCCCTACATAGGCTATTGCGCCGCACAAGACAAGGGGGATCGCCGAACGAGCCCCGCGTGCGTCACTTGACGACCATGCGTTCGATGTAGATGTCGCGGACCAGCCCGGTCCCCGCCTCGCGGTTGACGGCGTCCCGGATGCGCGCCTTCAGGAAGGTTGCGGAGCCGGGGCCGGTCAGGATTTCGCTGTCGACTTGGCTGACGGTCTGGAACAGGCGGTCGGCGATGCGGTCCTGGTAGCGCAGCACGCGCTCGGCCTTCACCTTCGGCGCCAGCACCAGCGAAACCTGCATCTCCACCGCCCGCGACCCGCCCAGCGGCACTTCGATCGCCGGCAGTTGGGCAAGATGCGGTTTCGGCCCCATCCGCGCCTCGATCCGGCGCTGTTCGAGGATCCGGTCCACCGCGATGCCGCCGCCATAGGCCAGCCCGGCCAGGGTCAGCAGCGAGATCAGGACGATGATCAGCAGGCGGGTGGGATGGGCCGTTTCCGGATCGGCGGCATGGCGCGCCGACAGCTCCTCACGCATCGGCTCGGGAGGCGGAGTCGGGTACGGCGTTCCGTGCAGCGTGCGATGCGTGGCCATGGTCGGCCTCATCCGGAGCGGCGGGGGCATCAGGAAGTGTAGTGCGGTGGGGGTTAAGATTCGGTGGAGGGGACGTCGTGCGACCACCTCACCGCACGCAGTCCGCCAGCCCGTCCCGCCGCACCACCGCCATCCGCCGCTCGATCACCCCGGCCCGGCGGGCGACATAGGGGCCGGGGCGAGACGGCGACCAGTTGCGCGGGTTCGGCAGCACCACGGCCAGCAGCGCCGCCTCGCGCCGGGTCAGCGCCGCCGCGGACTTGTGGAAATGATGCCGCGCCGCGGCCTCGGCGCCATAGACGCCGTCGTCCCACTCCACGATGTTCAGATAGACCTCCAGGATACGGCGCTTGCTCCACAGGCTTTCGATCAGCAGGGTGAACCACGCCTCCGCCCCCTTGCGGGTCCAGCTGCGGTCGGGCCAGAGAAAGGCGTTCTTGGCGGTCTGCTGGCTGATCGTGCTGCCGCCGCGCAGGCGCTTGCCCTCTTCGTTGTCCTCGAAGGCGCCCTCGATGGCCGCCCAGTCGAAGCCGCCATGGCCGCAGAAGCCGGTGTCCTCCGACGCGATCACCGCCTCTGCCAGGGCCGGCGAGATGCGCTCCAGCGGCTCCCAGTCGTGCGACAGGCCGGAGCCGCCCAGCGCCCGGATCAGCATCAGCGGCGTGGCCGGCGGCGGCACGATCCGGTAGATCGCCGCCCACAGGATGGTGAAGGCCATCAGCCCCGCCGCCCCGATCAGCGCCCAGCGCAGCAGTTTCCGCATAAGGTCCCGTCTCCGCTTGGCTCCCCGGACTTCCCTCAATGGGGGTGAAGCGGCGGGCCGTCAACATCCGGCGCTCGCTTTGCGGCATGCCGCCGCCATATAGTGCCGCCGATGGACCTGACCGCCGACCCCACCCCGCTCCACAGCCTTGACGATGCGCCCGCCATGGTGGCCGGTGCGCGCCGCGTCGTATCGCTGACCCTCGACGGCGAGGTGGAGGAGCTGTCGCTGGCCGCCGCCGCGTCAAAGGTCCGCCGCCAGCTGCCGCTGGTCTGCCATGCCCGCGCCTTCGCCCGCCGGCTGGGGATCGACGGCTTCCCGGCCTTCGACGTGCTGGAGCTGTTCGCCTTCGTCCACCCCGCCCGCTTCTGCGTCCCCACCCCGCGCGGCATCGCCGAGGCGCTCGACCTGCCCACCCCGGACGGGCACGAGGCGGAGGCGCTGGCCCTGCAACGCGCCGTGCGCCGCCTGCTGGGCGACCTGGGTGCGGCGGGTCGCGAGGAGTCCTCCGACCCCGTCGCCTTCGCCTGGGAGATGGGGCGTGCCGGCTGGCCCTGGGCACCGGCGGTTCTGGCAGCGCTCGGCAAACCCGACGGGCCGGAGAAGGGCGCCGCCCGCTCGGGCTTGCGCGTCTGGACCCGCATCAAGGAGTGGGAAGAAGGCGCTCCGCCTCCCCCGCCTGCCCAGAACCCGGTCGACCCGGATGAGGCGCGCCGCCGCCTCGCCGCCATGCTGTCGGCCAATGTGCTGGGCAAGGTGGCGGAGCCGCGGCCGCAGCAAGCCGATTACTCCAGCGCGGTGTCCGCCGCCTTCGCCCCACGCCAACTGCCCGACACCCCGAATGTGGTGCTGGCGGAGGCCGGGACCGGCGTCGGCAAGACGCTGGGCTATCTGGCGCCGGCCACGGTCTGGGCGGAGAAGAATGGTGGGACGGTGTGGATTTCTACCTACACCCGCAACCTCCAGCACCAGATCGACGCGGAACTGGACCGTCTCTACGCCGACCCGGCGACCAAGGCGCGCAAGGTGGTTCTGCGCAAAGGGCGCGAGAACTACCTGTGCCTGCTGAACCTGGAGGAGGCGGTGCGCGCCATGCCCTTCCAGCCGCACAACGCCATCGGCGTCGGGCTGATGGCGCGTTGGGCGGCGGCGACCCGCGACGGTGACATGACCGGCGGCGACTTCCCCGGCTGGCTGGTCGACATTGCCGGACGCGGCCCGACCATGGGGCTGGCCGACCGCCGCGGCGAGTGCATCTATTCCGCCTGCGACCATTACGCCCGCTGCTACATCGAGAAGAGCGTCCGCCGCGCCCGCCGCGCCGACATTGTCATCGCCAACCACGCGCTGGTGATGGTGCAGGCGGCGCTGGGCGGCGGCGAGGAGCCGACCCTGCCCAGCCGCTATGTCTTCGACGAGGGGCACCATGTCTTCGACGCCGCCGACAGCGCCTTCGCCGGCCACCTGACCGGGCGCGAGACGCAGGAGTTGCGGCGCTGGCTGCTGGGGGCCGAGGAAACCGGGCGCAGCCGCGCCCGCGGCCTGAAGCGCCGGCTGGAGGACATCGTCGCCGGCGACGAGGAGGCTCTGCGCCACCTCGACGACATCCTGATGGGAGCCCGCGTGCTGCCCGGCGACGGCTGGTCGGCGCGTCTGGCCGCCGACAACCCGCAGGGGCCGACCGAGCGTTTCCTGTTGCTGGCCCGCCAGCAGGTCTATGCCCGCACCGCCGGCCAGGGCGGCCCCTACAGCCTGGAGGCCGACAAGGCTTACCCGGTGGACGGGCTGCTGGAGGCCGCGACGGAGCTGGAACAGGCGCTGGTCCGCCTGTCCGAACCGGTGGAGGCGCTGGCCCGCCGGCTGGCCCAGCGGCTTGAGGACGAAAGCGCCGAACTGGATTCCGACCAGCGCCGCCGTATCGACGCGCTGTCGCGCAGCCTGCACCGCCGCGGCACCCTGACGGTGGAGGCGTGGCGGGCCATGCTGCGCACCTTGCCGACCGAGACCCCCTCCCACTTCGTCGACTGGTTCGCGGTGGAGCGGATCGACGGCCGCGACGTCGATGTCGGGCTGTACCGCCACTGGGTCGACCCGACCGTTCCCTTCGCCGAGGCGCTGGCCGGTCCGGCCCATGGCTTGGTGGTGACCAGCGCCACGCTGACCGACGGCACCGGCGACGTCGGCCAGGACTGGCGCGCGGCGGAGGACCGCTGCGGCGCCAGCCACCTGCCGGCCCCGGCGATCCGCGCCCAGGTCCCCTCCCCCTTCGACTATCCGAACCGCACCCGCGTCTTCGTGGTCAATGACGTGCGCAAGGATGATCTCGGTCAGGTGTCGGCGGCCTACAAGTCGCTGTTCATGGCGGCGGGCGGCGGCGGGCTCGGCCTGTTCACCGCGATCAGCCGCCTGCGCGCCGTGCGCGACCGCATCGCCGAGCCGTTGGACCAGGCGAACATTCCGCTCTATGCCCAGCATGTCGATCCGCTGGACGTATCCACTCTGATCGACATCTTCCGCAACGAGGAACACGCCTGCCTGCTGGGCACCGACGCGGTGCGCGACGGGGTGGACGTGCCGGGCCGCTCGCTTCGCCTGATCGTCTTCGACCGCGTGCCGTGGCCGCGCCCCGACATCCTGCACCGTGCACGGCGCGAGGCCTTCGGCCGCCGCCGCTACGAGGACATGATCACACGGCTGCGCCTTAAACAGGCCTTCGGCCGTCTGGTCCGCCGCGCCGACGACACCGGCGTCTTCGTCCTGCTCGACCCGATGATGCCGAGCCGCTTGGCCGGCGCCTTCCCGGAGGGGGTGGAGATGCGCCGGGTCGGGCTGAAGCAGGCGGTGGAGGAGACGGCGGAGTTCCTGCGGGGGTGGTGAGGCGTAAGCTCACCCTCCAGGCGCATAAACCGCCAGCAGCGCCGACAGCGTCACCACGCTCAACACCGTCGAGACCAGAATGGCCGAGGACGTGCGCTCGACATAGGTCTGGTACTGACTTGCCACCACGAAGGTGAGCGCGCCGGTCGGCAACGCTGCCAGGATCACCGCGCTGCCGGTCCAGAAGGGGTCCATCGGGAACAGCGTCTGCGTCAGCACCCAGGCCAGCGCCGGGTGGACCAGCAGTTTCAGCGCGCTGATCCATCCCGCCTCCGCCAGCCCGGCGGTCAGCCGTTGCGAGGCCAGGAACAGGCCGATGGCGAACAGCGCGCAGGGGCCGGCGGGGGAGCCCATCAGCTCGCAGAAGGTGGCGATCGGCTTCGGCACCGCCACGCCGGGCAGCAGCGCCGACCAGGCGAGGCCGGCGGCGGTGGACAGAATCAGCGGGTTCTTCGCCAGCGCCCGGCCGACGTCGCGCAACGCCTTGCCCAGCCCGCCGCCGTGGCTGTTGGCGAACTCCATCCAGATCACGGCGATGCCGACCATGATGGCGCTCATGATGACGGTCGCCAGGATGGTGGGGGCGAGATGGTCCGGGCCGAAGGCGGCCAGGAACAGCGGAATGCCCATGTAGCCGGTGTTGGAAAAGGCGGAGTTCAGGCCCTGCATGCACTGGATCTGCGTACGCTCCCGCCGCAGAAACCGGCCGATGATCGCACCCAGCGCGTAGACCATCAGCATCGACCCAAGGAAGGCGCCGATGAAGGGGCCGTTGAAGATCTCCGGAATCGACCGGCGGGCGGTGCCCAGGAACAGCACCGGCGGCAGCGCCATCCAATAGACGAACTTGTTCAGCGCCTCCGACGAGGCGGCGCCGAGCAGCTTCGACTTCCCGGACAGGAATCCGGCCAGAATGATGGCGAATACGGGAAATGCGACATTGAGGACGACGTTCATGGTGCGCGACAATAGGCAGACCCAACCGTCGCGTCGAGCGGCCGACCTCTCCGCGCCAAGCATGGCACCCTTGACGCCGCGCAGGCGGCGTCAAACTCTGACAACGGCGCGGAAGCGGCGTCGGATGCCAAAGCTTGACGCCGCACCGGCGGCGTTCGAGATTGCCGACCCGACTTGCGACCACTCCTCGAGGGGAGACCGCCTCATGAGAAAGCCGACCGACGCCATGATCGACCACCACAGCGCGCTCATCTACATCATGGTCCTGGTGTCCGCCTGCGACGGCGACATGACCGACCCTGAACTGGAAGCCATCGGCGAGAATGTGCGCTACCTGCCGATCTTCAAGGATTACAGCGGCGATCAGGTGATGGCCGCGACGCGCGAATGCACCGCCATGCTGTCGGACAACGACGGGCTGGACACGGTGCTGACCATCGTCGAGCAGGCGCTGCCGTCGAAGCTGCGCGAGACCGCCTATGCGGTGGCCTGCGACATCGCCGCCGCCGATCCCAAGGCCTCGCAGGAGGAACTGCGGATGCTGGAGCTGATCCGCCACCGGCTGGGGGTCGACCGGCTGTGCGCCGCCGCCATCGAACGCGGCGCCCGCGCCCGCCATATGCGCCTGTGACCGTCTTCCAATCTTTTTTCTGAAAGCTCCGACATGACCGAAGAGACCCTCCGCCCCGACCTCGCCGGCCAGCGCATCGGCTTCATCGGGCTCGGCCTGATGGGCAAGCCGATGGTCCGCGCGCTCGCCCGTGCCGGCGCGGAGCTGGTGGTGACCAGCCGCAGCCCCGACCCGGTCGCCGAGATGGCGGCGGAAGGCATGATCGCCGCCACCGGCCCCGCCGCCGTGGCCGGGCAGTCCGGGATCATCGTCCTGATGCTGACCGACACCGCGGCGGTGGAAACGGTGGCCGAGGCTCTGCTGCCGGTCCTCCGCCCCGGCCATCTGGTGATCGACATGGGCACGACCGCCGTCGCCGCCACCCGCGCGCTGGCCCAGCGTGTCGCCGCCGCCGGTGCGGAGTGGCTCGACGCGCCCGTCTCCGGCGGAACCGTGGCGGCGGAGGGGGCGATCCTGACCATCATGGCCGGCGGGACCGAGGCCGCCTTCGCCCGCGCCCTGCCGGTGCTGCAGGCGATGGGCCGCCGCATCACCCATGTCGGAGCCAGCGGCGCCGGCCAGATCGCCAAGTCCGCCAATCAGGTCATCGTCGCCCTGACCATCGGCGCGGTGGCCGAAGCCCTGGCGCTTGCCAAGGCCGCCGGCGCCGATCCGGCCAAGGTGCGCGACGCCATCCGCGGCGGCTTCGCCGAATCCCGCATCCTCGACCTGCATGGCGGCCGGATGGTCAGCGGCGACTTCACCCCCGGCGGCCGCGTCACCACCCAGGTCAAGGACCTGCGTCAGGCGGAAGAACTGGCTCAGCAATCCGGCATCGACCTGCCGACACTCGGCCTGTCGCTGGAACTGTTCGAGATGCTGGTCGAGCAGGGCGACGGCGGGCTGGACCACTCCGCTCTTTACCGCCTGTTCGCCCGCTGAGAGGATCGTCCGCCGGGGGAGGTGCCGCCAAACTCCACCAAAGTCGTATGCGTCAATATTCCCTATTGCCTAGGAAAATCCTTCGGAGGCAAATGATTGGGGAATGTTACGTTTCTGTGACTCCATGGCTGGGGATTGGCAATGTCGTTGCGCACGATTCTGGTTGGGGTTCTGGCGGTGCTCGGCCTGATGCTGGGCTTCGAGGCGTTCACCGGCATCACCACGCTGGAAACCGCCAACGAGCAGATGAAGTCGGTCTATGAGGACCGGGTGGTGCCGCTGCGCGACCTGAAGATCGTCTCCGACGCCTATGCGGTGATGATCGTCGACAGCTCCCACAAGGTCCGCGCCGGGGCCATGCCCTGGGCCGACGGCACCGCCTCCGTGCGCAAGGCCATGGCGACGGTGCGGGAGCGCTGGCAGGCCTACACCTCCACCTCGCTGACGGCGGAGGAATCCCGGATGGTGGCGGAGACGCGGGCGGCGATGGAGCGGGCCGACGCCGGCGTCGCCACGCTGCTGCGCATCCTCGACAACCGCGACAAGGCGGGGTTGGACGCGTTCGTCGCCCGCGACCTCTACCCGACCGTCGACCCGGTGACGGAGCATGTCAGCAGCCTGATCGACCTGCAGGTCCGCGTCGCCGGCAAAGAGTTCGCCGACTCCCAGCGGTCCTACGAGGGTGAGAATCGCAACTCCTGGTTGCTGGTCGCCGCGGCGGCTGTGTTGCTGGCGGCCGGGATCGCCATCGTCATCCGCCGGGTGATCGCGCCGGTGACGGCGATGACCGCCGCCATGGCCCGGCTGGCCGGCGGCGACGTGACGGTCACGGTCCCCGCCACCGACCGCGGCGACGAGATCGGCCGGATGGCCCGCGCCGTCGCCGTCTTCAAGGACAACGCCATCGAAAAGCAGCGGATCGAGGCCGAGCAGGAGCGGCTGAAGCAGGGAATGGAGGCCGAACGCCGCCGGATGATGGCCGAACTGGCCGACCGGTTCGAACAGGCGGTGCGGGGCGTCGTCACCCAGGTCGGTGGCGCCGCCGGGCAGCTGACCGCCAGCGCGCGCTCCCTGTCGACCCTGGCGGAGCGGAGCCGGTCACAGGCCTCGGCGGTTGCGGGCGCCAGCGAGCAGACCTCCGCCAACGTGCAGACCGTGGCCGCTTCGGCCGAGGAAATGGCGACCTCCATCGGTGAGATCACCCGGCAGGTCGGCGAAACGGCGGACGTCGCCCGCCGCGCCGCCGAACGGGCCGGCAGCACCGACGCCACCATCCGCCAGCTGGCCGACCACGCCAAGGAGATCGGCGACGTCGTGCAGCTGATCAGCGCCATCGCCGCCCAGACCAACCTGCTGGCGCTGAACGCCACCATCGAGGCTGCACGGGCCGGCGAGGCCGGCAAGGGCTTCGCGGTGGTCGCCGGGGAGGTGAAGAACCTCGCCAACCAGACCGCCAGGGCGACCGAGGAGATCGCCAGCCGGATCGGCGCCATGCAGAGCGTGACCGGCGAAGCGGTGGACGCCATCGCGGAGATCGGCCGGACCATCGACGACATCAACCGCATCGCCGCCGTGGTCGCCGCAGCCGTCGAACAGCAGGACGCCGCCGCGCGCGAGATCGCCCGCAACGTCCAGCAGGCCGCCGTGGGGACGGAGGAGATTTCCTCCAACATCGTGGTGGTGCGTCAGGCCGCCGACGATACCGGCACCGCGGCGCATGACGTGCTGGGCGCGGCGCAGACGCTGTCGGTCGACGCCGATCGGCTTTCAGCGGAGGTGGAGCGCTTCATCGGGCAGGTGCGCAGCGCCTGATCGACCGTACCATTCCCATTCCTATTCCCGTCCGTTGCGGCAATGGCCCACTTTCCGCAAGTTTCTTGTCAAAACGGTTGAGGATAAGCGTCGCATCGTCCATTCTCCCGGCTTTCCACAGGGCGGCAAAACACTGCCGGTCCTCTTGTCTTTACAGGTCAGGCGGCGATGACGGGCGAGCGCATCTATCTCTACGACACCACGCTGCGCGACGGGGCGCAGACCCAGGATGTGGATTTCTCGGTCGCCGACAAGATCGCGATTGCCAAGGACCTCGACCGGCTCGGCATCGACTACATCGAAGGCGGCTGGCCTGGCGCCAACCCGACCGACGACCAGTTCTTCGCCGAGGCGCCGGAGCTGACCCGCGCCACCTTCACCGCCTTCGGCATGACCCGCCGCCCCGGCCGCAGCGCCGCCAACGACCCGCAGCTGACGGCGCTGGCGCAGTCGCGCGCCAAGGCAGTCTGCATGGTCGGCAAGACCTGGGACTTCCATGTCGACGTCGCACTGAACATCCCGCGCGAGGAAAATCTCGACCTGATCCGCGACAGCATCGCCGCGCTGCACGCCGCCAAGGGCGAGGCGCTGTTCGATGCCGAGCATTTCTTCGACGGCTACAAGCGCAACCCGGCCTACGCCGTCTCCTGCATCAAGGCGGCCTTCGACGCCGGGGCGCGCTGGATCGTGCTGTGCGACACCAACGGCGGCACCCTGCCGCACGAAATCGACGCCATCGTCCGCGAGGCGGTGGAGACTCACGGCATCCCCGGCGACCATCTCGGCATCCACTGCCACAACGACACCGAGAATGCGGTGGCCAACTCGCTGGCGGCGGTGCGGGCCGGCGCGCGGATGATCCAGGGCACCATCAACGGGCTGGGCGAGCGCTGCGGCAACGCCAACCTCGTCTCGCTGATCCCGACGCTGATGCTGAAGCTGGGCTATGAGACCGGCATCCGGCGCGAGGATCTGCATCTTCTGACCCAGCTGAGCCGCGCCTTCGACGACCGGCTGAACCGCGCCCCCAACCGCCACGCCCCCTACGTCGGCGCCAGTGCCTTCGCCCACAAGGGCGGGCTGCATGTCTCGGCGGTGGAGAAGGACCCGTCCTCCTACGAGCATGTGGCGCCGGAGGCCATCGGCAACCGCCGCCAGATCGTCATGTCCGATCAGGCCGGCCGCTCCAACCTGATCGTGCGGCTGCGCGACATCGGCATGGCGGTGGACGCCAAGGACGAGCGCCTGACCGGCCTGCTCGATCTGGTGAAGCAGCGCGACAGCGACGGCTATGCCTACGACACGGCGGAGGCCAGCTTCGAGCTGCTGGTCCGGCGCGAACTGGGCGAGGTGCCGCGCTTCTTCGAACTGCTGCGCTTCCACGTCACCGACGAGCGCCGCTACAACGCCGTCGGCAAGATGGTGGTGGAATCGGAGGCGGTGGTGCGCGTGCGCGTCGGTGACGTGATGCGGATGGAGGTGGCGGACGGCAACGGCCCGGTGCATGCACTGGACGTCGCCATGCGCAAGGCGCTGGAGCCGGTCTATCCGGCGTTGGCCAAGGTCAGCCTGTCCGACTACCGCGTCCGCATCCTGGCGGCCAAGGACGGCACCGGCGCCATGCCGCGCGTGCTGATCCGCAGCGCCCGCACCGACGGCAGCGAATGGTCGACGCTGGGCGTGTCCACCAACATCATCGAGGCGTCGATGGAAGCGCTGGTGGACAGCTACACCTACGCCCTGATGAAGAGCGACGCGACGCCGGTGTGAGGGCCGGTGTAACGCCAGACTGGCACGCGGCACCTTCCCACCATGGCGATGTTCTGTTAGCTAGAGCGGTTTCGGGGCGCTCGCATTCACGCGGGGTCGGCTCCGGTCATCAGCGCCCGTATTGCCGCGGGTCCGCTCTCGGAGGAACATCGCCATGCTCTGGCTCGCCGCCTATATCGGCAGCATTCTTGCCATCAACTACGCCTTCAGCCTGTTTCCGCACCTGGATCTGGTCTGGTCCTGCTGGGCCGGCCTGATCTTCATCCTGCGTGACATGGTGCAGGTGCGCTTCGGCCATTGGGCGCTCGCCGCCATGCTGGGCGGCACTGTGCTGTCCTATCTGCTGACCGACCCCTTCGTCGCCACCGCCAGCGTCGTCGCCTTCGCGGTGTCGGAGTTGATCGACTGGGCGGTCTTCACCATCACCCGCCGCCCGCTGCGCGACCGGCTGTGGATCAGCGCCGCCCTGTCGGTGCCGGTCGACACCGCCATCTTCTTCGGCATGCTGGACGTCTGGGACCCCACCGTCTGGGCCGCCAGCTTCGCGTCGAAGCTGCTGGGCGTGTCGGTGGTCTGGCTGCTGATGCGCACGCGGGACGGACGGATGCCGGTCGCGGCGTAACCACCTCCCTCGCCCCCTTCCGCGTTCCATGGCGGAAGGGGGCGAAACTGTTCAAGCCACCCCGCGCAATTCCTCGGCGCGGCTGAGATCGACGCTGACCAGCTGCGAGACGCCGCGCTCCACCATCGTCACGCCGAACAGGCGGTCCACCCGCGCCATGGTCAGGCGGTGGTGGGTGATGATGAGGAAGCGGGTGTCGCCCTGCCGCGCGATGTCCTCCACCAGATCGCAGAAGCGGCCGACATTCGCCTCGTCCAGCGGGGCGTCGACCTCGTCCAGCACGCAGATCGGCGCCGGGTTCGACCGGAAGACGGCAAACAGCAGCGACAGCGCCGTCAGCGCCTGCTCGCCGCCCGACAGCAGGGAGAGAACCTGCAGCTTCTTGCCCGGCGGGCTGGCGTAGATCTCCAGGCCTGCGTTCAGCGGATCCTCGGCGTTGACCAGCTCCAGATAGGCCTTGCCGCCGCCGAACAGGCGGGTGAACAGCTCCTGGAAGTCGCGGTTCACCACGTCGAAACTGGCGACCAGACGCTCGCGCGCCTCGCGGTTCAGGCTGGAGATGCCCTGGCGCAGGCGGGCGATGGCGGCGGTCAGGTCCTCGCGCTCGCCATGCAGGCCGGTGATCTGGGCTTCCAGCTCCTCCGCCTCGATCTCGGCGCGCAGATTGACCGGCCCCATGTTCTCGCGCTCGCGCGTCAGCTTGTCGAGCCGCGATTCCACCGCCGTCGCATCGGGCATCGGTTCGGCGGGGTCGAGGTCGGCGGCGGCGCGGGTATCCTCCGGGCGGCAGTCCAGCCGTTCGGCGATTCGTTCCGTCAGGGTGCGTTCCTGCTGCTGGGCAGCCGATACGGCGGCCTCCGCACGGGCGCGGGCTTCGCGGCCATCGGCCAGTGCCGCTTCGGCGTCGTGCAGGGCCTGTTCGGTCCCGGCGAGCCGGGATTCGGCCTCCGCCAGCGCGTCGGCGGCACGCTTGCGGTCGCGCTCGGCCATGGCGATACGGTCGAGAAGCTCCTGGCGTTCCGCCGCGATCGCAGCCGGGCGGCCGGACAGTGCGGCAATCTCTCCCTCCGCCTCTTGCGAGCGCTGGCGCAGTTCCGCCACACGTCCGCCGGCCCCGGCGGAACGGGTGTCCCAGGAGGCGGTTTCGGACTGGATGGCGGTCAGACGCTGGCGCCGCGCCTGCGCCTCGCGGGTCAGGCGGTCCAAGGCGTTCTGCCGCTCGGCTAGAACGGCGCGGCGTTCGGCCAATGCGGCGCGCTGGTCGTTCACCCGCTCCCGCCCTTCGCGCGGGTCGGGCAGAGAGTCCAGCAGTTCCAGCGCCTCGTCCCGGCGGGCGGCGGCCTCGCGCTCGTCGGCGCCAAGCCGCTCCACCGCCTCCGCCAGGGTGGCGAGGCGGGAGGATGCGGCATCGGCCTCACGCGCCAGCTTGGCGTGGCGGTCGCGGGCGGCGTTCAGAGCGGCGAAGCCCTCGCGCACGGCGTCGCGGGCGCGGCGGTCGGCCTGGGCCGCCGCCTCCACCGCCAGCTTGGCGGCGTCGAGCGCCTCGTGCGCCAGCTCGACCTGTTCCTCGGCAAGCTCCAGTTCGCCGCGCAGTTCGGCCAGACGGTTGCGCTGCTTCAAACGGATGGCGGCAGCGGTCGGGGCGCCGGCTTGCACGGTCAGCCCGTCCCAGCGCCAAGCCCCACCATCGCGGCTGACCAGCACCTGCCCCGGCGCCAGCGTCGCCGCCAGCGCCACCTCCGCCCCGGCATCGGCGACCACGCCGATGTGGGCGAGCGCGCGGGCGGCGGCCGGCGGCCCCTGCACATGGTTCGACAGCGGCTCGGCCCCAGCCGGCAGCGGCGCCACGGCGTCATAGGTGGGCAGCATCCGCCAATGCACCGGCGCCGCCATGTCGAGCGGAGCGGTCAGCGCATCGCCGAGCGCCGCGGCGAGCGCACCCTCATAGCCGGGCGACACCGTCACCGCATCAACCAACGGCGGGAACTGTCCACCCGCCCCGGCCTCCAGCAATTCAGCCAGCGCCCGTTCCTCGGCGCGCAGCTTGGCGCGGGCACTGTCGACGGCGGACAGCGCCTCGCGGGCGCGGGACTGCGCCGGCTCGGCCTCCGCCTTCGCCAGTTCGGCGGCCTCGGCGGCGTCGCGGGCCTGCTCCAGCCGCTGTTCGGCCAGTTCGACCGCCAATTCGGCTTCCGACAGGTCGGCACGGGCGGCGATTTCCGCCTCCAGGGCGGCGCGCTGGGCCTGTTGCTCGGTCAGTCGCTTGACGAGGCCGGCGGCGCGGGTTTCCAGTTCGGCGGCCTGACGCTGGGTGGTGGCGCGGCGGGCCTCGTCGGTGGCGACCGCTTCGGTCAGTCGGGTCAGTTCGCGGTCGAGGGCATCGACCTGCTCGCGCGCCTCGGCCAGAGCGTCGGCGGCGGCCTCCTCAAGCATTTCCTCGTCGGCCTGCGCCGCGATCAGCCGGTCGCGTTCGGCCACCAGCCGGGCCAGCGCCTCGCCGGCGTCGGCGGCCAGCGCCTCCTCGCGGCCGAGGTCGCCGGCGATCTGGCGCCGCCGGGCCTCCAGCGCGCGCTGCTGGTCGGCGACACGCTTTTCCTCGGCGTCGAGCTGCTCGCGGGCGATCACCAGCCGTTGCAGGGCGGCGGCCGCGCGCGCCTCGTCCTGGCGCTTGTCGGGCAGGCCGCCGGCGGCCTCGGTGCGGCGGGCGGTCAGCTGGTTGACGGCCAGCATGCGGTCGCGCACCTCGGCCTCGGCGGTGGCGAAGGCGGCGTGGGCGCGGGCGCGTTCCTCCTGCGCGGCGAGCCAGCGCAGGTGCCACAGCACGGCCTCGGCCTTGCGGATCTGGTCCGACAGGTTGCGGTAGCGGGCGGCCTGCCGCGCCTGCTTCTTCAGGCTTTGCAGCTGGGTGTCCATCGCCCCGATCACGTCGTCGAGGCGGATCAGGTTGGTTTCCGCCGCCTTCAGCCGCAACTCGGCCTCATGCCGGCGGGAGTGCAGACCGGTGATGCCGGCGGCCTCCTCCAGCAGGGCGCGACGGTCCTGCGGCTTGGCGGAGATGATCTGCGCCACTTTGCCCTGGCTGACCAGTGCGGGGGAACCGGCGCCCGAGGCGTTGTCGGCGAACAGCAGCTGGACGTCGCGCGCCCGCACCAGCTTGCCGTTGATGCGGTAGTCGGAGCCTGATCCGCGCTCGATCCGCCGGGTGATCTCCAGCTCGTCATGATCGTTGAAGCCGGCCGGGGCGGTGCGCGACCGGTTGTCGACCGCCAGCGTCACCTCGCCCAGATTGCGGGCCGGCCGGCTGGAGGTGCCGCCGAAGATGACGTCGTCCATGTCGTCGCCGCGCATGCGCTTGGCCGACGTCTCGCCCATAACCCAGCGCAGCGCCTCCACCAGATTGGACTTGCCGCAGCCGTTGGGACCGACGATGCCGGTCATGCCGGGTTCGATAACCAGATCCGTGGCATCGACGAAAGACTTGAAACCCGACAGGCGGAGACGCGTGAACTGCACCGAGATTTTTACCTCTATATACTCAGGATATTCTTCCGTTTAGTTTCGCTCACACTCTATGTCAACGCACTTTCTTGTTCATCGAACATCTTCGTCACTACATAAGCCCTCGAAACACTTCCCAACGATGAATTCTTTCCATAGAGATGATTTCTAATTAATTCAACTCTCCGAAATAAGTTCTCAATTCGGAAAATACCCCCATCACTATTTATCGCATACACCGCCAAACCTTCAACTCTACCTGCAGCAAAAGACTGTCGAAAAGATTCAAGGAAGTGATTTATAACCCCGTCTGAATGGGCGATAATTCCGTCTATTTTATTCCTGTAAATAGAATGCATATCCCATAGCCTTTCAATATATATTGAAATCAACATTGGCAAAGATTGCAAACGCAAACTATCAATCACCTCTGGATCAGCATCTCTCCGAAATTTTGCATCCTCCAACAGACTTTCGACGTTTACCTTAAGCCTCAGGTTTACTTTCATAGTATCTTTTCTTCCATTTTTCAAATCCCAAGCAGCAGAATGGGAATAGCCGTGAATTGGCAATTCATGATGCTGGATATAGTTTCTTAAGCAATTCATTGCTCTAAATTGAGGGCTTGAGCGGTCAATATCTTTCCAGATACGATTGTAAAATACCCCATATTTGCCGTTCTCATTCAGAATTTTCTTTAAGTTTTCGTTCAGATGTTCTTGGTAAGATTTTGCTGCAGTCATTATATTCATTAAACGACGATTAAGAAGCAACTGATACCCATGAATAACTACATCTCCACCATAAAAACTAACGAGCAGTCTATGCGCCACATCAACGCTATCTCTTTCAAATTCGAAATAACTCTCGACAAGAGCGTCAAAAGAATTTTCAACAGATAGAGCTGAAATTCTTATTTTATTTGCCTCTCTAATTCTTGAAATATCTTCATCACAAATTGGGGAAGAGCGTGATGGATCGAAAGGAATATCGCTAAGATAAAATTCCATCACACTCTTCCCACAGGGTCATTTCAGCAGCTTGTCGATCGCCTTCGAGAACTCCTCGAACGACTGGGCGCCTTCGATGCGGGCCTTGCCGTCATTCAGGATGAAGGTCGGGGTGGCTTCGACCTTGTACTGGTTCTGGCCGGTCAGGCGGCTGTTCAGGATGGCGTCGGCCAGTTCCTTGTTGGCGAAGCAGGCGTCGATGGTCTCCTGGCTCATGCCGGCCAGCTTGCCGTACTGGGCCAGCGCTTTGGTCGGGTCGGCGGCGCGGCTCCAGGTCGCTTGGCTCTTGAACAGCACGTCGGTCAGCGGATAGTAGCGCTCGGCAGGCGCACAGTGGGCCAGCATGCTGGCGGTCAGCGCCGCCTGATCGAAGGGGAAGTCGCGGAAGATCAGCTTCACCTTGCCGGTGTCGATGTAGGCTTCCTTGATCTTCGGCAGGATGTCGGTGTGGAAATGGGCGCAGTGCGGGCAGGTCATCGACGAATAGTCGAGGATCGTCACCGGCGCCTTGGCGTCGCCCATGACGCGGTCGGCCATCAGCTCCGACACCGGCGGCAGGGTGGCGGCGGCCTGGGCGGCCGACGGGGCCGTCACGGCGGTGCCGACGGCGGCGGTGAAGCCGATGGCCAGAAGGCCGGCCAGTCCGAAGTCCCTGCGTCCCAAAATTTTGCGGTTCACTTTGCCCTCGTTCCTACCAGATGTTGACGTATAGACAATGAGGCCCCGGCGCGTCCAGCAGGCCGGCTAGCGCGCCGCCCGTTTCGGCCGTGCCATCAGCGAGCGGCCGAAGCGTTCCAGGGTGGCGCGCAATTCCTCGTCCTCGATGGTCGCGGTGGTGGTGGTGATGCCGATCTCCTCGTCCATCGTCAGGGCGCGCGGGCGCACCACCGGCGACGGAGTGGACGGCAGCGCCGCGTGGATCAGCTTGATCTTCGCCACCGCGCGATAACCGAAGAAGCTGTTGATGCGCTCGATGATCTGCGGTTCCAGATGCTGCAGCTCCAGCGCGATGGCGCCCATGGCGCGGATGTGCAGCGTCGCCTCCTCGCGCTTGCCGCGCGGGAAGCTGAGCTTGTCGGGGGCGGTGCGCAGCGACAGCTGGTGGCCGACGATCGACGGCCAGTCGGTGATCAGCGCGCCGAAGGCAAGCCCGCGCTTGCCCAGCACCTTGCCGGCGACCTCCGGAACGGATTGGCCGATGCGACGCGGTCCGCTCATGCTCTGCGATCACTCCTGTGCGGCACCGGCTGAGGCACCGGTTCCGGGTCATGTGGGATGCCGGCACCCTAGCGCAAGCGTGGGCGGATGCCCAGCTTCCGACCGGAGACCGGATCGGCTCCCTTCCCCAGACGCTTCCAACCCTCTATTTCTTCCCATCATGATTCCAGATTCCACCGAGGCCGCCCAGCGGCTGCTGTCCTGGTACGACCGCCACCGCCGCGACCTGCCCTGGCGCGCCAAGCCGGACGAGACCGCCGACCCCTACCGGGTCTGGCTGTCGGAGATCATGCTGCAGCAGACGACCGTCCCCGCCGCAGCGCCCTATTTCCGCAACTTCACCGAGCGCTGGCCGACCGTGCGCGATCTGGCGGAATCGCCGTTGGACGATCTGCTGGTGGCCTGGGCCGGGCTCGGCTACTACGCGCGGGCGCGCAATCTGCACAAATGCGCCCGCGTGGTGGCGGACCAGCATGGCGGTCGCTTCCCGGACAACGAGGCGGCTCTGCTGGAACTGCCGGGCATCGGCGCCTACACCGCCGCCGCCATCACCTCGATCGCCTTCGGCCGCAAGGCCACGGTGGTGGACGGCAATGTCGAGCGGGTGATCGCCCGCATCTTCGCGGTGGAAGAGCCGCTGCCCAATGCCAAGCCGAGCTTACGCCGGCTGGCCGCCACCCTGACTCCGGAGTTCCGTCCCGGCGACTATGCCCAGGCGATGATGGACCTCGGCGCCACCATCTGCACCCCGCGCAAGCCGAAATGCATGCTGTGCCCGTGGGCGGAGTACTGCGAGGCGCGCGCCGCCGGCATCGCCGAAAGCCTGCCGCGCAAGACCGCCAAAGCGGAGAAGCCGACCCGGCGCGGCGTCGCCTATTGGCTGCTGAACCCCGACGGCGCCGTGCTGCTGCGCCGCCGGGCGGAGGAAGGGCTGCTGGGCGGCATGGCGGAGGTACCCTCGACATCCTGGGGACCGGCGCTGCCCGGCGAGGCGGCGGTGGCGGCGCAGCAGCCCCTGCCCGCCCGCTGGCGCCGGCTGCCCGGTCTGGTCCGCCATACATTCACCCACTTTCACCTGGAGCTTGAGGTGGTCGCGGCGCAGGCCGGATCCGACTGGCGGCAGGCCGATGGCACCTGGGTGCCGGTCGACCGGCTGGGCGATCATGCCCTGCCGTCGGTGATGGTGAAGGTCGTGCGCCACGCCCTTTCCAATGCGTGAGGAGGGCTTGCGCAGGATGGAGTGCCCATAAGAATGCTGCGTGCCGTGATCGCTGCCCTGTTCGTCCTGCTGGCACTGTGCGGCGAGGTGGTGGCTGCCCCGCCCGAGAAGGCTCCAAAGAATAAGGCCGGGGTGGCGCTGGTGCTGGCGCTCGACGGCTCCGCATCCATCACCACCGGCGATCTGGAGTTCCAGTTGCAGGGCCATGCCGCCGCCTTCCGCGACGCGGCGGTGGCCGACGCGCTGGCTTCGGCAGGGACGCGGGTGACATTGGCGGCCTATTCGGGGCCGAACAGCCTGCAGGTGCTGATCCCCTGGACGGCGCTGGACAAGCCGGAGGATGCCGGCCGCTTCGCCGAGAGGATCGACGCCTTGCCCCGCGGCTTCCAGGGCGACTCGACGGCGATCGGCAGTGCCATCATCGAGGCGGCGAAGCTGTTCGACCATGGAGGCAAGGCGCCGCGGCAGGTGATCGATCTGGTTTCCAACGGCTTTTCCAACAGCGGGATCGATCCGGCCGACGCCCGCGACAGGGTGACGAAGCGCGGAATCATCGTCAACGGCCTCGCCATCCTCGACGAATTCCCCTGGCTGGAGGAGTATTTCGACGAAAGCGTGATCGGCGGGCCGGGCAGCTTCGTGAAAAGCGCCATGGACAAGGACAGCTTCGTCGCCGCCCTGCGGCAGAAGCTGATCCTTGAAATGGTGGCTCTGCCGGATCACATGCCGAACCAAAGCACCGCCACGCCTTAGGCGGCCAATAAGAATTCGAGGAGCGGGACGAGTGGAGCGCGTCGATTTCCTGGTGGTCGGGGCCGGCATCGCCGGTGCATCCGCCGCCTATGAGCTGGCCGCACAGGGCCGGGTGCTGGTGCTGGAGCGCGAGTCGCAGCCCGGCTATCACTCGACCGGACGGTCGGCGGCGCTCTACACCCAGACCTATGGCCCGGCGCCGATCCGCGCCATGACGGTGGCAAGCTGGGACTTCTACACCAATCCGCCCGCCGGCTTCGCCGAACACGCGATGCTGACTCCGCGCGGCGTGATGATCGTCGGGCGCGAGGACGAGATCGACCGGCTGGATGCCGAGTACGAACAGGGCCGGCGGCTCACCCCGTCGGTGGAGCGGTACGACCGTGAACAGGTGCTGGCACGCGCCCCCTTCCTGCGTCCGGACTATGTCGCCGGCGGCGTCTGGGAACCGGACGCCCGCGACATCGACGTGCATGCCCTGCACCAGGGTTACTTGCGCGGGCTGAAGGCGCGCGGCGGCCGGGTGGTGACCGATGCCGAGGTGCGGACGCTCTCCCGACAGGGCGGGCTGTGGGTGGCGGAGACCAGCGCCGGCAGCTTTGTCGCGCCGGTGGTGGTCAACGCCGCCGGGGCCTGGGCGGACGAGCTGGCGAAGCTGGCCGGTGTCTCCACCGTCGGGCTGGTCCCGAAGCGGCGCACCGCCATCACCTTCGATCCGGTGTTCGAGGATCCGGCCGACAAGACCGGGCTGGACGGCTGGCCGATGGTGTCGGACGTGGCCGAGACCTTCTACGTCAAGCCCGATGCCGGCCGGCTGCTGGCCTCCCCCGCCGACCAGACGCCGGTCGAGCCCTGCGACGTGCAGCCGGAGGACATCGACGTCGCCGTCACGGTGGACCGGCTGGAACAAGCGTCGCGCTTCACCGTTCGGAGATTGGCCCACCGCTGGGCCGGCCTGCGCAGCTTCGTCGCCGACAAGGTGCCGGTGGTGGGTTTCGCGCCGGATGCGGAGGGGTTCTTCTGGCTGGCCGGACAGGGCGGTTACGGCATCCAGACCGCGCCGGCCATGGGCCGGGTGGCGGCGGGGCTCGCCACCGGCTGCGGCCTGCCGGAGGATGTGCGGGTGCTGGGCGTGACCGAGTCGGACCTGTCGCCGGCAAGGAAACGATAGACGGGCTCAAGCTGTCGGGCAGAGGAGGCGTGCGATGTCTGTGCGTCTGAAATTTGATGGGCGTCTGGCAATACAAGGGCGGGTGGCGCGGAAGGCGCTCGGTGTTGCGGCACTGGCCGCCGCCGGGGCGCTCGGCGGCTGCGCCAACCCTGCGGCGGACGAGGCACTGGTGGCGCAGACCGCGCTGATCGGCATGCCCAAGGCGACGCTGCTGTCCTGCGCCGGGGTGCCGGAACGACAGGCGACCGTCGACCACCGGGAGTTCTTCACCTACCGCAGCTCCCGCATCGTCTCCTACCCCAGCACGCCGCCGCTCGGCTATTATGGCGGCTGGGGATGGCCCCGCTATGGTTACGGCTATGGCTGGCCGTCATATGGTTATGAAGTCAACAGCTTCGACTGTGAAGCAACTTTCAGTTTGAAAAACGGTGTGGTCGAGCGCGTCGTGTATGGCGGCGCCATCGGCGGGTCCACGCGACTTGGTCAATGCTATGCCATCGTCCAGAACTGCATGGCGCTGATTCCGCAGCAGACAATCAAACCAAGTCCTTGATTTCCTTGTCCATGCGACAACTCGTCACTGTTGCATAGCTGCTGCAGAGGGAGAGGAAGGGTTGTAGCCCCCCTAGTACCCGTACTCGGTGTCTGGTAATAGCTCCATCGGCTGATGCCACAGAACAGCAACAACGCATTGCCTGGAGCAGACCCCATGACCATCCTGTCGCGCGCCGCCGCCGCCCTGCTGGCGACCTCGGCCCTCGTCGCCATTGCTTCCCCGTCGCTCGCTCAGGACTTCAAGGGCAAGTCGGCCGGCGACATCGTCGTCCGTGCGCGCGGCCTGGCCGTGCTGCCGCAGGAGAAGGGCACCATCAACAACACGACGCTGGGTGACGTCGGGTCGGCCAAGGTCGGCAACGACTACATTCCCGAAGTCGACTTCACCTACTTCTTCACCGACAACATCGCCGCCGAGCTGATCGCCGGCACCAGCCGTCACCGCGTGAAGGGCAACCTGATCGCCGCCGCCGGTGGCGTCACCGAAATCGGCAAGGTGTCGCTGCTGCCACCGACCCTGACCGTGCAGTACCACTTCATGCCGAAGGAGCGGATCAGCCCGTACGTCGGCGCCGGCGTCAACTACACCCTGTTCTACAACGAGGACGCGGCCGAGAGCCCGAACTCCGCCGGCCTGCGCATCACCGACACCAACTACAAGAACCGCTTCGGCTGGGCTCTGCAGGCCGGTGTCGACGTCGCCCTGACCGGCAACTGGTCGCTGAACTTCGACGTCAAGAAGGTCTTCCTGAAGACCGACGTGACCGCCAATGCCCGCCTGGGCACCGCCGTCCTGCCGGTCACCTCGAAGGTCACGCTGGACCCGTGGCTGGTCGGCGTCGGCGTCGGCTACCGCTTCTAAGACCGGTTTCCGGGATCAGTTCCGGACATCCGAAGGGCGGCCTTCCCCATCCGGGGGAGGCCGCCTTTTTCTTTTTACCATCCGTCTTGCGGATTGTACGGTTATCCCCATGATTCCCCTACGGGGATCAACGGAAGGGAGGCCGTACCGCCATGCATGTTGCAGCCGTATTGAAGCGCAAGGGCAACCGGATCGTTTCCGCCGCGCCGGACGACAGCGTTGCCTCCGTCACCCGCCTGCTGACCGAACACCGGATCGGCGCCGTGCTGGTGACGGATGACGACGGGCTGCCGGTCGGCATCCTGTCGGAACGTGACATCGTGCGTGCCGTCGCCCGCGACGGTGCCGCGGCGCTGGACCGCCCGGCGGCGGACCTGATGACGCGGGAGTTGATTACCGCCACCCCCACCGACACCGTCGCCGATATGATGGCGGTGATGACCCAGCGGCGCATCCGCCACGTGCCGATCGTCGAGTCCGGCCGAGTCGTCGGCGTGATCAGCATCGGCGACGTGGTGAAAGCCCGCATCGACGACGCCGAGCTGGAAGTCGAATCGCTGCGGGGCTATGTCGCCGGCATGGGATGAGGGCATGGGGCGAGGCGATCCACGCCGCCTGAAACGCGAAACGACCCGCCGGAGCGCTCCGGCGGGTCGTTTTCTTTTGCTCTGAAGAGCGGTATCAGGCCGAATGCGACTGCGGGAAGGCCATCGCCGCCTGGGTGCGGTTGCGCACGCCGAGCGACTTGAAGATCGCCGTCATGTGGATCTTCACCGTCCCTTCAGACAGACCCAGTTCATGAGCGATCTGCTTGTTCGACTTGCCTTCGCGCAGGCGGTCCAGCACCTCGCGCTGACGCTGGGTCAGAAGCTGTTCCAGCTGCGGATCGGTGGGGGGGATCACGCCACCGGCACCGCGGTGGTCGGGTTCGGTCCCCTCGCGCAGGACCGTCGCCGGCACATAGACGCCGCCGGAGAAGATCAGGTCGAGCGCGCTCAGCATGATCTTCACGCTGGACGATTTCGGGATGTAGCCGGCGGCGCCGTTTTCCAGCGCCTCCCGCACGTCGGCCTGCACCTCCGACGCCGACACGACCACGACCTTGGCGTTCGGCTGCCGCTCGCGCAGCATGCCGATGCCTGAGAAGCCGGGCCAGCCGGGCATGCGCAGGTCCGTCAGGACAAGGTCATAGACCTCATCCTTCGACGCCGCCATATCCAGAAGCTCGTCGAAATTGCTGGCCTCTGCAAAGGTAGCATTATCGCGAAGCTGCTCAAGCAGACGGCGAAGACCTTCCCGGAACAGGACGTGATCATCACCGATCAGGATCTTCATCGCTCAAACTCCCGAACCATGCCTGCCCCTCCGAAAGACGCCCCAAGGGCTTGAGAAAAGGAGGGGGCTGTCGCCACCCGCATATTCCCTAAAATCCAAAGGATATAGCAGGCACCGGCCGAACGTAATCTCTATTGAGATGTAACACGCAGGGACGAGGACCGACAACCGGAAATTAACTTTTGTCACCGCTCCGATGGCCTAGCGGACGGAGGCAGCACTTCCCAAGAGTGATATTTCTAAAGCGCTATGACAATTTTAGGTCAATATGCGAATGCGTCTCTGGAGCTTGAAATATCTAAAAAAAACGCCGGTCCAGTGCCAGTTTGGGGCACCGGACCGGCTTTGAAGTCGCGCGCCCAGGAGGACGATCGGGCGCGGATCGGAAGACTTATTAGAACGCGGCCTCTTCCAGTTCCATCAGCGGCTTGGCGCCGGCAGCGATGGTGATGAACAGGCTGTTCGTCTGCGGCAGCAACTTGGTCATATAGAAACGGGCAGTCTTGATCTTGGCCTCATAGAAGGCGGCGTTGCCCTCCCCGGCCGCGAGCTTGGCCTGCGCCTTCTCCACCATGGTCAGCCAGCTCCAACCCAGCGCCACCAGACCGAACAGGCGCAGGTAATCACTGGCGGCGGCACCGGCCTCCTCCGGATCCTTCAGGCCCTTCTGGGCGATCAGGGCGGTGGCCTGCTGCAGCTTGGCGAAGGCCTTGGCCAGCGGCATCACGAACTCGCCCAACTCGTCCTTCTCCATCGCCGCCTCGATGTCACGGCCGACGGGGTGGAAGAAGTGGCGCAGCAGCCGGCCCATGTCCTGCGGCAGCTTGCGGCCGACGA
This sequence comes from uncultured Azospirillum sp., assembly GCF_946480385.1. Next base: position 28,951 of record NZ_CAMLJP010000084.1, read on the forward strand.
GGTCGAGCGCCTGGATGCCGTTGGTGCCCTCATAGATCTGGCAGATGCGGGCGTCGCGGACATACTGCTCGACGCCGGTCTCCCAAATGAAGCCATGGCCGCCATGGACCTGCACGGCGATGTTGGCCGACTCGAAACCGATGTCGGTGAACAGCGCCTTGACGATAGGCGTCATCAGTTGGACGAACTCGTCGGCGTCGCGGCGGGTGCGGGCGTCGGCGTGCTTTTCCGCCACATCGAGCTTGTAAGCCGTCAGGGCGCCCAGGGCGCGCGCACCCTCGGTGAAGGCGCGGGCGGTCAGCAGGTTCTTGCGCACGTCCGGGTGGACGATGATCGGATCGGCCGGCTTGTCCGGCGCCTTCACCCCCGACAACGACCGGCCCTGGAGCCGCTCGCGGGCGTAGTTGACGGCGTTCTGGTAGGACACCTCGGACAGCCCCAGCCCCTGGATGCCCACGGCCAGACGGGCCGCGTTCATCATCACGAACATGGCGCGCATGCCCTTGTGCGGCTCGCCCACCAGCCAGCCGGTGGCGTCCTCGAAGTTCATGACGCAGGTCGACGACGCCTTGATGCCCATCTTGTGCTCGATGGAGCCGCAGGCGACGCCGTTGCGGGCGCCCGGCGTGCCGTCGGCGTTCGGCATGAACTTCGGCACCAGGAACAGGCTGATGCCACGGGTCCCGGCCGGGGCGTCCGGCAGGCGGGCCAGCACCAGATGCAGGATGTTCTCGGTCAGGTCATGCTCGCCGGCCGAGATGAAGATCTTGGTGCCGGTGATCTTGTAACCGCCCTG
>NZ_CAMLJP010000085.1 GCF_946480385.1 uncultured Azospirillum sp.
CAATCGCGATCAGGCCGTAAATCGCCCCAAGCGACAAGCCGTTGATCAATTGCTGGAGAAAATAGTCCATGTCCTCATCCCACCTTCAGCGCGGCGCAAAGGCAGGGTGCGGCGGCACGGGCACACTCGGCACACCGGTCTCGCAACAGCAGCCCCCTGTCTGGTGCAGCCCGTCCAGTCACCAAACGGAATGCCGTTTCATCGGGAGTTCCGTCTACTGGCCTGACGGACCATGATTTTTCCTGTTTGGAGGATGCTCCTGCAATCCGGCCGGGCCGTCGGGCAGGTGCTCCTCCTGACCTTTTCGGTAGTACCAGCCTGACGGATTTTTGCAAGACAGATTTGTGCTGCCCGCATGCGTGATCCCCCGGGGCGACCGGAGCCTGAAATGCGAAACGCCCCGCCGGCGGTTGCCGGCAGGGCGTTTCTCGCAACGAACCAGAGATCGTTGAAGCGTCAGCGCACGGCGACCGACTGCTTGGCCGGGGCGGCGGCGACCTTCTGCTTCGGCTTGGCCGCCGCGGCGGCCTTGGCCGGCTTCGCCTTGGCCTTGGCGGTGACGGCCTTCGCCGGGGCGGCCACAGGCGCCTGGGCGACGGCATAGTTGGTGTCCGGGCCGCTGACCGTCTTCACGTCGCAGAGCGGACGGCTGGCCAGATGCATCAGGCCGGCACCCTTCTCGTCGGTCGTCAGGGTGCGCAGGTCGTCGGGCGTCAGGTCCTTGGCGGCGACCGAGCGATCGACGAAGTTGGCGCAGTATTGCGGAATGCCAATGGTGGCGGCGCGGCGGCTGATCTCGTTCGCCAGCTCCGTCCGGAACATGTCGAACTGGCGCGTGGCGTTGCCGCCGCCCGACCGCTTGTAGAAGGCGATCAGCGACGCTTCCGAGTTGGACAGCATGGCGCGGTTCTTGACCGAGAAGTCCTGGTACAGGTCGAAGGGCTTCTTGTCCGGCATGACCGTGCGGCAGGTCAGACCGACCACCATCATCTCGGTGTGCAGGCGCATCATCTGCTCGGCCGCATATTCGGCGCGGTTGTAGCAGGCGGGCGTGGCCGGGCCGCTCGACTTGGCCGGGTGCGCCTTCGCGGCAGCCGGCTTCGCAGCGGCCGACTTCGCCGGCGGCTTCGCAGCCTCCTTGGCGGCGGCACTCGTGGGCGCGGGCAGGGCGAGCAGCGCGCCGAGGACGGCGGCGCCGGTCAGGGCTTTCAGGGACAGGCGGAGGGCGGCGCGCTGGCGACTCATCAGGGGCTCCGGTGGCGCGGTACGACAGGACGGGTTCGGGCGGGGATCGGCGTCGCCCGACAGTCGGCGACCTTCTACCCGAACGCCCGGGCGGGTCAATGGGATTTGCCCGCCGCTTGCGTTTTGTCCCATCATCGCGGCGGAGAGGCAACGCAGGTCCGTGCGGCCATCGGCGACAGGGTCATGCCCCTCCGGACAGGTATTGTGCCCGCCGCTGGACGGGGCGGGTCCGGCGACGCTATGGATGGACGTAGGACAGTCGGACAGGTGACAGGGCATGGCAGCCACCGGATCGCAATCGGCCGGAACGGGGTTCGGAACAGAGTATGCGAGCGGGCACCGCATCGGCATCGACCTGGGCGGGACCAAGACCGAGGGCATCCTGCTCGACAGACAGGGAAACCAGTTGGCCCGCCACAGAGTTCCCACGCCGAAGGGAGAGTATGACGGCACGGTCGCGACCATCCGCGATCTGGTCGCCCGCCTGGAAGGCGAGATCCCCGGCGGGCACAGGGCGACGGTCGGGCTGGGCATTCCGGGCGCCATCTCTCCGGCGACCGGGCTGGTCAAGAACGCCAATTCCACCTGGCTGAACGGGCGCGATTTCACACGCGACCTGACCCAGGCACTCGGCCGGCCAGTGCGGGTCGAGAACGACGCCAACTGTCTGGCGGTGTCGGAGGCGACCGACGGCGCCGGGGCCGGCTGCGGCGTGGTGTTCGCGGCGATCCTCGGCACCGGCTGCGGCGCCGGCATCGTCGTGCATGGCCGGGTGCTGGGCGGGCGCAACGCCATCGCCGGGGAATGGGGGCACAACCCGCTGCCCTGGCCGACCGATGCCGAGCGTCCGGGACCGGCCTGCTATTGCGGCAGGCACGGCTGCCTGGAGACCTTCGTGTCCGGCCCCGCTGTGGCGGCGGACCATTTGGCTGCGACCAGCGAAAGGCTCGACGCCGCGACGATCCTCGCCCGCGCAGCCGATCCGTCCGCAGCCAACGACGGATGCAGGGCGACGGCGGACCGGCTGGTCGGCCGGCTCGCCCGTGGTCTGGCCGCGGTCGCCAACCTGCTGGACCCCGACGTCATCGTGCTCGGCGGCGGCCTGTCGAACGCCGAACTGCTGTACGAGCGGCTGCCGGCGGCGATGCAGCCCTGGGCCTTCAGCGACCGTCTGGACACGCCGGTACGCCGCGCCCGCCACGGCGATTCCAGTGGCGTGCGCGGCGCTGCATGGCTGTGGCGTCCCGGAGAGATGCCGGATGGGACCTGACCGGAGGGGCTTAGTCGGTCCGCGCGGTCCGCGGGGCGGGCGGGGCATCGGCGCTGCGCGGCGGAGCCGCCCCGCGCCGGGCGGCGGCGGGGTCGACCGGCGGCGGCGTCAGCGAGTGAGAGGCGGAATAATGCCGGCTCGTCTGCTTCACGTCGGTGCCGTAGCGCGTCATGCCGGCACGGTCCTTGCCAGCCTTGATCGCCCCCCAATGGGACGGGGCCGGGCCGGGGATCGGCTGCGCCTGATCCATGTTGCGCAGAAGCGGGCCGGTCGGGACCATCTGGTCATACACCCAGGGCGCATACTCCTGCTTCTGGGCATGGGCCGGCAGCGACAGCGTCACCATCGCCAGCGTGGCGGCAGCGGCGGAGATGGCGAACTTGACGGCGGTTTCGGCAGAGGAGGCAACGCGGGTCATCGAACAGGCGCCTTTCGTCCGGAAAAACGGATCGGAAGGGTCAGTCGAGCGGAAAGCACCCGCGCCGTCCAATGCGGAGGCGCATTACCCACCCCGGTCGCGGCATCCCCAAGCGGAGCAAACCCCCGTCCTTCCGATACGGACCGGAAGGCGGGTTATTGAGCCGGCAGCCGGTAGAGCGTCAGATGCAGGCGCTTGCCGGTGTTGTAATTGAAGCCCGACAGCTCCGCCAGCGGCAGCGGCGTGGCCGTGCCCAGGCTGTCCAGGAAGGCCGGCGCCTCCCGGTCCTCCACCAGGGCCAGCCCACAGGCGCGGTCGGCCGTCAGATGCGCGGCTGCCCCGGCGCCATGGACGAGCTTGGTCGGCGTGCCGAGCAGGAAGACCAGGCTCGGCTCCGAATAGCCGGCGGTAGCCACCACGCTGTCCGGGCAGGGCCGGACCTGCGCCACCGCGCGGGCGGCCTGCCGGCTGACCCACACACCGTCGATGTTCGGCAGAACGACGGCATAGGTCCCGGCATAGAGCAGCGCCGCGGCGCCAACACCGGCGGCCAGTCCGATCCTCCGCTCGCCCCGCAAAAGCGAGCGCAAGGACAGGGCGAAGAGACCGCCCACCGCCGGCACCAGCGCCACCCCGACCGGATCAATCCGGCGATCGACCAGCCAGGGAATCACGGCGACGGCCAGGGTGAGGGCGCCGAAGCCGATCACACCCAGCGCCACCGCGGCGGTGACCAGCCAGCGGCGCGGCCGTTCGTGGCTGCGGTCGAAATTGTCGATCAGGGCCGCGGCGGCCAGGGCCGCGATGGCTGGGAAAACCGGTAGGGTGTAGTGCAGGAGCTTGGTCGGCACCGCTTCGAACACCAGCCAGCTCGGGACGATCCAGGCGATGCAGAAGCGAACCGCGTCTAGCCGGCGCCGGGCCCACACCCAGGGAACCGCCAACAGCGCCAACAGCGACCAGGGGGCGAAGGTCACCCAGAAGGTGCCGAGATAATAGCCGGGCGGCAGCCCCTTGCCCTCCTGCCCGCCCGACACCTTGCCCAGCATGTCGTGGCCGACGGATTCGGCGAAGAAGGCGCCCTTGCTCTTGATGGCGATGGCGATCAGCCAGGGGGCGGCGATGGCGACGACGATGCCGAGCCCGGCCAGCGGCTTCAGACGCTTCAGCCAACCGGCCTCGCGGTCCCACAGCGCCAGCACCAGCGCCGTGCTGCCGGACACCAGCAGGACCATCGGCCCCTTGACCAGCACGCCGACGCCGGCGGCGATCCAGAAGACCAACGGCACCGTCCAGGCGGCCCGCCCGGCCGGAACCGGATCGCGGCGGCCAAGATAGAGATGGGCGAGTGCCGCCTGCCCGATCACCACGGTGGCGAGCAGGACGGCGTCTGTCTTGGCCATCCGCGCCTCGACTCCCAGCACGACGCAGGACGCCATCATCAGTCCGGCGATGAAGCCGGCCGGGCCGCCGAACAGCCGCGCGGCCGTCCAGGCGCTGGCCAGAACCGCCAGGATCGCGCCCAGGAAGGAGGGAATGCGGTAGGTCCAGATGACCTTGTCGGCCCCGACCGGGATCCCACGCAACGCATCGGCCGCCGCGGTGGCGGCGCTCTGCAGCCAATAGATTCCGACCGGCTTCTTATAGCGGGTCTCGTCCTGGAAGCGGATGTCGACGAAGTTGCCGCTGTCCAGCATCTGGGAGGATGCCTGGGCGAAACGGGCCTCGTCGCGGTCGAAGGGCGGCAGTACCGTGAAGCCGGGCAGGAACAGCGCCGCGGCGATCAGCGCCAGCAGCGCATAGGCCCAGATTGGAAGATGGCTGGTCGGCAGGCGGCCGCGCTGCGGGGAAATCGCGGTCACGATTTGCTCGGCACCGCGCCGTCGGCGCCCTGCGACTTCTTGTGGCTCCAGACGAAATAGACGTTGCGGGCGTAGATCACCAGACCCATGCCCTGCCCCAGCATGAAGACCGGGTCGAAGCGGTAGAAGGCATAGGCGAACAGCAGAACGCCGCCGCCCAGCGAGAAGTACCAGAACAGCTCCGGCACCACGCTGCGGCGCGCCTTCTCGCTGGCGATCCACTGCACGATGAAGCGCATGGTGAACATGAGCTGGGCGAAAAAGCCGATGCCGACCCAAACCAAGTCGGTGGTGCTTTGCCCCTGGAACCACGCTGCGGCGCGCTCAAGCATCGTAAAATCCTGTCCCGAAAGGGTCGGTGAAAGTCCGTCAGAGGCGTTCGGAGACCGGGGACAGCTTCGTCCGCCGCTTCAGCCAGTAAACGCCCAGCAGATCGACCACGCCGATCAGCCCGCGCCGCCAGTTGTTGTATTTCGACACGCCGCGCTCGCGCGGGCGATGGTTCACCGGCACATAAGCCACCGGATGGCCATGGGCGCGGAAGAGCGCCGGCAGGAACCGGTGCATCGCCCCGAAGAAGGGCAGGTCGAGGAAGGCGTCGCGGCGAAACAGCTTCAATCCGCAGCCGCTGTCGGTGCAGCCGTCCTGCAGGAAGGACTGGCGGACGGCGTTGGCGAACTTGGAAGCCCAGCGCTTGGACAGCGTGTCCTGCCGCTTCTTGCGCAGGCCGCCGACCAGCACCGGCGCACCGGCCTCTCCGGTCGACACCAGGGCGAACAGCGCCGGAATGTCGGCCGGGTCGTTCTGGCCGTCGCCGTCCAGCGTCACCACGAACTCGCCGCGCGCCGCCTTGACGCCGCTGCGCACCGCCGCACTCTGGCCGGAGCGGCGGACATGGCGCAGCACGCGCAGCCGGCCGGCATCCACCGCCGCGGCAAGGCGCGCCTGGGTGTCGTCGTCCGACTGGTCGTCGACGAAGATGATCTCGAAACCGCCGACCGGAAGCAGTGCCCGCTCAATCTCTTCGAGCAGCGGCAGCACATTCTCGGCCTCGTTGAAAACGGGGACAACGACCGACAGCCGCACCGGCTGGCCGTTCTCCGGATAAATGCTCACGGTTTGCCATCCCATTCGCCAAACGGGCGGCAAATTACTCTCGCGGCGCGGCGAACGGTAGCGGAAAAGGATGAGACCGAAGCGGGGCAGATCCCCGCTTCCGCCCGATCCGGCTCCGCAGCGGCCGGATTACCCCTTCCGGCCGTCTAGCGGAAGCGGGACATAGCGCAGGTCGCCGCCGCGGCTGACCAGCATCAGCAGGGTCTTGCGCCCGTCCTCCTTCGCCTTGGCGATGCGGGATTCGAGGTCGGCGGGGGTCGCCACCGGCTCCTGTCCCGCCTCGACGATGACGTCGCCGAGATCGAGCCCGCGCTGGGACGCGGCGCTGTCGCGGTCGACCTCCGTCACCACCAGCCCGTCGACATCGTCGGCGATGGAGAAGGTCTGGCGCAGGCCGGGAGTCAGCGGGGCGAGCTTGAGGCCCAGGGCCGACTTGCTCTCCTCCGGCTGGGCGGAGCGGGGGGCGCCGCTGGATCCGGACAGCGCCACCTGCTGCGGCTCGTTGCGCAGCTCGCCAATCGTGACCTGGACCGTTTCCTCCTTGCCGCCGCGCAGCAGGGTCATCGGTACGGTGCTGCCGATCCGGGTGGAGGCGACGATGCGGGGCAGCTGGCGCATCTGTTCCAGCGGATCGCCGTTGAAGGCGGTGATGACGTCGCCCTGGCGCAGGCCGGCCGACGCCGCCGGGCTGTCGGGCGACACGCTGGTGACCAGGGCGCCGCCGGTGCCGTCCGTACCCAGGCTTTCGGCGATGTCCGGCGTCACGCGCTGGACCTGGACGCCGAGCCAGCCGCGCCGCACCTTTCCGCCATCCTTCAACTGGTCGATGATCGGTTGGGCCAGCGAGGATGGAATGGCGAAGCCGATGCCCACCGAGCCGCCGGTCGGCGAATAGATGGCGGTGTTGATGCCGATCACCGCGCCGCTGGCGTCATAGAGCGGGCCGCCGGAATTGCCGCGGTTGATGGCGGCGTCGGTCTGCAGATATTCGTCGTAGGGGCCCTGCTGGATGTCGCGGGCGCGGGCCGACAGGATGCCGGCGGTCACCGACCCGCCGAGACCGAAGGGATTGCCGATGGCGACCACCCAGTCGCCGACCTCCACGGATTTGCTGTCTCCCCAATGGGCGGCGGTCAGCGGCTTGTCGCTTTCGACCTTCAAAAGCGCAAGGTCGGTCGGAGCATCGGACCCCACCAGCTTCGCCGGCAGCTTGGTCCCGTCATGCAGGGTGACGGCGATTTCCGCCGCGTCGGCCACCACATGGTTGTTGGTGACGATCAGGCCCGACGGATCGATGATGAAGCCGGAGCCGAGCGCCATGCTCGGCAGGCCGGGCGGAGTGCCGGGCGGAGCGGCGTCGGGAGACTCATCCCCCTGTCCTCCCCTCTGGCGGTTGCGGAATTCGCGGAAGAACTCCTCCAGCGGCGACCCGGGCGGCAGGTCCAACCCCTCCGGCAGCCGGCCGCCGCCGGCCGAGGCCTGGGGCGCCTGGGTGCTGGAGATGTTGACGACCGTGTCGATCTGCGTCCGGGCAAGGTCGCGGAAGGACGGCGGCGCATAGGTCCTGCTCGCCCCCGGCTGCGCGGTGGCGGAGGCGTCCTGTGCAGCCGCAGGCAGCACCGGCAAAAGGACCGCGCCGGACAGCAGCGCGCACAGCGCCGCGGCCGGAAGGCGTCGGAAGATCGGATACGAGCGCGGCACGGACGCATGCGGCATGGACGGTCTCCGCAAAAAACGGTTGGGGCTGTTCTGCAACTGAAAACACGCCACCCCCCGTCCGGGGTCCATCGTGCTTTTCAAAAGTCGGCAATCGAAAGATGCCGGCGGCCGGCGTCCGCGACCGGGGGTTTACGGCGACTTGCGTGTTTTAAAATCCCCGGTCCCCACCAAGCGTCGTACGCTGTTGTGACACCGGATACAAAATCACGATTCCGTGCAAAGTTATGCTGGCATTTTTGAGAAGAGTTTCCGATAGTCGTCCATACCGAAAACATCGCCCGCCAGCGTGAAGCCTCGATGCTGCTGACGCACGCGCCCGCGTGGTCCCGCGTCGGAAGCGTGCGGTCCGGGTGGACATGCTGACGAATGACTGAAAATTCACTTTGGCAACCGAGCGATATAATGAACGCAGAAACCGGGAGCGAACCGGAGTCTCCCAAGAAGCGTGGGCGCATTCCGCAGTCGGCATGGCCCCAAATTCTTGAACGTTACCGCAGCGGTGCAACCCTTTCGGCCATCGCGCGCGAATTCGAATGCACGCCCAGCGCCATCTCCTACATCATCAAGAAGGCGGAGGCCGCCAGCGGCCAGGGCGGTGCCGCCCAGGCTGATGCCGGCGCCGACGGGATGCAGGACGAGGCGCAGGCCGCCGACGGCGCCTCGTCCGCAACGCCGGAGACGGTTGGCGAGGCGCCCGCTCCGGTGACCCCGGCGGTCCCGGAAACGCCGGCTGCGGCGCCGGCTCCCGCCGCCGCGGAGCCCGAACCCCCGGCCGAACCGCGCCGCGCCGCCGGCCGCACCGGCCGCACCACCCTGACCCGCGCCCCGCGGACGGAACCGGCCGCCGAGCAGGCTTCGGCCGAGGCGCCGGCTGCCGCTCCCGCGCCGGCTCCGACGGAAACGCTGCGCCTGAACCGGCCGGAGCCCGCGCCCGCTCCGGTTGCCGCCCCTGCTCCCGCCCAGACTGCCGCCGCGCCGGAGGCCCCGCGTGCCCCCGGCCAGCCGACGCCGCCGGTGGATGCGGTGGAAGGCCGTCTGCGCGACACCGCCAAGGCCTGCATTTCGGCCTATCGCGGCTGGCGTCAGCAGCCGAGCGAGGCGACGATTCAGGCGCTGTCCGAAACGGTGCACGAACTGCGCAAGGCCCTGGCCCGCGTGGAGATCGACATGTCGGCCAGCCGCCGCGAGGAGCAGGCGATCCGTCCGATCCCGATCCCCGCGCATCGGGCGTCGCGCCGCCCGAACTGAGCGGTCTTTGAAAAGCGGGTTTGAAAAGCCCCCTTTGAAAATCCGCCGTCTAAAAAACCTCCGTCCCCAACCGGGGCGGAGGTTTTTTCATGGCCGCTTTTCATGGCCACGTCTCCGCTTGTGCCGTCCATGCAAAAGGGGCTTGACGGCCCCCCGATCGAAAGGCTAATCCTCTGCGCCCCGATGGAAGGGTGGCCGAGTGGTTAAAGGCAGCAGACTGTAAATCTGCCCGCGTTAGCGTACGCTGGTTCGAATCCAGCCCCTTCCACCATCGCATTCAAATCGAGAGTGTCCGGCGACCGGAACGACCCTCGTGAATGCCGAATTTCCCCTCTTCGCCTTTTAAATAATCCGCCGCCTACAGCGGCAGCGGTTCTGCCGGCGTCACGCGCGGGAAGCGCAGCGTGAAGGCGGTTCCAGCCCCCGGTGCGCTGTCCAGCCGCAGCCGGCCGCGCAGAGTCCGCATGACCAGCGTGTAGACGATGTTCAGCCCCAGCCCGCTGCCGCCGCGGTCGCGGCTGGTCGTGAAGAAGGGCTCGAACACCTTGCCGTGCAGCTCCGCCGGAATGCCGCGTCCGTCGTCGGCATAGACCAGTTCCACCTCGCCATCCATCGCCGTGACCGTCACCGTCAGCCGGCCGCGCACCCCCGGATCGTAACCGTGCAGAAGCGAGTTGATGACGAAGTTGGTCAGGATCTGGCTGAACGCCCCCGGATAGCTGTCGATCGTCAGGTCGTCAGGGCAATGGACGGCAACCGTATGACCGCTGCGGCGGATGCGCATGCCCAGGCTGCGCAGGATCTCGTGGATATAGGTGTTCAGTTCGAAGACGCGGCGTTCCTCGCTCGCCTGGTCGACCGCGATCTGCTTGAAGCTCTGGATCAGCCGGGTGGCGCGCTCGATGTTAAGCAGCATCAGCTGCGTCGCCTCGTCGGCGATGTCGATGAACTCGGCGAAATCGCCGCGTCGCAGCGCACCGGCTTCGAACAGGTGGCGTAGCGCGCGGGTCTTCTCCGCCAGCAGCGAGGCTCCGGTCAGGGCGATGCCGACCGGCGTGTTGATCTCGTGCGTCACTCCTGCCACCAGCGAGCCCAGCGCCGCCATCTTCTCCGCCTGGATCAGTTGGACCTGCGCCTCCTTCAGGTCCTGCAGAGCACGTTCGGCCTCTTCCTTGGCGGCACGCACGGCTTCGGCCGCGCGCACGCTCTCGGTGACGTCGGTGTGGGAGCCGACGATGCGGAAGGGCTTGCCGTCGCCGCCCGTAACGGCGAGCGTGCGCGTCTCCAGGAAGACCGTTGCGCCAGAGCGGTGGTGAAAGCGCTGCAGCAGCCGGCCTTCCGACCGGCGGCCGGCCGCCAGATCGCGTTCCATCTCCAGCGCGGCGCCGAGATCCTCGACGTGGATCAGTTCCTCCCAGCGGCGGCGGCTGTTGTCCATCTCCGCCTCGGAATAGCCCAGCAGGCCCCACCATTGCGGAGAGAACCACACCTCGCCGGTGCGGAGATCCCATTTCGAAATGCCTTCGCGCGCCGCCCGGATCGCCAGTTCCAGCAATTCCCGGCTGGAGGCGACCTCCCGCTCCGCCTGCTTGCGCTGGGTGATGTCGGTGTAGGTGGTGACGAATCCACCGTCGGGCAGCGGCAGGGTCACCGTTTCGATGACGACGCCGTCGGGCCGCACGCGCTCGTTGTAGAATGGCCAGGAGGCCTTGCGGATATAGTCCAGCCGCTGCGCCACCAGATCGTCGACGTCGCCGCGACCATAGTCGCCCTGCTCCGCGATGTGGCGGACCACCGCCTCGTAGGGCTGGGCATAGCGCGGGAATCCGGGATCGATATAGAGCAGTTCCAGCACGCGCCGATTCCAGGCGACCAGCCGCAGGTCATGGTCGAAGGCCATTACCCCCTGGCTGAGGCAGTCCAGCACCGAGCTGGTCTTCGCCCATGGCTCCTGCTCGGCCGGAGCCGCCGCCGCATCGATCGCCGTCAGCAGCCATTCACCCGGCCCGCCAGCCCCCAGCGCCAAGGTCACGGCGCTGCCGTCGGGGAGGCCCCGCGTCAATGGACAGCCACGTCGCAGATCGGCAACGGCCGCACAACCCAGCAGGCCGCCGAACAGCCCGTCCAGCGTCGCACTGGTCGGCACGGCGAACCGGGCCGCGAAGGCGGCATTGGCCCATACCAGGCGTTCGTCGGCGTCAAAGCGGGCGAACCCGGTCTCCCCCATGCCCGTGCCTACTCCCTCCGCTGAACCAGCGGGTTGAATTCACGGCCGGCACCCCAACCGGCGGGAGAAACCCGACGGCAGGACACGCGGCGCGACCCGCAATCGCATTCTTGTCTCTTGACGGTTGACGGGCAAGCGTCATTCCGCACCTGCCGGCGCGGGACCCGGCCGGAAGGCCTCTCGATTATACGAGACAGTGAAGCCTTATCCTGCGCCTGTCCAGGGGGCGCGGCGGCCAACCCGTTGGTTAAGATAACGATTTGCACGACGGCGGATGCGGCGGCCTGTTTCTGGCGGCGCCGGCCGCCGCGACGATTTTTCCCGCCCGGTCCGAGCTTGAGCCGGCCGGCATCCCGCGCGTCGACCGGCGCCTGTTCCTCCGGTCGGGAACCGCAGGCAGTCCCTAACGGTGCGCTGTACTGATTGTTTTGTAAACACGCAGTATAGTATCAGTATTGTGCGTGCTACCTTTTTCGTTGAACAATAATCATCTTGTGGATTGGGCGCCCGCCACAGTATTAACGGACCCCGGAACGCGGATCCCTCGAACCGGTGAAAAGCCTTAGATCTGGAATGGCTTTTCAGAATATCGACGTTGTTTGACAGAGGTCAAACACGCCGCACTGGCGGTCGAATATGCTCCGCGCCAACGTGGAACCGGAAATCAGGCGCATCGACATGCCAGACGGAAGCATCGTTCAGCAGGGCGCAGCCCAACCCGCCAAGGTCCCGCTGTACGAAAGCCATAAGACGATCCATCCGAAGGCGGTCAAAGGCCTCTATCGCCGCCTGAAGACGGTCACCTTCTCCGTTCTTCTGGCGCTGTTCTTCATCGCTCCCTGGATCCGGTGGGAACGCGGTCCCGACGCGCCCGCCCAGGCGGTGCTGTTCGACCTGACCACGCCACGATTCTTCCTGTTCTGGATCGAGATCTGGCCTCAGGAAATCTATTACCTCACCGGCATCCTGATCGTCGCGGCGTTGGGCCTGTTCCTGGCGACGGCGCTGGCCGGCCGCGTCTGGTGCGGCTTCGCCTGCCCCCACACGGTGTGGACCGACCTGTTCGTCTGGATCGAGCGCATCTTCGAAGGCGACCGGGCGGAACGCATCCGCATGGAAAAGCAGCCCTGGACGATGCGCAAGGTCCTGCGCAAGACTGGCAAGCATGCGGGCTGGCTGGCGCTCAGCTTCGTCACCGGCTTCGGATTCCTTGCCTATTTCACCGACGCCCCGGTCCTGCTGCACGATCTGGCCACCTTCCAGGCCAGCTACGAGGCGACGTCTTTCTTCGGCATCTTCGTCGGCATGACCTATGTGATGGCCGGCTGGACGCGCGAGCAGATGTGCATGTACATGTGCCCGTGGCCGCGCATCCAGAGCGCGATGCTGGACGAACATTCGCTGGTCGTCACCTATCAGGCCGACCGCGGCGACAACCGCGGCCCCAAGCGCAAGTCGCAGAATTGGGACGAGCGCCGCGCCCAGGGCTTCGGCGACTGCATCGACTGCGGCCAGTGCGTCCAGGTCTGCCCGATGGGCATCGACGTGCGCACCGGCGAACAGTCTGACTGCATCAACTGCGGCCTGTGCGTCGACGCCTGCGACAGCATCATGATCCAGCAGGGGCTGCCCACCCGCCTGATCGCCTTCGACAGCCTGGCCGCCCAGGACACGCGGGCGTCCGGGAAGCGCTATCAGTGGCGTCTGTTCCGTCCGCGCGTCATCGTCTATGCCCTGCTGATGCTGGTCATCGGGGGTGCGATGGCCTGGAGCTTCGCGCTCCGCCCAAGCCTGAACATCACGGTGCTGCGCGACCGCGCGCCGCTGTTCGTGACCCTGTCGGACGGCTCGATCCGCAACGCCTACACCTTCAAGGTCGCCAACAAGACCCGGCAGGATCGCTCCTACACCCTCAGCGTCGCCGGCCTGCCCAACGCCGAGATCAAGGTGATCGGCGAGGCGGAGGACGAATCCGCCGCCCACACCGCCACCATCTCCGCCGAGCCGGACAGCGTCGCCACCTACCGCGTCTATGTGACGGCTCCGCGCACGGCGGTCACGTCCACGTCGCTGCCGCTGACCTTCCAGCTGTCCGACACCGGAACGAACGAGAAGAACAGCCACGACAGCGTCTTCATGGGGCCGGCGAACTAGCCTCCTCACCCTCCTTGGCACGAGCGCGAAAGGCGGAGGCCGGCAGATCGGCCTACCGCCTTTCGTGTTTCTGCGCAAAGGGAGGGCACCCGCATGGGCAGTTTGCGCGAGCTGGCATGCCACTCACCTGACTCAAGCGAACGAAGGCTGGGCCGCGACGCCGGGCCCGCCTGCAGCGAGGTGAGACACCCATGCTTTTCGACTTCGAGCCATCGGGCATCAACGACACCTACCTGCGCCTGACGCGGAACGGGCTGTCCTGCATCGTCGCTCCGGCCGGGGCGTGGAACGGGCTTCTGCGGGTCAATTACATCGTCGCCGGCGCCCCCGGCGGCGGCGAACCGCACATGGTCTTCCGCAGCCTGGATGTCGGCTGGGACGATGGCCGCTTCTGCTGGAAGGGCCGGGCGGCGCCGGTGATGACCAGTTCCGGCATGGTCGACATCCTGCTGGAACGCGGGCTGGTGACCGACTCGGAGGCGGAGCGGCTGCTGTTCGGCATCAACACGCCGGCAGCCGGCGCCACTTCGGACGAGGCGCTGATGATCCGCGCGCTGCTCAGCGGCTGCAGCTTCACCCCCGTCTACGACCAGCCGCCGCTCAGCACCGAGCCGCCGGTGGTCGCCGGATTCGCCATGCGCACCCTGGCCGATCCCGGCGCCTACATGCTGGAGGCCCGCAACGGCCTGCCGGTTCTGGACGCCGAAGCCCGCGATGCGCTGCGCCGGCTGGTCGGTCTGGTGATGTGACGCCCTCCTTCTTTGGTCGAAGACCGGGCTGGAATCGGCCGAATCCCACCCCTATGGCGTAGGGACTAGACCTTCGGGCGATAGAAACTGTCACGTTGCCGGGACATTCTTATTGCAACTGCTCACAGGAGCCATGCTGCCGCCGACCCTGATCCCTAGCGAGAGAGCCCGACCGCCATGAACGCCAATCTGTCCCATCGCTGCACCGCCCTGATCGACCGCGCCCGCGCCGCCTGGCTGAGCCAGCCGCTGGCCCGCAAGCTGGCGTCCCGCAATGCCGCCCGACACAATTCTACGGGGCGCCGTCGGATGTCGATGGAACTGTTGGACCTGGAACTCTTCCGCATCGACATCGGCGGCCGATAAGGGCGGCTGAAAGAATCCGCCCTATTTCGCCAGCAGAGGTTCGTACCGCGCGTCGGTCAGCGTCTTCATGAAAGCGACCAGCGCCTTGACTCGGCGGGTGTCCAGCGCCGGTGCCGATTCCAGTTCCTTCGTCGACAGGTTCGCCGCCACCTCCGGTGCTCCCCAGGGCTTGCCGGTCTCTGGATTGATCGCGGCCTTTTCCGTCCGGTTGTTGTAGTGGTCGTAGAAGCGCACGACGGTCTCCAGATCCTTGAAGACGCCATTGTGCATGTAGGGTCCGGTCACCGCGACGTTGCGCAGGGTCGGCGTCTTGAACTTCCCTTCATAGGCGGGCTTGGCCGCCGCCGGATTGTCGTGCAGCCCGCGATCGGCGAAACCCGGCTTGCCGGAGGCTTCGCGCAGGGCCGGATTGGCGGGCACGCCGATGTTGTGATGTTCGTAATTGGTGAACATCTCCCCTTCTGCGGCCGGCATCGCCTTCAGCTTGTGGCACTGGTTGCAGTTGGTGAACTGGGTGGAGAAGAACAGGGTCATGCCCAGATCCTCCTCCGGCGTCATCTTGTATTGGCCGCGCAGATAGCGGTCGTATTTCGAGTCGAAGGGCGCGAAGCGGTCGGTCTTCTCGAAGGCGGCGAGGCTGTCGGTCATCGCGTCATAGGCGCGCCCGGCATCGTCCAGCACCCCAGCGCCGTAGAGCGCCACGAAGGACCGGGCGTAGTCGGGATTCTCCGCCAGCCTGTCCCGCGCCTGCTCCTTGGAGGTCAGCCCCATCTCCGCCGGGTTCAGCGGCGGGCCGCCGGCCTGATCCTTCAACGTCGCGGCGCGGCCGTCCCAAAACTGGCCGCCGACCACCTTGCCGTCTGCCTTGATGTGGAAGGCCGGCGTGAAGGCGGCATAGGCCGCCGTCGGCGCGTTGCGATCGCCCACCGACTTGCCGTTGTCGCCGACCGACGCCGCCCCGCCCGCCCCACCGGTGCGCGGATCGGCAAAGCCGAAATCCGGGTTGTGGCAGTCGGCGCAGGATTGCGTGCGGTTGGCCGACAGCGCGGTGTCGGAAAACAGCGCCTCCCCCAGCTTCTCCTTGCTCGACAGATCCGCGGCATGAACGGACCCGCCCCCGGCCAGCCCGGCCGACAGCAACGCCAGCGCAAGCGCAAGCGCGCGGCGGGACAGGGGAGAAAGGCGGACGGGCATGACGACGCTCCTGGCAACGGCCACAGACTGAGGCCAACACTGAGCGTCAAAGGTTAATCGAGAGTGAGAATTGCTATCAACCCGACAGCGCAAAAGTGGGGTGGGGCGAAAAGCCGCTGGCCCACGAAAGGCGGAAGGCCGGTCAGGCGGGCTTGCTCCCCTCCCCCTCGGTCAGCAGCCGGCGGATGGCAGTGACCAGCGGCTTCATGTGGAAGGTCGATTCCGGGGAAACCGCGACGGTGCCGCCGGCCGCCTCCACCGCTTCCGCCACCACCGGGCCGACGGCGGCGATGCGCGTCCTGGCGAAGCCCTGGCGGAAGGCGTCGCCGAGGCCGCAGGCCTCCGCCACCTCATGCAGGCGCCGCACCTGGGGCGAGGCGGTGAAGGCGACAAAATCGATGCGCCCATCCGCCATGTCGCGGATCGCCGTCTGGACGGCGCCGGTTTCCGAATCGTTGGCGTAGCGGTAGGGAGTCACCGCCACCGGAATACCGCCGCCGGCCCGCACCGCCTCCAGCAGCGGCTCGTTCGGGTTGTCGGGGTAGAGTTGGATGCCGACGCGGCGACCGGTCAGGTCCTCCTCCCCCAGCATGGCGATGACGCCGTCGGTGGTCGGTGCCGGGGCGGATTTGTAGGGAGTGCAGCCGATCTCGCGCAGCGCCTTCACCGGCTTGGGTCCGCGCACGAAGACGCGCACGCGACCGATGGCGGCGACCACGTCCGCCTCGCGCTCCATGGCGCGAGCGACGGTCATCAGCCGCCGCAGCCCCTCGCCGGTCAGCAGGACGATGTCGTCGAACCCTTCGGTCAGCAGCCGCTCCAGCCACGCCTTTGCCGGCGCCGGATCGTCGAGGTCGAGGATCTTCACCAGCGGGCAGCGGATCGTCTCCGCGCCATGCTGTTCCATCATGCCCGCGAACAGGTCGAGATCCCGGCTTTCCGGCACCAGAATCCGCTTTCCCGCCAGATCGCCGCCCTGCTCGGACATGTCCCCGCTCCCATGATCGCGTATGTCGTGACGGCGAGACTAGATCGGATCGCGTAAAATCGGAATCGATTTGGAGCGTGAATCCGATCGCCAACCATAAAGCTACAGCAGGCACCGGACGCGATCACGCGCGACGAACGGCCCCCTGCCCGCGCCGGCAATGCAGCAGGCTGAACAGCCCGAAGGGCGGCAGGGTGCGGATGCTTTCCACCGCCAGCCGCGAGCCGGCCATCATCGCGTCCAGCGTGAAGTCGGGCCGCCAGCCGAGCTTCTTCGAAAGCGGCGACAACCAGCCCTCCACCGCCCGGCGGACGCCGGGGCGGGGGGCGGCGAAATGATTGACGATGACGATGTCGCCACCCGGTTTGCAGACGCGCTCCAGTTCCGCCATCGTGCCCTGGGGGTCAGGGACGACGGTCATCACATACATGGCGACCACCACGTCGAAGCTGCCGTCGGCGAAGGCCATCTTGCCGGCATCCATCTCCAGCAGCCCTTCGACATGGTCGAGCTTCTCGCGTTCCACCCGCTCCTGCGCCACCTTCAGCATGTCGGTGGACAGGTCGATGCCGACAACGCGGTTGTCCTTGCGATAGTCGGACAGCGACAGGCCGGTGCCGACGCCGACCTCCAGGATGCGCAGGCCGCCGCGGCGGTTCAGCCACTCCACCGCCGCATGCCGGCCGGAGGCCAGCAGCACGCCGAACACCCGGTCGTAGAATCCGGCATAGCGGCGATAAGCGGCGCGAATGGATTCGGCGTCCATGATCCTGTCTCCCCCGTTTCGATCCCGTTGCCTGCATGTGCCGCAAGGTCGAGCCCAAGCCGGCAGCGGCGCACCATAACCGCCTTTTGCATGCCACGAAAGTGACGCAAACAACAGAAGCTGGCCAATGTCACCGCTGGCGTGCCCATTCATTTGTCATATCCGTTTGGATGATTTGCGTTTGCACGACCGCTCGATATCTTTGATTAAACGTTCATTCAAGAACCCTGGCCGCTTTACCAACCCTCCCGGCAGCGGGAAAAGGCGCTGGACAGCATCGCCCCGCCCGCTCCATAGACAGGCCATGGCCGACCCCGTCTCATTCCGTTCGCTGCGCCACCGCCGGCTGGCGATCCTCCTCGCGGCGCTGGCAGCGGTGACGGCGCTGGCCTGCTGGGGCGCCTATCGCTGGGCGGAGGCGGAGGCGCGGGCCGCGCTGACCCTGAACGGCGACCAGCGGCTTGGCCTCTATGCCAGCAGTATCCGCAACGCGGTCGGCCGCTACGACTACCTCCCCTTTCTGGTCGCCCGCGACCATGAGGTGCTGGACCTGCTCGATGCGCCGTCGGAAACGCGGCGCGACGCGGCGAACCGCCGGTTGGAGACGGCGAACGCGGCGGCGGGATCAGCGGCGCTCTATGTGGTGGACCGTACCGGCCTCGCGCTGGCGGCCAGCAACTGGGCCGATCCGGCGCAGAGCTTCGTCGGCCAGACCTATGATTTCCGCCCCTATTTCCGTCAGGCGGTGGAGTCGGGCAGCGGCCGTTACTTCGGCATCGGCGTCACCACCGGCCTGCCCGGCTATTTCCTGTCGCACGCCGTCCATCGGGGGGAGGCGCTGATCGGCGTCGCCGTGGTCAAGATCGACCTGGAGCCTCTGCAACGCGACTGGGCCGCCGGTGGCGAGCGGGTGCTGGTGACCGACGAGAACGGCATCGTCTTCCTGTCCAGCCACGCCGACTGGAAGTACCGCGCCTTGCGCCCGCTGCCGGACACGGTGAAGGCCCGGCTGGCACAGACCCGGCAGTATGACCGCAGCGACCCGGCCCCGCTCGGCCTGCGCGACGGCCCGCCGGCGGAAAACGGCGCCCGGCAGGTCAGCCTGCCCGATCCGCTCGCTCACGGCGCCCGTCATGCCTACCTGATGCAGGAACTCCCCCTGCCGGAGTTCGGCTGGACCATCCGTTTCCTGTCGGATCTGGAGCCGGTGAAGGCCCAGGCGGCCGGCGCCGCCGTGCTGACCGCGATGGGCATCCTGCTGCTGGCCGCCGCCCTGGCGCTGGGCTGGCAGCGGCGCCAGACCCTGCGGCTCCAGCATGAGGCCCGCGTGACGCTGGAACGCCGGGTGGAGGAGCGCACGGCCGAACTGCTCACCGCCAACCGTGTCCTACGCGAGGCGCAGGAGGAGCTGGTGCAGGCCGGCAAACTGGCGGCGCTGGGCCAGATGTCGGCGGCGCTGGCGCACGAGATCAACCAGCCGCTGGCCGCCATCCGCACCTTTGTCGCCTCCACCCGCCTGCTAGCCGAGCGGGGAGAGACGGTGATGGTCCGCGACAACCTCGCCATGATCGGCGATCTGGCGGAACGGATGGCGGTGCTCTCCGGCCATCTCAAGGACTTCGCCCGCAAGGGTCCGGCGCGGGTGGAGGCGGTGCCGGTCGCCCGCGCCATGGACCGCGCCCTGGCCCTGCTCGCCTCCCGCTTGCGCGAGGAGGAGGTGCAGGTGGAGCAGAGCATTCCGCCCGACGCCTGCGTGCGCGGCGACGCGGTACGGCTGGAACAGGTCTTCGTCAATTTGCTGCGCAACGCCGCCGACGCCATGGCCGAGTGCGAGGACCGTCGCCTGACCCTCACCGCCGACCGGAACAGCGAGGGGTGGGAGATCCGCATCCGCGACACCGGCACCGGCATCGCCGAGGCGCACCAGTTCCAGCTGTTCGACCCCTTCTTCACCACCAAGGAGGTCGGACAGGGGCTTGGCCTGGGGCTGTCGCTGTCCTATGGCATCGTGCGCGACTTCGGCGGCACGTTGCGGGCGGAGAACAATCCCGACGGCGGCGCCTGTTTCGTCATCCAGCTGCCGGAAGCACAATGAGGACCCGATGAAGACCGATCCGCTCGCCACCCCCGTCCTGTTCATCGACGACGAGCTGGCGATGCGCGTGTCGGTGACGCAATGGCTGCAGCTGGCCGGCTTCGGGGCGCAGGGCTTCGAGACGCCGCAGCCGGCGCTCGACCTGCTGGCGCCCGACTTTCCCGGCGTGCTGGTCACCGACGTGCGGATGCCGCGGATGGACGGCATGGCGGTGCTGGAGCGGGCGCTGAAGCGTGATGCCTACCTGCCGGTGATCCTGGTGACCGGCCATGGCGACGTGGCGCTGGCGGTGGAGGCGATGCGGCGCGGCGCCTACGACTTCATCGAGAAACCCTTCGAACCCGACCATCTGGTCGCCGTCATCCGCCGTGCGGCGGAGAAGCGACGGCTGGTGCTGGAGAATCGCGACCTGCGCCGCCGGGCCGGCGGCGGCGGGATCGACTCGAAGCTGATCGGCACCTCCCCCGCCATCGCCGAGCTGCGGCGCGACCTGATCGACCTCGCCGCCACCAGCGCCAGCGTGCTGATCCATGGCGAGACCGGCACGGGAAAGGAGCTGGTCGCCCGCTGCCTGCATGATTTCGGCCCCAGGGGGGCGAAGGGCGCCTTCGTCGCGGTCAATTGCGGCGCCATCCCCGACAGCATGGCGGAAAGCGAGCTGTTCGGGCATGAACCCGGCGCCTTCACCGGCGCCACCCAGCGCCGCGCCGGCAAGCTGGAGCATTCCAGCGGCGGCACCCTGTTCCTCGACGAGATCGAAAGCATGCCGCTGGCCATCCAGGTCAAGCTGCTGCGCGCCTTGCAGGAACGCACCATCGAACGGCTGGGCTCCAACAAGCAGGTGCCGGTCGATCTGCGGCTGGTGGCGGCGACCAAGATCGACCTGCTCGACCTCAGCGAGGAGGGACGGTTCCGTGCCGACCTCTATTACCGCCTCAATGTGGCGGAACTGCACATCCCGCCGCTGCGGGCGCGGGCGGAGGACATTCCGCTGCTGTTCGACTATTTCACCGCGGAGTTCGCCGCCCGCCATGGCCGCGAACCGCGTCCGCTGGAGCCGGCCGACATCGACGCGCTGCTGGCGCATGACTGGCCCGGCAATGTGCGGGAACTGCGCAATCTCGCCGAACGCCATGTCCTGTCGGTCGGGCGCAATGGCGTCGCCGGCCTGCTGCGCCGCCGTCCCGTTGGCGGCGAGGCGGCGGCAGCACCGCGCGCACTGGCCGATCAGGTCGACGCCTTCGAGAAGCGGGTGATCGAACAGGCGCTGGACCGCTGCAAGGGCGACATCAAGTCGGTGATGGACCTGCTGGACATCCCCCGCCGCACCCTGAACGAGAAGATGGCCCGCCACGGGCTGGACCGCGCGCGCTTCCTGCCGAAGGAATAGCCGTCACCAATGCCGCCGGAGGCGGCGGTCACCAGTGCCGCTGGTGGCGGCCGGTGCGCAGGCGGGCCATTTCGACGGTTGTTTCCGCCGGTTCCGTCGGCTTGCGCAGATCCTTCACCACCGCCAGCAGGGCGCCGTCGCGTTCGACCTCCGCCACCGCCGGGCCGGTCATCAGCATGTCGCAATCCTCCTGCGTCGGCGCGATGAAGAAGTCGGCGCGGTTCCAGTCGTTGACCCAGCGCATGTTGGCCGGCGCCAGCTTTTCGAAGGCCAGCGGCTCGGCGCAGACGGCGACGCTGTAGGTCCTGTGATGGTGGGTGCGCGCTTCCTCCGCCGCGATCACCTCGGACAGGTCCTCCACCGCTTCCGGCAGGCTGTTGACCCAGTAATCGACATCGTACTTGCGCACCGCGCCGGCGACGCCGCCGACCAGCTCGTTGAAATAGACATATTCGTCCGGGTGCAGCGACTCCAGGACCGTCGCCTCGCGGCCCAGCACCAGCGCCAGCGCGACCCCAGCCAGGGCCGCCGCCGACAGACCACGTCCGGTCCGCTGCGAGACGCCGAACCTCCAGGCCCCGGCCCAGCCGAGCAGCCGGTCGAGCCCGATGCCGCCCAGCACCGCCAGCGGCGGCAGCACGAACAGGAAATGGCGGATCGCCGTATAGCCGGGGGCATGGGTGACGGTGAACCATGCGACCGGGAACAGCGCGGCCAGCGCCACCAGCCCGCAGCCGACCGCGCGGACCCGACCGTCGTCACCCGCCAGCCGGTCGCGATGCATCATCACCGGCAGCACCAGCAGCCCCAGCGCCGCGCCGCCCAGCATCACCAGCGGCAGCTTGACCCCCAGATACCAGACCAGATAGCTGCGCGGCACCTCGTACATCCAATATTCGGTGCCGCCCAGCATGGTGCGGATCGGG
The DNA here is from genome assembly GCF_946480385.1 of uncultured Azospirillum sp. The sequence continues at coordinate 21,734 of NZ_CAMLJP010000085.1, forward strand.
TAATGGAAATGCGAGAAATCGGCCAGCGCCCGCAACGGGTTCAGCGGCTCCAGCACCGCCCAGGGCCAGAAGACCGCCATCAGCCCATAGGCGACCGGCAGCGCCGGCAGCAGCCGCAAGGCCCCTCGGCCAGCCTCACGCAGCCGCCCGGCGGAGACTCCGCCCGCCAGCACCCATCCCGCCAGCGCCGCCGCCGCATAGCCGGCCACCAGCAGCGCCCCGACCCGGATGCCCAGCGCCAGCCCGACGACGGCACCGAATCCTAGCACCGTTCCCCAACGCGGCCGCGGCATCTGCCCGACCAGCCGGATCAGCATCGCCACCGCCGCCATCATCAGCACGGCGAAGGGCACGTCCTTGGTGTGGTTGAACAGCCCGCCATACCAGGGTCCGCACAGCGCCAGCAGCGCCCCGGCCAGGAACCCGGCCCGCGGCCCGGCGGCCCGGCGGCCCACCCCCCAGACCACCGCGATCCCCGCCACCCCGATCAGGGCGCACAGCAGGTGCCGCGTCTCATAGGGGTCGAAGGGCAGCAGCGGTGCCAGCGCCACCGCCGCCATGTCGAACAGCCCGCCATAGAGATAGAGGTTCTTGTAGGTGAAGGCCGAATCGTCGGTGAAGCCGCTGCGGTACCAGTCGATCAGCTTGGCGCCGTAGACATGCTGCACCTCCTCGTCGTTGGAGATGCCGTACTGCCGGAAGGTGACGGCGACCAGCACGATCAGGGCCAGCAATCCCAACGCCGCGGCAAGATCCCAGGGCTCGCCGATCAGCCGGCGCAAAACGCTGCTCTTCCCCCGCACGCCCGGCTCCCCCGCTTCCCGTCCGCAAGCCCCCAAGGCCGATCTGCAGAAAGCACCGGCCGCCGCGGCTTGTCATGTGAAATCTCTGACATGACCGTGGATGCGCGGACCGGGCGTTCGGACACCACGAGAAGGTAGGCGAGTTGGATGCATCTCACATCGCCTAAAGCGGGAAAAATGCAAAATTCATCAATCGGATTTCAGAATATTGGCGACTTATCTAAAATACTTGTACTTGTTGCTTGGCTGATTTTTTTAAGCCGCTCCATGCGACACTCTAACGCGCATCCTTTGTAAGGATTTGGTTCACTATTCGCGCAACAATTCGCCGCAAGACAAGGCGTGCGAAATGCGCCGAAAGGTGGTGAGCCATGACCAGTTCTTCTCTCTCGATCCGTGCCAAGCTGCTGATGCTGGTTGCAACAGCCAGTCTCGCCTGTTTGGCGATTGCCGGTGCCGGGCTTTATCTCAGCTATAATCGAATGTACCAGGACCGCGTCGATTCGCTGCGCTTCATGGTAGAGGCGGGACACAGCATGGCGGCACGGTTCGAAAGCGAGGTCGCGGCCGGCCACATGTCCCGTGAAGAGGCGCAGGCCCGCTTCAAGGAGGCGTTCCTCGCCATCCGCTACAGTGGAGAGGAGTATCTGTTCGCCCACACCTACGACAGCATCGGGTTCGCCCATGCCAACAAGGCTTTGATGGGCAAGGACGTCTCCGGCATCAAGGACGCGGCGGGCGTGCCCGTCATTCCGGCGCTGATCAACGTCGTAAAGAAGAAGGGCGAGGGCACCTACGCCTATGACTGGCCGCGCACCGTCGGCGGCACCGAGACGGCTGTGAAGCTCGCCTATGTGAAGGGATTCGAACCCTGGCGGATCTTCATCGGCACCGGCGTCTTCATCGATGACCTGTGGTCCGCCTTCCTGTCGCAGTTGTGGACCCTGCTCGGCGTTATCGGCGGGCTGGCCCTGCCGGCCATCCTGCTGCTGGCGCTGGTCGGGCACAACATAAGCGCCACCATCCGCTCGCTTGCCGGGCGGATGCGGGCGATGGCCGACGGCGACCTGACGGTCGGCTTCCCGGAAACCAGCCGCGGCGACGAACTGGGCGACATGAGCCGGGCCACCCAGGTGTTCAAGGAGAATGCCCTGGCCAAACAAAGGCTGGAGGCCGAACGGGCCGAGCAGGCCCGCCGCGCCGAGGAGGACAAGCACCGTGCCGTCGCCGCGATGGCGGACCGCTTCGAGCAGGCGGTCGGCGGCGTGATCCATGCCGTGGTGGAGGAAGCCGCCGGCATGGAAAGCCGCGCCAGCGCGGTGACCAGTGCCGCGGACCAAACCGGCAAGCTCGCCGGCGACGTGGCGGTGACCACCGGTCAGACCTCCGCCAACGTGCAAACCGTTGCCGCCGCGACCGAAGAGTTGACCAGTTCGATCGGCGAAATCAGCCGGCAGGTCGGCCAATCCTCGGAGATTGCCCGCGAGGCGGTCGGAATCGCCGAACGCGCCAACGTCAAGGTCAGCGGTCTGGCCGAGGCGGTCGAGCGGATCGGCGCCGTGGTGGAACTCATCAACTCCATCGCCAGCCAGACCAACCTGCTGGCGCTGAACGCCACCATCGAAGCCGCCCGCGCCGGAGATGCCGGGCGCGGATTCGCCGTCGTGGCGAGCGAAGTGAAGGCGCTCGCCACCCAGACGGCCAAAGCCACCGACGATATCGCCGTCCAAGTCGCCGACATCCAGTCGATGACCGGTGACGCGGTGGGCGAGTTGCAGCAGGTCGTCCGGGTCATCGGCCACATCAACGAAGTCGCGACCTCCATCGCCTCCGCCGTAGAAGAGCAGGGCGCCGCCACCCGCGAGATCAGCCGCAACATCCAGCAGGCTGCCCAGGGGACGCAGACCGTTTCCGACAGCATTGGCGGCGTCAATCGGGCGGCAAGCGAAAGCGGCAAGGTCGCCTACGAGGTCCTGGCCTCCGTCCGTCAGCTGTCCAGCCACACCGACTCGCTGAGCCAGGAGGTGAACCGCTTCCTCACGCAGGTGCGTGCGGGCTGACGGCACGGCTGCACATAAAGTCGGCTTTAGCTTATTGACGTTGACTTCCCCCCTGCGCCCATGGCGAAATCGTTGGCGCAGGGGATTGTCCATGACCGAACGGGATCGGGTTTATGGCGTGACGGAACTGGCGGCGGAGTTCGACCTCACGCCGCAGGCGTTGCGCTTTTACGAAGAAAAGGGGCTGCTGACGCCGCAACGGGCCGGGGGACGGCGGGTGTTCACCTACCGCGACCGCGCCCGGCTGATGCTGATTCTCAAATTCCGGCGGGTCGGCTTCTCGCTGGAACAGATCGCCGAATACCTCGCCCATTACCGCTCCGGCCGGCCCAGCGCCGGGCAGTACCGCGACGGCCTGCGCAAGATCCGCGCCCGCCTGACCGAGCTTGAGCACTTGCAGTCCGAAATCGCCGAGGTGATCGGCGAGCTGAAGACGATGGAGGCCGACGCCGAACGGCGGCTCGCCGCCTGCCTGCCTGAAGCCTGCCTGCCTGACGATGGCCCAAAGCAGACCGTGCCCACACAGAAGAGAAATGAACCGGGAGTGAAACGATGCTGCGCGGAATGATGATGAATGGCCCGCTGCTGGTGACGTCGATCCTGCGTCACGCGGCGCTCTACCATGCCGATACAGAGATCGTGTCGCGCACCACAGAGGGGCCGATCCACCGCTACACCTATGCCGACGCCTGGGTCCGCGCCCAGAAGCTGGCCAACGCGCTGGCGGCGCTGGGGATGCAGCCGGGCGACCGCATCGGCACGCTGGCCTGGAACGGCTACCGCCATCTGGAATGCTATTACGGCATCGGCGGCTCGGGCATGGTCTGCCACACCATCAACCCGCGCCTGTTCCCGGAACAGATCGCCTACATCGTCAACCATGCCGAAGACCGGCTGCTGTTCACCGACCTGACCTTCGTGCCGCTGCTGGAGGGCATCGCCCAGGAGCTGACCGGGCTGAAAGGCATCGTCGTGATGACCGACCGGGCCAACATGCCGGCCTCCAGCCTGCCCAACCTGCTGTGCTACGAGGACCTGCTGGCCGAGCAGCCCGACGGCTTCGACTGGCCGGAGCTGGACGAGAACACCGCCTGCGGCATGTGCTACACCTCCGGCACCACCGGCAACCCGAAGGGCGTGCTGTACAGCCACCGCTCCTCCTACCTGCATGCCATGGCCGCCTGCATGCCGGACGTGTTCGGTCTGTCGGCCTCGGACGTGGTGCTGCCGGTGGTGCCGATGTTCCACGTCAACGCCTGGGGCGTCCCCTATGCCGCGCCGATGGTCGGCGCCAAACTGGTCTTCCCCGGCGGCAAGCTGGACGGTGCCAGCCTGTACGAGCTGTTCGAGGCCGAAAAGGTCACCAACACCGCTGGCGTGCCGACCGTGTGGCTGGCCCTGCTGAACTGGCTGGACGCCAACAGGAAGAAGCTGACCACCATGCGCCGCATCGCCATCGGCGGCTCCGCCTGTCCGCCGGTGATGATCCAGCGCTTCCAGGAAATGGGGGTGGAGGTTCTGCACGCCTGGGGCATGACGGAGACCAGCCCGCTCGGCCTCGCCAACATGCGGAAGGGCAAGCATCGCGGGCTGGACGCCGACGCGGCGCTGGCGCTGGCCTCCAAGCAGGGGCGGCCGATCTGCGGCGTGCAGTTCCGCGTGGTCGACGGCTCCGGCAACGATGTGCCGCGCGACGGCACCAGCTTCGGCCGTCTGCTGGTGCGCGGGCCCACTGTCTGCTCCGGCTATTTCGGCGTGACGGAAAGCCCCGCCCACCAGACGGTGCCGGGCTGGTTCGAGACCGGCGACGTGGTGACGATGGACGCCGACGGCTATGTCCAGATCGTCGACCGCACCAAGGACGTCATCAAGTCCGGCGGTGAATGGATCAGCTCCATCGATCTGGAGAACATCGCCGTCGGCCATCCCGGCGTGCAGGAAGCCGCCGCCGTCGCCGTTCCCGACGAAAAATGGGGCGAGCGCCCGGTGCTGGTCGTCGTCCGCAAGCCGGACTCCGCCCTGACCCGCGAGGAGCTGCTGGCGGTCTTCGACGGCAAGGTGGCGAAATGGTGCATCCCCGACGATGTCCGCTTTGTCGACAGCCTGCCCCACACCGCCACCGGCAAGCTGCTGAAAAGCGAGATCCGCCACATGCTGACCAGCCCGGACGGAGTGTGATCCACAAAGAAATCGGGCCGGACGGCATGAACCGTCCGGCCCAGTGTCCTCGCGGGAGTGGCGAGGACGACGCACCCGAGGGAGGAGCGCGCAACCAAGGTCAATCTACTGACAGACGAAGAAGGCGACTTGTTCGTCTGCGCCACAATTCCTGCAAATTCCGTCCGACGAGATTTTTTCAGCGCTCCGACCGCACCCGCGCCACGGCATCGCGCCAGCCGCCATAGAGGCGGTCGCGCCTGTCCTGCTCCATGCGCGGTTCAAAGCGACGCTCGCTGCGCCAGGCGTCGGATACCGACTCAAGCCCGTCGAACACGCCGACCCGCAGTGCCGCGAGGCAGGCGGCGCCCAGCGCCGTGGTCTCGATCACCTTCGGGCGTTCGACCGGCATGTTCAGCAGGTCGGCCAGGAACTGGCAGAGCCAGTCGTTGGCCGCCATGCCGCCGTCGATGCGCAACGCGTTGATGGTGCCGCCCCAGTCGCCGGCCATCGCTTCCATCAAGTCGCGGGTCTGGTAGGCGACCGCCTCCAACGCCGCGCGGGCGATGTGGGCGGGACCGACGTCGAGCGTCATCCCGAAGATCGCGGCGCGCGCATCCGAATCCCAATGCGGGGCGCCCAGTCCGACGAAGGCCGGGACGAAATAGACGCCGTGGCTGTCGGGCACGCGGGTCGCCATGTCGTCGGTCTGGCTGGCATGGGTGATGATGCCGATGCCGTCGCGCAGCCACTTGATCGCCGCCCCCGCCACGAAGATCGAGCCTTCCTGAGCGTAGGACGTCTTGCCGTTCAGCCGGTAGGCAACGGTGGTCAGCAGCCGGTTCTTCGACACCACCGGCGTCTCCCCGGTGTTGATCAGCGCGAAGCAGCCGGTGCCGTAGGTCGATTTCGCCATGCCCGGCGTCAGACAAGCCTGCCCGAAGGCAGCCGCCTGCTGGTCGCCCGCCACCCCGGCGATGGGGACCGGCCGGCCGAGCAACTCCGGCTCGGTGGCGCCGAAATCGTCGGAGCTGTCCAGAACGCGCGGCAGCATGGCGCGCGGCACCCGGAACAGCGCCAGCAGTTCATCGTCCCAATCCTGGGCATGGATGTCGAACAGCATGGTGCGCGAGGCGTTGGTCGCGTCGGTCGCATGCACCCGGCGGCCGGTCAGGTGATAGATCAGGAAACTGTCGATGGTGCCGAAGCACAGCTCGCCGCGCTCGGCCCGCGCGCGGGCGCCCGGCACATGGTCGAGGATCCAGGCGATCTTGGTGGCGGAGAAATAGGCGTCGATCAGCAGGCCGCTCTTGGACCGCACCAACTCGGCATGCCCTGAGGCGACCAGATCGTGGCAGAGCGACGCTGTGCGGCGGTCCTGCCAGACGATGGCGCGGTGGATCGGCTCGCCGGTGGCGCGGTCCCACACCACGGCGGTCTCGCGCTGGTTGGTGATGCCGATGGCGGCGACGGACGCGACATCGACCCCGGCCTTCTCCACCGCCTCGCGCGCCACGGTGCGGATGTCGCGCAGGATGTCGGCGGGATCATGCTCGACCCAGCCGTCGCCGGGGTAGTGCTGGGGGAACTCGCGCCGCGCCTCGGCCAGCGGAGTCCCCCTGCCGTCGAACAGGATCGCCCGCGACGAGGTGGTGCCCTGGTCGATGGCGAGGATATGGCCGGCCTTGCTCATGGAAGCGTTCCCTCGTGATTTCTTGCGCTTTTATACCCTCTCCCGCCCCGGGAGAGGGAGGGACCCGCCGCAGGCGGGAGGGTGAGGGGTGATCCGAACATGGATTTCTATCCTTGGATCACCCCTCACCCTTCCCATGCTCCGCATGGGCCCCTTCCCTCTCCCAGGGCGGGAGAGGGGAAATAAGAAAGAGGCGACGGCCTGTCTTTTAAAGATTAACCGCCGCCCCAGGGTCACCTCCGGCGCAACCAGGACGCCCGCCGGAAGGGAGAACCCGTCACCGCATCCCGGATCAGCGGGCGCGGCCTTCCTTCCAGGCCTTCAGCAGGTCGTCATAGGCAACGGTCTCGCCCTTCGGCTTCTCGTTGGCCAGCTTCGGCTTCGGCGCGCCCGGCTTGTCGAACCAGACCTTGGCGTCCTCCGGCTTGTTCAGCTGCGGGGCGCACTCGCCGCCGATCTTGGCGCGCTCCATGCGGGCCATGACCTGCTCCATCTGGTCGGCCAGATTGTCCATCGCCTGCTGCGGGGTGCGCTCACCCGTGACCGCCTCGGCGATGTTCTGCCACCACAGCGGGGCCAGCTTCGGATAGTCCGGCACGTTGGTGCCGGTCGGCGTCCAGGCGACGCGGGCCGGGCTGCGGTAGAACTCGACCAGACCGCCCAACTGCGGCGCGACCTTGGTCATCGCCTCGGACTGGATGTCGCTTTCGCGGATCGGGGTCAGGCCGACCAGCGTCTTCTTCAGCGACGCGGTCTTCGACACGGTGAACTGGGCATAGAGCCAGGCGGCCTTGCGGCGCTCCAGCGGAGTGGACTTCAGCAGCGTCCAGGAACCGACGTCCTGATAGCCCAGCTTCATGCCTTCCTGCCAGTACGGGCCGTGCGGCGAGGGGGCCATGCGCCACTTCGGCGAACCGTCCTCGTTGACGACCGGCAGGCCCTTCTTGGTCATGTCGGCGGTGAAGGCGGTGTACCAGAAGATCTGCTGGGCGATCTGGCCCTGGGCCGGCACCGGGCCGGCTTCGCCGAAGGTCATGCCGGTGGCTTCCTTGGGCGCGTACTTCTTCATCCAGTCGACGTACTTGGTCAGCGCGTAGACCGCGGCCGGCGAGTTGGTGGCGCCACCGCGCGCGACGGACGCGCCCACCGGCGTGCACTTGTCGGCCGCCACGCGGATGCCCCACTCGTCGATCGGCAGGCCGTTGGGTGCGCCGATGTCGGCGGTGCCGGCCATCGACAGCCAGGCGTCGGTGAAGCGCCAGCCCAGCGACGGATCCTTCTTGCCGTAGTCCATG
>NZ_CAMLJP010000086.1 GCF_946480385.1 uncultured Azospirillum sp.
GCGTGCCGACCCCGAACGTGTCGGTCGTCGACTTCAAGTTCACCGCCAAGCGCGCAACCTCGGTGGAAGAGATCACCAAGGCGATCTCCGACGCCGCCAACGGCGCCCTGAAGGGCATCCTGGCCGCCTACACCGAGGATCTGGTGTCGTCGGACTTCAACCACGACCCGCACAGCTCGACCTTCGCCAGCAAGGAGACGAAGGTTGTGGACGGCAATTTCGTTCGCGTCATGGCATGGTACGATAACGAGTGGGGCTTCTCCAACCGGATGGCCGACACCGCGGTCGCCATGGCGAACGCCAAATAAATCAACCACGCCGACCCAGGACCAAAAGGAGCCGGACGATGAGCAAGACGATCATGTGGACCGAAACCGACGCCAAGGGCTTCGAGTCCGAGTGCCTGTTCAACGAGGACAGCCGCCAGTACGAAGTGATGGTCTGCGCCTCGGGCCGCCGGCTCTGCCGGTCGGCGTCCTTCCCGGCCCAGTCCGACCCGATGCAGGGCATGAGCGACGACGACCGCCAACGGGCCATGCAATGCGCCGAACGGCTGGTGACGGAGATCGAACACGATCTGGGCGACCGCTGATCGGGCTGTTCCGGCCCTCCCGACCCTGTCCGGCCGGCGTCCTTGCGGCGCCGGCCCTTCCACTCCGGTCTCCCCAACCCTTGACCGGGTCCACCCATCAGGAAATAAAGTCGTATACGAATTATACGCGAGATTTCCTGTTGGCCGCACAGACCGTTCCGTTCCGCCGCTTCTCCACCAGCCTTCTTCCAAGGAAGGAGCGGTTCGGTGCATGGCGGGACGCCATGACCTCGGTCTACGAGATCGCGCCGCTGGACGAGGATGCCAGCCGCCGCTTTGCCGGCACGGCGACCAGCGCCCATCTGGGACCGCTCATCGTCGGCACCATGGATGTCGATGCGCTGGCCTACCACCGCTCGCCCGCGAAGATCCGGTCCGACCACATGGACCATTTCATCATCCGCCTGGATCGGCCCGGCGCCGCCGGCAACCGGGTGGATGAAGTCCTGGTCAAGGACATGGGCCAGCCGCTGGCGCTGCCGCCGATGCGGCTGGACGGCGCCTGCATCATCATCCCCCGCGACATCATGACCAGCATGCTGCCACGCGCCGACGCCCTGCACGGCACGCGCCTCGGCGGCATCATGGGGCGTCTGCTGGCCGACCATATGCAGACCCTGGCCCAGGCCGTGCCGGCGGCGACGGTGGAGGAGGCGCCGCAGATCGTTCGCGTCATCCGCGACATGGTCACCGCCTGTCTGGCGCCCAGCCATGACGCGCTGGTCCAGGCGCAGCCGCAGGTGGCCGCCACCCTGATCATGCAGGCGCGGCGCCACATCGACGCCAATCTGACGAACCCGGAGCTGTCCCCCGACCAGCTGTGCCGGGCGCTCGGCCTGTCACGGTCTGCGCTCTACACGCTGTTCGAGCCGCATCACGGCGTCAACCGCTACATACTGGAACGCCGCCTGCTGCGCATCCGCGAGCATCTCTGCGATCCGGCCGAACGGCGACGCATCGGCGAGATCGCCTTCGCCTACGGCTTCTCCAGCGAGGCGCATTTCAGCCGGGCCTTCCGCCGCGCCTTCGGCTGCTCCCCGTCGGAAATGCGCGCCGGGTTTCACGCCAATTCCGCGACCGGACCGGCTCCGGTGAACACCGCCGGCGGCATCGGCGGCGAGTTTCCGGAATGGCTGCGCCGGCTTCGCGCCTGATCGCGGGAACCGTGACCTCCGCGAAACCCGCGGACGCAGGGTCAAGGAAAATTGGACGCCCGGTCATGGCCCGCCCTCCATTGCCACGCTAGCGTATGTCCGTCCGGCCCGCCGGTCCCGGTCGCCACATCGGCGGCGCAGGCCCCCCGCTGACATGCCCCGAGGTGATGCAGGTGTCGTACGACTTCAACAGGCTTCTGAACGCCACGCTCAGCCTGAACGAGCGCCCAATGGTGCTGATGTGGGCGGCCGTCAGCGGCGGCGCCGCCGAGGCGGTGTTCCTGACCTGCCTGGAGCAGTTCAAGCAGTCGCCGTCGAAGGCGAAGGTGAAGGTCATCCAGGAATGGCTGCTCGACCAGGACACGACCAAGGGCGACGGCCATTGGGGACCGATGAACCTGGAATCGGACGGCGTCACCAACACGACCAAGGCCGCTGCGGCCACCATCGCGACCGCGTCCGCCTATTACATCGGCCGCAAGAGCTGGTGGGGAAAGAGAAGCGCCACCCTGAACGCCGCGCTGGGCAACACCCCGGCCCCGAACATGTTCGATGCCTTGATTCAACCGGCGGCCATCGCGCTGGGGACCGTCCAGCCATGGTTCAGCGGCTGGTCGCTCGCGCAGGTCGACAGGAAGGACAGCTATGTCATCAACCGGCTGAAGGGTATGGAGTACATGAACAACGCCTTCATGTCCGCCGGCTTCAACACCGCCGCCATGGGCGTCCGCCTGCCCTTCAAATTCCGGTAGCGATCCCCTTGGGGCCGGCGGGCACCGTCAGTCCGCCTGCGCCAGGGCCTTCCGCATCTTGGCCACGTCGTCGGCGCTGACCGGCGGGGCGGCGTTGCTCCAGCTGTTGCGGATGTAGGTGACCACCGCCGCCACCTGTTCGTCGGTCAGCCGCCAGCCCAGCGGCGGCATCGCAGGGCCGGTCGGCCGGGAGCCGGTCGCCACCGCGCGGGAGCCGTCCAGCACCAGCCGGATCAGCGTCGCCGGATCGTCGGCCTGCACCACCCCGCTGCCGGCCAGCGTCGGGAACAGGAAGGTCTGGCCCTTGCCGTCGCCGCCATGGCAGGCCATGCAGCAGTCGGTGTAGACCGCCCCGCCCGCCTTCATCCGCGCATCGTCCGCCACCAGCGCCGCCAGCGCTTTCCGTTCCGGCGGCTTCCGGTCCAGCAGATAGGTGGCGATGGCGTTCAGGTCCGCGTCGGTCATCTTGGAGCTGGAGTTCTGGATCTCCTCCGCCATCGGGCCGGAGGCCAGCGACTGGTGGTTCACGCCGGTCTTCAGATAGGCGACGAGCTGGTCGGCCGTCCAGCCGCCGATGCCCCGGCGCGAATCCGAGGTGATCGACGGCGCGTACCAGGCCTGGAGGTTGGCGCCCTGCAGGGCGTGGTCGGTGTCGTCGGCGCCCAGCATGGTCTTCGGCGTGTGACAGGTGCCGCAATGGCCCAGCGCCTGCACCAGATAGGCGCCGCGGTTCCACGCCTCCGACTTCTGCGGATCGGGCTTGAAGTTTTCCGGCTCGAAATTCAGCAGGTTCCAGCCCGCCATCAGCAGGCGGATGTTGAAGGGAAACGGCAGCTGGTTGGCTTCGACCGCGTTGCTCACCGGCGGCAGCGTGCGCAGGTAGGCCCACAGCGCGTGGATGTCGTCGTCGGTCATCCGCGTATAGGCCGGATAGGGCATGGCGGGATAGAGCCGCTTGCCGCCGCGGCCGATGCCCTCGCGCAGCGTGCTGCGCAAATCCTCCTCGGTCCAGTTGCCGATCCCGGTCTCGCGATCCGGCGTGATGTTGGGGGCGACCAGCGTGCCGAAGGGGGTTTGCAGCGCCGTTCCGCCGGCATAGGGCTTGCCGCCCGGCGTGCTGTGGCAGGCGACGCAGTCGGCGGCGGTGGCGACGTAGCGCCCGCGTTCAATCAGGGCGAAATCCTGGTCGTCGGCACGCGCCGGCACGGCGAGGATGGCCGGGACCGCCGCCGAGACCAGCAGGGCGGCGACCGCGGCGATGGCGAGACGGTTCCGGGTCATGCGTGCACCAGCGGGCCGGGGGATTTCAGGTAGCGGCTGCGGATCGCATCCGCCGCGCGGAAGGCCAGCGCCCCCACCGTTCCGGTCGGGTTGTAGCCGGAATTCTGCGGGAAGACGTTGGCCCCGACGGTGAAGACGTTCGGCACGTCCCAGCTCTGCAGGTACGGGTTGACCACGCTGGTGGAGGGGTCCATCCCCATCGCCGTGCCGCCGACCACATGGGTCGACTGGTAGGGCACCACCGACCAGTGGCCGGTGCGCGGGTTCTCGTCGATCTGCTGCGCCCCCATGGCGCGGACGATCTCCGCCACCTTCTTGGTGACGTAGGCCGACATCTTAAGGTCGTTCTCGGGGAAGTCGAAGGTGATGCGCATCAGCGGCCGACCGAGCCGGTCGGTGTAGGTGGGGTCGAGGTCGAGGAAATTGCCGCGGTTGGCATAGCTGCTGGCCTCGCAGCCGACGCTGAGATTGCTGAGATAGCTGTCGCGCATCGCCTTCTTCCAGCCCGATCCCCAGGTCGGGCTGCCCGGCGGGGTCGGCCGCCTGCTGATCGGCTCCGCCCCGATCGGCGCGCAGCGCGTGCTGCCGCCGCCGAGGAAGCCCAGCGGCCCATGGTCGAAATTGTCGTTGTTGAATTCGTCGATCGCCATGCCGGTGGCGCCGCCGCCGATGAAGTTGTTGAAGTTGTATTTGGCGGGATCGAAGAAGCCGACGACCTGATTGGCCATCTGGTAGCAGAAATTCCGACCAAGCGTGCCCTCGCCGGTCCGGTGGTCATAGGGCGTGCCGATGCCCGACAGCAGCATCAGCCGCACATTGTCCAGCATGAAGGCGCAGAGGACCACCAGATCGGCCGGCTGTTCGTACTCGTTGCCGGAGGTGTCGACGTAGGTGACGCCGGTCGCCTTCTTGCCGCTGGAATCGAGATTGACCTTCAGCACCTCGCACAGGGTGCGCAGTTCGAAGTTGGACTTGCGCATCAGCACCGGCAGCACCGTGGTCTGCGCGCTCGCCTTCGAATAGTTGGCGCAGCCGTAATTGGTGCAGAAGCCGCAGAAGGTGCATTGCCCCATCGTCACGCCCAGCGGGTTGGTGTAGGTGCGCGACAGCAGCGAGGACGGGATCGGAAAGGGCTTGTAGCCCATATTGGCCGCCGTCTCCGCGAACAGGGTGGGGCCGTAGGTCTGCATCATCGGCGGGTTGGGATATTCGCGGGCGCGCACGCCCTCGAAGGGATTGCCGCCCTCCTGCATCTGGCCGTTCAGGTTCCCGGCCTTGCCCGACACGCCGGCCAGATACTCGAACTTGTCGTAATAGGGCTCCATGTCCTCATAGGTCACGCCCCAGTCCTGGATGGTCATATCCTCCGGTATGCTCTGGGCACCATAACGCTCCGTATAATGAGACCGCAGCCGGAAGTCGGCCGGGGAGAAGCGCCAGGTGATGCCGGCCCAATGCACGCCGGCGCCGCCGACGCCGTTGCCGGGATGGAAGGAACCGAAATGCCGCATCGGCAGCGCCGTCTGGTCGGCATTGTTGCGGGCGGTGACCGTCTCCTGCGCCGGACGCAGCATCAGCTCCTGCCGGACATTGTAACGCAGCTCGTCCGGGGCATAGCCGATGTTGAAGTCGGTGGCGGTGTCGCGCCAGGGGCCGCGCTCCAGCGCCACCACGTCCAGCCCCTCGTCGCACAGTTCGTTCGCGATGATCGAGCCGGTCCAGCCCAGCCCGATGACCACCACATCCTTGCGGGGAAGTTTGCGCGCCATTCCTCAGCCCTTCCTGACCCAGTCGCCGCGCCCGCCGATCGACACCGGCGGCAGCGGATATTTCTGATTGTGCTTCAGCACATGGTCCCGGAAATCGTAGCGGGTTCCGGGAAAGCCGATCATCTTCCAGCTGACCATGTCGCGGTTGCCGCCATAGACGGGATCGGCGAAGAACCCCTCCATGGTATTCTGCAGGATCTGGCCGAAGAAGCTGACGGCGCTGACCGGCCCGTCGAACTTCACCTCGTCTTTCTCCATCGCCGTCAGAAGCTGGTCCTTCTGCTCCGGCGACAGGTCGGTGAAGCTCTTGCCGCCCATGGTCTGGCGGCAGTGGGCGTCCAGCGCCTTCAGCCCCTGGCGGTATCTCACCGCCGGGGTCAGGCCGCTCTGGTCGCCCTGAGTCGGCAGGCCGGGCTGGAACGGACCCTTCATGTAGAGCCGTTCGGAGGTGCCGTAATGGCCGGACAGCTGCCGGTCGATGAACACGGCACAGCCGGCATCCTTGCCGCTGATGCTGAGATCGTCGGCGGGGATCAACCGCTCGACGATGGCCTCCACCAGCTTCGCCTCGCGCGCGGTGAAGAAGGTCCAGGGGCCGGGCAGCACCTGCCGGGGCGGCTCGATAACGTCGGACTCCCAGGGCAGCCCGGTGCCGAACAGGGTTTTCCCGCGGGCGCCGGCGGCCGACAGTGCCACCAGCCCCATGGCGGTGGTGGCGAGGAACCGGCGGCGGCTGGTGTGGAATGCGCTTGGGTGCCCCGTTTTCGGGCGTTTGCTTGGGGTCATGCTTCGATCATCCCGGAGTCGTTGCGATCACTGCCCCTGTCGCACTGCACAACAGATCAGCGGTGGAACGAAAATTTCCAATGATCGAAAGACATACACCCGCCCACCTGGGCACGCGCTGCCGTCATCCGGCGAAGCATCTGCACAAACGGACAGTGCGGACGGCGCGGAGGTGGACCCCCGCCGGTGGTAACCGTTCGCGGCGGCGCGCCGTTCCGGCCTTTCCGCTCACTCCTCCTCGTCCTCCTCCTCACCCGGCAGTTCGTCGAGGACGATCCTGTCGCCGACGGCGTAGAGCATGCACTCCTCCTTGCCGCCGGCCTGTTCGCACTTCTCCACCGCCGCGGTGCCGGCCTCCTCCTCGCTGTCGCGGTCCCACACCGACGCCCAGCGGCCGGTCAGCGTCACAGCCAGCGCCTTGTGGCCGGGATTGCGCTGGTAGTTGACCATGCCGACCTTGCGCGTGTGTTCGCTGACGAAGGGCACGCGCGCCGGATCGAAACGGCCGGAGCCCAGGATCTCCACCGGCATCGGGACGAAGCGCTTGCCCTCCATCACCACCGCGTCGCCGACCGCATAGAGGGTGCAGGGCTCCTCCGCCCGGTACTGGCAATATTGCAGGGCGCTGCGCTTCACGTCCTCCTCGGTCCGGCTGTTCGACTTGTTGGAGAAGTAGGCGTAGTTCCCCTTGGCCGAGATCGCGAGCGCCTTGGGCGACGGCAGGCCGGGATACATCGCCAGCGCGGCCCGCGACTTGCCGCTGAGATAGGGGATCGCCTCGACATCGACCGGCCGGGCGGCGGGAGCGGGCGGTGCAGGAATGGGAGCGGGGGTGGGTGCCGGCACCGGCGGTGCGGCAAGCGCGGCGACCGACACCGGCGCCCGCTCCGCCGCAGGGGCTGCGCCCACCGTACCGCCCAGTTCGGCAACCCGCGCCTCGGCGATCGGGGCGAAGGTGCCTTGCGGGAATTGCTTCAGATAGGCTTCGAACAGGCCGCGGTTGGAGCTGCCCTTGATGCTGTCCCAGAACAGCATCTCCTTGTCGGCAGCCGCGGCGGCCCCGGCGGCCGGCGTCTCGGCCGGGGGCGCCGTCACCACCGTGGTCGGCCCCAGGAAATAGAACCGCCCCTCGATGGGGGAGGCCGAAACCCAGGGCTGCTGGACGCCGCCGGAGTTGCGCTTCACCGTGATGCCGACATCGTTGAAGACGTCGAACACCGCCTCCCCCGGTTTCAGCATCGCCTTTGACAGCGCCTCGGTATAAGGGCTGTTTGCCCCGGCGCCGTCGGCCGCCACCGCGCCGGGCTGGGTCGCATAGGCGATGATCGTGCCGGCCGGCGCCTGCATCTGGGCCAGACCGGGCGACGCCGCGCGCAGGCCGCGCCCGCCGAAGGGATTGTTGCGGCAGGCGTCCAGGATGACGATGTTCAGCCGGCTTTCCGCCAGCGCCATCTCGTCCAGCACCATGGCGACGTCGATCAGCTCGTACCGGACGTCGGCCTCCTTCTCCAGATTTGCGGAGACCGGCAGGAGATAGTTGGTGCCCCTGGCCTGCATGCCGTGTCCGGCATAGAAGAACAGCCCGACATCGGCGCCGGCCAGCTTCGCGCCGAAGCTGCGGATCGCCTTTTCGGTTCCTGCCCTGTCAAGGTCGAGCTGCGGCGCTCCGCCGATCAGTTCGAACCCGGCGGCGCGCAGGGAGTCGGCCATCGCCTTGGCATCGTTCACCGGGTTGGGCAGCCGCGGCGCATGGTCATAGCTGCTGTTGCCCATCACCAGCGCCACCCGCTTGTCCGCCGCGGCCTCTCCCGATCCGGCCACCCAGACGAAAAGGGACAGGGCGAGCGCGATGGAGCGTCCCAGGGTGTTCAAGGCCAATGTCCTTCGGGTCGGAAGCGTTGCCGCCACTCTGCCCAGGCAACGGCAAGGGTTTCAAGGACGGCGACGATCCTCCTGCTGCGGCCCGGCGTCCGCATCGTCGTCCGTCCTGGGATCGGCCGCCCCGGAAACGACCGCCCTGGACTCTACGGCGCGGACCGCATCGATGAAGGCCCGCAAGGCCGGAGCCATTTGCCGCTGGCGGGGATAGCACAGGAACCGGCCGGGGAAGGCGGCGGACCAGTCCTCCAGCAGCGGAACCAGTTCTCCCGTCGCGATATGGCCGGCCACCGCATCCTCAACGCAGAAGCCGATCCCGATTCCCCGCAAGGTCGCGCGCAACGCCATGTCCTTGTCGTTGAAGATCAGCGGCCCCTCGACCGCGACCTCGAACCAGGACCCGTTCCCGAAGAACTCCCAGGCATAGGGCATCACATGGCCCGGCCAGCGCCAGCGGATGCAGCGATGGCCGACCAGATCGCGCGGATGAGCCGGCCGGCCATGAAGATCGAGATATTTGGGCGACGCCACGGCGATCTGCCGCAGGTCCGGACCGAGACGCACGGCGACCATGTCGCGGTCGATCACTTCGCCGATCCGGATGGCCGCATCGAAGCCGCCGGCCACCAGATCCACCACCGCATCGTCCAGCGTGATGTCCAGCACGACGTCCGGAAAGTCTCGGGCGAAGGCCGCCAGCATCGGCTCGATGTAGAGTTCTGCCGCCGCGCGGAAACTGTGGACGCGCACGATGCCGGACGGGCGTTCGCGATACCGGCGCACCTGCCCGATGGCGTCACCGAGTTCGGAGACGGCCGGCTGGACGCGCCGGAACAGATTCTCACCGGCGTCGGTCAGCGCGACACTGCGCGTGGTCCGGTTGAGCAGCCGCACTCCCACCCGCTCCTCGAACCCGCGCACCAGCTGGCTGAGCGCCGACGGGGAAACGCCCAGCCGCTCCGCCGCGCGGCTGAAACTCAGCGTCTCGCCGACGGCGAGGAACGCGCGAAGCTGGTTGTAGTCGCTGCCGGAAAGCAAGGGATCCATACCGCAAGGAAACGACTTTTTAGCAACGCTTACAAGTTTCATCAGAAATCCGGCCATTCTGTGAACCAGGCACCGGATGTATCTCTCGACGCGAAAGGAGACTTCCCATGACCACATGGTTCATCACCGGCATCTCGCGCGGCCTTGGGCTGGCACTCGCCAAGGCGGCCCTTGCAGAGGGCGACACCGTCATCGGCACCGTCCGCAGCGGCAGGCCGGACCTCTCCGGCGGGCACGGCACCCTCCATGTCCTCACCGCCGATCTCGCCGACGGCGATGCCGCCGAGGCCGCCGTCGGCCAGGCCTTCGCTCTCGCCGGCCGCATCGACGTGATCGTCAACAATGCGGGCTACGGCCTGCTGGGGGCGGTCGAACAGGCGAGCGACGACGAGGTCGCCCGGCTGTTCGCGGTCGACGTGTTCGCCCCCTTCCGCATCATCCGCGCCGCCCTGCCCCGCCTGCGCGCCCAGGGGACAGGGCACATCGTCAACATCACCTCCATCGCCGGACGGGCGCCCGGCGCCGCTTCCGGTCTCTACGCAGCGGCCAAACACGCCCTGGAGGGATTGTCCTCCAGCCTTGCGCAGGAGGTCGGCCCGCTCGGCATCAAAGTGACGGCCGTGGCGCCCGGCGCCTTCCGCACCGATTTCCTGTCGACCCATTCGATCCGCAAGAGTGCCGCCGAAGACGCGGCCTACGCCGACAGCGTCGGGCGGATGTCATCCGCTTTCGACGGCATGGCCGGCCGTCAGCTCGGCGACCCGGATCGCGCGGCGCAGGCCATCCTGGCCGCCGTCCGTTCCGACAGCCCGCCGCTTCATCTGCTGTTGGGGTCCGACGCCCTCCACCGGGCCCGCGCCAAGCTCGACGCCATGATCGCGGAAATCGACGCCTGGGAAAGCGTGACCCGCGGAACCGACTTCGTCGAACAGGCTTGAGGCTAGAGGTAGGCGATCAGCCGTCCCGACGCCAACACCGCGATCCACAGCAGGAGGGAGACCGCCCCGGCCGCCCGCGCCGCCGGCGGTGGCCGCCCTCCCCCGCCCCAACCGGCGACCCGCCGGCCGGCGCCCCGGTGGAAAAGGGCGATGTTGCCCAGTGCCGCCAGCATCAGCCCCATCTTGACCAGGAAGGCGGGATTGCGCGCCAGTGCCGTCGCTTCGCTGATGAACAGCAGGATGCCGGTCGGCACGACGAGGACGAAGCCGACCACCGCCACCGGCAGCAGCAGCCGCGACAGCGCCCCGGCCGGCAGGCCGGCATGCAGTCCCATCAGCCGCAGGTCGAAGGCGGCGATCGACCCGACCAGCAGCGCCAGCCCCAGGATGTGCAGCACCTCGACCAGCGGATAGAGCCACAGCGACTGACGCAGCGTGTCGCCCAGACCGGAGGTCTCCAGCGCCACCAGCCAAGCAGGCCCGACCGGCCCAAGGCTGTGGTCCATCAGCGCAGCTCGACCGTCTGGCCGTCCACCGTGATGCGCTCCGCCCGCAGTTCCGCCGGGTCGGACTTGCTGGGATAGCCGACCACGGTGACGGTCCGGCCGGGCTTGATCGCGCCGTCCGGCAGGCCGCGCGCCGTCATGCGGCCGGGCGGCGCCAGGACCACGTGCCACTGCTTGCCGTCCGCCTGCAGGTTCAACATCGCGTGCGGATTGCTGAAGGCGAACTGCTCGACCGTGCCGCTGAGGGTCAGCGTCTTGTCGGCGTCATAGCCGCCCCAGCCGTGGTGGGCGAGCGCCGGCAGGGCGACCGCCGCCGTGACGGCGAAGCTGGCGGCAACAAGCACACGGGATCGGGTGTTGAGCAGGCGGTTGCGGGCCATGATGACGCTCTCCCTTTCGTCGGGCATCCTCGGCACACATGGGGTGGGCCGCCTTCCCGGCAAGAGGAGGCGGGGCGCCGCTCCCCAATGGAGATGCCAATGCCCGCCCTGTTTCGCCGCACCCTGATGACCCTGTCCGCCACCGCCCTGTTGGCGGCCCTGATGACGACCCTGGCGGCGGCGCCCGCCGCGGCGCTGGAGACGGCCGGTCTCGTCGTGCTGATGCGCCATGCGGAAGCGCCCGGCACCGGCGATCCGCCGGACTTCAAGCTGGACGACTGCGCCACCCAGCGCACTCTCAGCGATGCCGGGCGGGTCCAGGCGACACGGATCGGCGAGCGGTTGCGGCAGCTCGGTGTCGATCATGCCCAGGTTCTGTCCAGCCAATGGTGCCGCTGTCTGGAGACCGCCCGCCTGCTGGACCTCGGACCGGTGAAGGCGATGCCGGCCCTCAACTCCTTCTTCGGCCGCCAGGAAGAGGAAAAGGACAGGACCACCCAGCTGCGCCAGTTCCTGGCCGACCTGCCGCGCGACGGCAAGCCGGTGGTGCTGGTCACCCATCAGGTCACCGTCACCGCCCTGACCGGCATCTTTCCGGCATCGGGCGAGGCGGTGCTGCTGCGGGCGAACGGCACCCCCAACCCGGAGCAGATCGACCGGGTGCGCGTGCCCTGATACACATGGCGGAACGAAAGCTGAAGGGATTCAGGAGAATGACCGATGGCCCGCTTCCATCCTGGATGCTGTGGGCACTGTTGTCGGCCTGCTTCGCCGCGCTGACCGCCATCTTCGCCAAGGTCGGCGTCGAGGGCGTCGGACCCGACATGGCGACGCTGATCCGCACCGCCGTCATCTTCGTGATGCTGATCGGGATCGTCGTGGCGACCGGCCAGTCGCTGTCGCCGTCGGCGGTGTCGGGCAGGACGTGGCTGTTCCTGCTGCTGTCCGGTCTCGCCACCGGGGCGTCCTGGCTGTGCTATTTCCGCGCGCTGAAGCTCGGCCCGGCGTCCCAGGTGGCCCCGGTCGACAAGCTCAGCGTCGTGCTGGTCGCCCTGTTCGGCGTGCTGTTCCTGGGCGAGAGGCTGTCGGGGCCGAACTGGCTGGGCGTGGTGCTGATCGCCGCCGGGGTGATCCTTTTGGCATTCAAGTGAGCGCCGGATCCGTGGCGGATCCGGCGGCCCATAGATTTTCAGCCTTCAGGCGGTCTCAGGCCGCCCGCACATGGCGGAGGAACTCTTCCGCCTGATCGCGCAGGGACAGCGCCTGCCGGCCGAGGTCGGCGGCGGCGGCGCGGACTTCCGAGGCCATCGTGCCGGTCTCGTGCGCGGACTGCGAGACCTCCTCGATGTTGTGGGTGACCTCGGTCGTGCGGTCGGCGGCGCGCTGGACCGACTGGGCGATGTCGGCGGTGGTGGCGCTCTGGTGGTCGGCGGAGACGGCGATGCGGCCGACGAGGTCGCTGACCGACAGCACCGTGCGGCCAATCCCTTCGATGGCCTCCACGGCATGGCCGGTCACCGCCTGGATTTCCGCCACCTGCCGGGCGATGTCCTCGGTCGCCTTCGCCGTCTGGTTGGCCAGCGTCTTGACCTCGCTGGCGACGACGGCGAAGCCCTTGCCGGCCTCCCCGGCGCGGGCCGCTTCGATGGTGGCGTTCAGCGCCAGCAGGTTGGTCTGGCCGGCGATGTCCTGGATCAGGGTCACCACCTCGCCGATCTTGCCGGCGGCGGCGGCCAGCCCGTCCATCGTGTGGTTGGTGCGGGTCACCTCCTCCACCGCGCTGCGGACCATGCGGGCGGACTCCTCCACCTGCCGGCCGACCTCGCCGATGGAGCTGCTCAGCTCCTCCGCCGCACCGGCGACCGTGCGCACGTCGTCGCTCGCCTCGCCGGCGGCGCTGCTGACGGTG
Organism: uncultured Azospirillum sp.; assembly: GCF_946480385.1. Next base: position 12,993 of record NZ_CAMLJP010000086.1, read on the forward strand.
TGGGCGCGGACGCTGCCGGTCTCGGCGATGTCGTGCAGGCGCTGGGCGTTGGCCTGCAGCTGCGTCGTCGTGGCGCTGAGCACGCCGACGACGCCCAGCAGCGAGCCTTCGAAGGACTGCGCCACCTCCTCCATCGCCGCGCGGCGTTCCTGCAGCGACCGGGTGCGCTCCGCCGCCTGAGCCTCGTGCAGCTTGGCGACCTCCAGCGCGTTGTCCTTGAACACGCCGAGCGCCTTCGCCATGCCGCCGATCTCGTCCTTGCGGCCCAGCGCCGGGATGGCGACCGACAGGTTGCCGCGCGCCAACTCCTCCATTGCAGTCCGGATGCCGGACAGCGGCCGGAACATGCGCCGCGCCAGCAGCAGGCAGCCGGCGGCGACCAGCAGGGTCACCACGGCGCTGATGACCGCGATCATCATTTGGGTATCACGGATTGCCGCGAAGAACTCCGCCTTGGCGATGCCGACATAGAGGATGCCGACGACGCGGCCGTCGGGTGCCTTGATCGGGTCGTAGGCGGTGTAGAAGCGCGTACCGAGGATGTCGGCCTGACCGCGATAGGGCACGCCGCGCCCCAGCACCGCGTCATAAACCGGCCCCTTCGCCAGCGTCGTGCCGACCGCGCGGCTGCCGTCCGGCTTCAGCACGTTGGTGGCGACGCGGCGGTCCCCCATGAACAGCGTTGCGGTGCCGCCGACCAGCCGCTTGACCCGGTCCACCGGCTCGAAGAAGTCGTTCAGCGCGCGGTCGCCGGCGTAAAGCTTGCCGTCGCGCGCCTCGAACCCCTGCCCATACTGGTTCAGCACGTCCCAGGCGACGCGCATGTTGGTTTCCTGCCGCTCCATCGCCACCCGGTCGGCATAGCTGGTCAGCAGAAATTCATTGACACAGAATGTGGCAAAGGCAAGCAATAGCAGCCCACCGCCGCACAGCACCACAGTCTTCCCCGCAAGGGACAAAGCCCTAATCGTCATACCAACCCCCGATTTAGTCCTGCCGTCGGCGCCTTTTTCTTCTTTTGCAGCGCCTGCCCTTTAGGGCAACCATTCCAGCCAGGAAAAACGGGAGAAGAGTTAAAGAAACGTTAGAAGTAATCCCCGGTTTCGCTTCGGGTATTTGTCTCAGTCATACGGATTGATCGACGGGCAACGATCGGATCGAAAGCTTCGTTCAACAGATGCCTCCCTGCATTCCCATCGTTGCCGGCCGGGGCCACTCATGGGGAGGATTCGGTCGCCGGACGCCGCCACGGCCGCCTATGGCTGTCGCACCTTGCCAATGGCCATATGACCACAGCCTCACTGACTCCGCCCGGCCGTCGCCGCCGTTGCCGTCGCAGTCAGGCTGTCGACCATGCGCACCAGCTCAACGACGGAGCGGGCCTCCATCTTGCGCATGGCCTGCCCGCGATGCAGCTTCACCGTCGCCTCGCTGAGGCCGAGATCGTCGGCGATCTGCTTGTTGCGCAGGCCGGACACCACCATCAGCGTGATCTCGCGTTCGCGCGGGGTCAGGGTCTCGAAGCGGGCGCGCTGGGTGCTCATGCCACGCTCCCGGCAGCGGCATTCGCCATGGGCGGCGATGGCGGCGTGGATGGCGTCCAGCAATTCCTGGTGATGCACCGGCTTGGTCAGGAATTCGAAGGCCCCCGCCTTCATGGCGCGCACCGACATCGGCACGTCGGCATGGCCGCTGATGAAGATCACCGGCAGGCTGTTGCCGGATCGCGCAAGCTCCGCCTGGAAATCCAGGCCGCTGCGTCCCGGCAGCCGCACGTCGAGCACCATGCAGCCGACGTCGATGGCCGGACGCTGGTCGACATACTGCTGCACAGAGCCATAGCTCTTCACCTGCAGCCCGACGGAATCGAGCAGCCCCTCCAGCGCTTCGCGGACGGCTTCGTCATCGTCGATGATGACAACGGTCTCGGCCGCCACGGTTTCCGCCTTCCTCGCCATCACTTGCCTCCGGGCGATACGGGCAGCACGAATTCGAACACGCTTCCGCCGGACGCGCCGGGCGTCGCGGTCAGCCGTCCGCCATGCAACTCGACGATCGACCGGCTGATCGACAGGCCCATGCCCAGCCCGTCGGGCTTGGTGGTGTACAGCGCGCGGAAGATGGCGTCGACATCGGTTTCGCCGAGGCCCGGCCCGCTGTCCTCGACCCGGACGCGGAACCAGCCCTCCTCGCTGCCGGTGACGATGCGCAGGCGCCGTTCCGGCAGATCCTCCGCCGACATCGCCTCGATGGCGTTCATCACCAGATTGAGGACCAGCTGCTGCAACTGCACCCGGTCGCCATGGACCCAGGGCGGTTCGGCCTGCAGGTCGGTTTCCACGGTGACGCGGGCGCGGCGCAGCTCCGCCCGCACCAGCTCCAGCGTGTCGGCGACCAGCGCGCTGATGTCGACCCAGCCGGGATCGGCCGGGGTGCGGCGGGCCAGCGCGCGGATGCTGCGGACGACGTCGCCGGCCCGCTGGGCGTCGCGCACAATCCGCTCCACCACCACGCGCGTCTTGTCGAGGTCGGGCTGCGGCTGCGACAAATGCTGCAGGCAGGTGCCGGCATTGGTGACGATGGCCATCAGCGGCTGGTTCACCTCATGCGCGACCGCCGCGGCCAGTTCGCCCATCATGGTCAGCCGGCCGATATGGGCAAGGTCGGCCTGGGCCGTCCGCAGCGCCTCGGCGATCCTACGGCGCTGGGTCAGGTCACGGAACACCAGGATCGAGCCGACAAGCTCGTTGCGGTCGTCGATGATGGCGGAGCAGCGCTCCTCCACCACGATCCCAGCCGGCAGATCTCCAGAAGCCTCCCCCCCGTCGCGGGGCAGCAGCCGGGATTGGCGTTCCGGCGGGGCGAAATCACCGCTGCGCAGGACGACGGCGGAGAAATCCTCCAGCGGCTCCAGCGTTTCCTCGTCCACCACGACGAAGACGGCGGACAGCGGTTGCCCGGCGGCCTCCGCGGCGGTCCAGCCGGTCATCGTCTCCGCCGCCCGGTTCATGAAATCGACCCGCCCGTCGCGGTTGCTCAGGATGACGCCGTCGCGGATGCTGGCCAGCGTGGCGGCATAGCGCCGCTCGCTGAGGCGCAGCTTCGTGTCGCTGGCATGCTTGTACAGCGCCATCTGGATGACGGTGCGCATCTGCGGCTCTTCGAAGGGCTTCAGCAGATAGCCGAAGGGCTCCGTCAGGCTGGCGCGATGCACCACCTCGTCATTGGCGTAGGCGGTCAGGAAGACGATGGGAATCCGGTGGGCGTCGCGGATCCGGCGCGCCGCCTCGATCCCGTCCATCTCCCCTTCCAGCCGGATGTCCATCAGGACGAGGTCGGGCTGCTGGCTGCACGCCTGCCGGACGGCATCCTCGCCGCTGGCCGACATGCCGACCACCACATGCCCCATGCGGGAGAGTTGATGCTGAATATCGCGCGCAACGATGCGGTCGTCTTCGACGATCAGGATGCGTGCCGCGATCATTCACTTCCCCGATTGCGCCCCTTCAAAGGAAAGGTGACGATGAATTCCGCGCCTGTGTTGAAGCTGTATTTCAGAGTTCCGTGCAACTGACTGCTCAAATCCGACACAAGCTGGAAACCTACCGAATCCATCCTATCGGGATCGCAACCTTCGGGCAAGCCCACGCCATCGTCCCGAACGGATAGCCGGCAGTCGCGGCCGTCCGTCGTCAGCACCACGCGCAGCACCCCGCCCCGCCCGCCCGGATAGGCATGCTTCAGCGCGTTGGAGACCAGCTCGTTGACGATCAGCCCGCAGGGCACCGCGCGGTCGAGGTCCAGCTTCAGGTCGTCCATCTCGGTTTCCAGCCGCACTGCTCCGGCTTGGCGGGAATAGGCGCGCAGCAGGTGGGCGCAGACCGAGTCCAGATGCTCGCGCATCGGCACGCGGGCGAAGTTGCCCAGGCGATAGAGGCTTTCATGGACCAGCGCCATCGACCGCACGCGGTCGCGGCTGTCGGCGAACAGGGCGGCCACCGCTTCGTCCTCGATCCGGCGGGCCTGGAGGTTCAGCAGGCTGGTGACGAGCTGCAGGTTGTTCTTCACCCGGTGGTGGATTTCCTTCAGCAGCGCGTCCTTCTCCTCCAGCGTCGCCGTCTCCAGCGACGACGCCGCCTGGGCGCCCAGCAGGGTCAGCACATTGACCCGCTGCGGCGTGAAGGCGTAGGTCGCCAGCGCGTTCTCCAGATGCAGCAGCCCGACGACCCGGCGGCGGCGGACCAGCGGCAGGCACAGGATGGAGCGCGCCTCGGTCTCGTGGAAATAGGGGTCGGCGGACAGCGGGCCGGCGGCGCGGGTGTCGTCGACGATCACCGCCTCCTGGTCACGGATGGCACCATGGATGATGGCATGGGGCAGCGGGAAGCGGTCGGCATCCTCCTGCACCAGCCGAACCGAGACGCCGTAAAGCCCGGTGGTCGCCTCCGCCTCCACCCGCAGGCGTTCGCCGCGGGCGAGGATCAGCAGGCCGCGGCTGGCCCCGGCATGCTCCAGCACCAGGGTCAGCAGGGTGGTGGTCAGCTGCTCCACCCCCGACTGGTCGGAGACGGCGCGCAGCGTCTCCAGCAGCGAGGCCAGATCGACGCCGTCGAAACCGCGCGGCGCCTCCGGCACCGCCGCCTCGCCCGGCTCCAGGGCAAGCGACGGATAGCGCTGGGCGAGCTGCCGGACCTTGGCCGTCGCCCCCCAGCGGCCATAGCGATCCGCCGCCTCGCGGATGCAGGCCAGTTCCAGCGTCGGCAGCCCCATGCGGCGGTAGAATCCTGCGGCGCATTCCTGCGCCAGCGCCTCCACATGCGCCAAGTCGGTGCGGCGGGCAGCCTGGACCGCACGGTCATAGCCGCGCATGGCGTCCTCGGTCCGCCCCTGGGTGCGGGCCGCCTCCGCCTCCACCAAGGCAAAGCGCGCCTCGAAGCTGTCTGGGCTGTGGCCGGCCCATTCGCGCAGCTGGCCCAGGTGGCGGGACAGCGCAATGCTGTGGCGGGCACGCTCCTCCGGTTCCACGCCGTCCATCGCGCCTGCGCGTGCCAGGGCGGCGTGGAAATGGAACTCCGCCATCTCCCAATGGCCCGACGTGGTCCACAGCAGCCCTTCTGCCCGCTCGGCCGCTTCGACCGCGGCAGCCATCTCGCCGGCGATGCAGCGGAGCTGGAGCGTGCGGATCCAGTGCCAGCAGGTTGCGATGTCCAGGCTGGGGTTGGCCAGCAGCCGCGCCTCGAAGGCGGCATTGTCGAAGCCCTTGTCGTCGAAGGATGCAAGCGCGTCGGTCCGCCCGCGCAGGGCACGCACGAACTGCAGCTGCGTGGTCAGGATGTCGGCGCACAGCCCGAACTTCACCTGCCGCACATAGGCGAGCCGCGCCTCCGCCGTGCGCTGCACCGTCGCCAGCGGGTCGCCCGACGCCAGCATGCTGGTGACCAGCGTCACGCTGGTGAAGCCGCCATAGGTGACGTCGCCGGCCTCCCGCGCCTCCTCGAAGGCGCGCAGAAGCAGGGGCCGCTCGCTGCGGATGTCGCGGGTCCAGGGCACGACATGGTAGGCGAAGGTCATCAGCACCCGCGCCCGATAGCGGGTCCGCCCCTGCCGCTCCGCCAGATCGTAGCCGAGCCGGCCGAACGCGTAGCCGGCAGCGTAATCGCCGAAATACGGCCCGGCCATCATGCCGAGATAGGCGAACCCCAGAGCGGAGGCGTCGCTGCGCCCGTGCCGCAGTGTCAGGTTCGCCATCCGGCAGAGGATCAGGCAGACCAGATTGCGGTCGCTGAAGAAGGCGGGCGGCAAGGCTGCGGCCAGCACGTCCATCGTCGCCCGGCCGTCGGGGTCGCCCACCGCCAGCAGGCCCGCCAGCGAGGCGACGGACCGGTCGCCGATGGCCGCGCGCAGGTCCGCATATTCCTTCTGCGCCAGCGCCGCCGGCGGATGGGCCGGCCAGTCGATCCCGGCGCCGCGCAGATAGGCGAGACAGGCGTCGATGGCGCGGTCGCTGCGGTCGATGGCGGTGTAGACGGTGACCAGCAGCGCGGTGATGGCGGCGCGGTCGACCGGACATTCGGCCCGCCCGACCAGCCCCTGAAGCCGCAGCTCCGCCCGCCGCAGATCGCCGCTGAGAAACTCGCACTCGGCCTGGAGATGTTCCAGCGCGAAGGCCAGCCGGTGCCGCCGCTCCCACTGGCCGCCCTCCAGCAGGCGCAACCCAGCCAGCGCATAGGCGAGGGCGGAACCGTGGGCGCTGGCCGCCTTGGCCTGATGCCCTGCGGCGAGGAGGAGGGTCGCCACCTCCTCCCGCTCGCGCCCGTCCTGGATCAGGGAGAGGCAGCGGTCATACTGGCCGACCAGCGCGAACAGCCGCTCCCCCGACAGGTCGGCTTCGAATCCGCGGTGCAGGGCGCGGGCGATGTCGAGATGCAGCCTGCCGCGCCCCTCCGCCGGCACCAGGGCATAGGCGCCCTCCTGCACCCGGTCGTGGAGGAAGCGATACCCGTCGTCGGTGCGCAGGATCAGCCCTTCGGCCAGAACCGGTTCCAGGTTCCGCTCGGCCTCCGCCTCCGTCAGTCCGGCGGCCAGCGCCAGGGAGGCAAGGGGTGCGCCGGCGCCGAGTGCGGCGAGCCGGGCCAGCAGGTCGCGCGCCCCGGCAGGAAAGGCGCCCAGCCGTTCGGTCATCAGCGTGGCGATGCCGGCACCCGACCGCGCCGTCTCCACCGCCGCCGGATCCCAGTCCCAGCGTCTGGCCTCGCGGTCGAACCACAGCCGGCCGGACCGCTCCAGCGCGGTCAGAAGCTGGACGGCGAAGAAAGCGTTGCCGCCGGTCCGCTCCTCCAGCAGGGCCGCCAGCCCCGCCACCTCCTCGGGCTCGCGGTCCAGGCTGTCGGCGATCATCCGGCGCAGATCGTCGGAGGACAGCGGCCCCAGCGCGATCTCCTGGCAATCGGTCCCCCTACCCTCGATATCTCCACCGGCGAGCCCGGAAGCGGAGCCCCTGATCCGGTCCAGCAGGGCGGCCAGCGGGTGATCGTCCCCCACCTCGTCGCTGCGATAGGCGCCGACCAGCAGCAGATGGCCGATGCCGCCGTCGGCGACCAGCCGGTTCAGCAGGTCCAGCGTCGCGCGGTCCAGCCATTGCAGATCGTCGAGGAACAGCACCAGCGGGTGGTCGGGACGGGCGAACAGCTGGAGCACCCGGCGGAACAGCAGGTCGAAGCGGTTCTGCGCCTCCTGTGGCGGCAGCGGCGGCACCGACGGATGTTCGCCGATCAGCAGGGCGAGGTTGGGGATCAGCGCGGTCATCAGCGCGCCGCCGTCGCCCACCGCCTCCGCCAGCCCCCGGCACCACTGGTCGCGGTGCGGGACCGGCAGGGCCAGGATGCGGGTGACCAGTCCGCGGAAGGACTCGGCAAGGCTGGCATAGGGCAGGTCGCGCCGGCCCTGGTCGAACTTTCCGGCGGCGAACAGACCGCGCGGCGGCACCAGCTGCTCCTCCAGCGCATGGACGACCGCCGACTTGCCGACGCCCGACCGGCCGGAAATCAGGACGATGCCCATCCGGCCACGGCCGGCGACGTGGTCGAAGGCGGCCTGCAGGGCGGCGACCGGCTCCTCCCGCCCATAGAGCGACGGCGGGGGCTCCAGCCCTTCCGGCAGGTCGCGCCGGCCGACGGGGAAGGCGGGGATGCCGCCTTGCGCGTCCCACTGCCGAAGGGCATGGGTGAGGTCGCGATTGAGGCCGTCGGCGGTCTGGTAACGGTCCTCCGCCGTCTTGGCGAGAAGCCGCAGCAGGATGTCGGCAATGGCCGGCGGCAGGTCGGGGGCGTGGCTGGCCGGCGGAATCGGCGCGCGGGCGAGATGGCTGTGGACCCACTCCATCGGGTCGCGGGCGGCGAAGGGCAGTTCGCCGGTGAACAGCTCGTACAGCGTGACGCCCAGGGCATAGAGGTCGCTGCGGCGGTCGACCGGGCGGTTCATCCGCCCCGACTGTTCCGGCGCCATATAGGGCAGCAGCGCCGCCGGGCGCTCGACCTCCTGGCGCTGCGGGGCCGACAGGTCGGCGGCGCGGCCGAAACCGGTCAGGCGCACCGCTCCGTCCTCCGCCACCAGCAGGTTGAAGGGGCGCAGGTCGCCATGCAGAAGCCCGCGGCGATGCAGCTGCGCCACGGATCCGACGATGCGGATCGCCAGGGTCAGCCGCTGGCGAAAAGCCCCGATGAAAAACGATGGACCGGAAAAGGACGGCACGGAAACCGCCAGCGCCGACAGCGGCTGCCCGCCCGGATCGGCAAGGGTCAGCACCGGTACGGCGCCATGGCGCAGCAGGTCGAGCGGCTTGACCGCCCAAGCCGGATCGAGCCGCCGGGACAACTCATGCTCCCGCCGGAAGCGGGCGAGCACCGCATCGGCCGGCGCGGCGGCATCGGCAATCCGCGCCAGGATGGGAAAGGGCTGCCCCGGCCGCGTCACCCGCAGCAGCCGCGTCTCCCCGTCGCCGCCCAACGCATGGGTGCCGGATCCCGCCTCCGTCAGATGGTCTAGACTGGACTCCATGAAACGGCCTTTCCCCAGCGCAGCATCGATAAGGTAGCGGCATTTCGCCGCCGAGGGGGAAATTGCCGCGCGGACCGCTCGGGTCGGTCAGGCCCAGGAGACCTCGGCGGCTGCGCAGGGCGATGCTACCGTCGGCATCGGCGTGTCTGCTCCCGCGTTGCGTCGCCGCCAGCTGCGCGGCGACATGCCGACCAGCCGGCTGAAGGTGCGGGTGAAGTGGCTCTGATCGGCAAACCCGCAGGCCAGCGCCACCTCGGCCAGCGTCTGCGACCCGTCCCGCATCAGCGTCTTGGCATGGTCGATCCGCTGGTGCAGCAACCACTGGTAGGGCGTGGTGTTGACGGTACGGCGGAAGGCGCGGACGAAATGCCCCACCGACAGCCGGCATTCGGCGGCAAGGTCGGCCAGCCGGATGTCGCCGTCCAGATTGGCGGCGATCATCTCCTTCACCCGCCGTTCCTGCCAAGGCGCCAGCGTCCCGCCCGGCTTGGGCTCGCTCACCCGGCCATAGGCGGTGACGATGTGGGTCGCCAGCGCCGAGCAGACATGGTCCAGATACAAGAGGCTGATCCGCTCCGGAAACTCCAGCGTCGGCAGGATGGCCGATGCCAGCGCCCGGACCGTCGGATCGTTCATCGGGGTGCTGGGCGGGATCGACAGGTCGGCCAGACGCCCGCCGCGGGACTCCGTACAGGCGCCTTCCAGCGCCGCGCGGGGCAGATGGAAGGTCAGCGTGTCGAAGGCCGTGCGCATGTGGCAGTCGATCTTGCGGCGGTAGTCGTGGATCGAGGTCAGGCCGGCGATGTCAGCCGGTTTCTCCACCAGCCGTCCGTCGACCCAGACGTCGGACTGGAAGTTCGAGAGATGATGGCTGACCAGGAACGCGTCTTCCGATGCCGGGCTGAAATATCCGACGCCACCCGATGCGCAGCGGATGCGCGAAACCCCGACCATCCCGCCGCCCGATCCGATGACCAGCACCTCCGGCTCGTCCGGCGTCGGAACATAGTGCAGATGCAGATTGGTCTGATGGGCCGAGGCCATGTGCGTCTCCCCTGCGTTTGCCTGCGGCCTGCCGCCTCCGTTTTTCCGGAAGACCGCCCGCCCGACTTGCCCACACAGGGTAAACGCGACCATATGCCGCGAACCACTAGACGCAGATTAAGCCCGCCAGTGTTTAGGTCGAACCACCCTATACCTTGGTTTAGGTTCTGATGGTTCGACGCAGGATTTCCGTTGCACCATCACTAAATTAGCAAACTCAGGAGAGATGGCGGGCAAGCGCGGCGATCACCGTGTCGGGTGCCGACAGGTGGGGCAGATGGCCCGACGCGTCGAGGATCTCCAGCACGCTGTCCACCAGATGGTCGCGCAGAAACTCGGCCGCCTCAAAGGTCACCGCCGGATCCTGCCGGGTCTGCAGGATGACCGCCGGCACCGTGACATCGCCCAGCCGATTGCGCAGATCGCTGCGCAGCACGGTCAGCAGCAGCGACAGCGCCATGTCCGGACGCATCGCCCGCATGCTGGCGACGAACTCCCGCACCGTCGGGTCCTCCGCCGGGCGGGAGACGACCATCTGCCCAAATTGGGCCGTCCACTGCATATAGTCCTGGGTCGCGCTGTCGATCAGGCCATCGATGTCGGCGCCGTCGAACCCGCCGCGATAGTCGCCGACATTGCCGTAGCAGGCCGACGCCCCCAACATGATGAGCTTGCTGAACTGGTCAGGCGACCTGATCGAGGCCAGCGCCGCCACCATCCCCGCCACCGAATGGCCGACACACACGCAATGCTCGATTCTCAGCGCGTCGAGAACGCCCGTCAGGTCGCGGGCATAGGCGTCCAGGGAGCCATAGCGGACATGGTCGAAGTGGGATTGGCTTCCCGGCCCGACTCCCGCCAGATCCAGCAGCACGATGCGATAATTGCCCCGGAATGCCGCCACCACATGGCGCCAAGCCACCTGTTCGGTGCCGAAGCCGGGAATCAGGACCAGCGTCTCCGCCCCCGATCCGACCACGGAGACATTGTGGCTCTCCAGAACCGAGGAACTGTTTTCGATCATTTCAGGACCCCGACGATGCACATTGGTTGACACAACCATAGTGTGCAGTGCGTGCGCAAGCGGGATTGGTCCGGCGCTCCAAAGACGGAAATGCATTGCGCCCGTCCGGACGGACCGGACGGGCGCGGCAGGGATGGTTCAGGATGGGTTTGTCAGGAGACGCCGGCCTTCACGCGCCGCGCTGCTTTTCGGCGAAGCGCTCCAGCGAGCGGCGGGCGGCGTCGAAGGCGTCACGGATGGCGGCATCGGCGCTTTCGTGGGCATGGTTGCCGGACTTGTCGCTGTGCACGACCAACTCGTCTCCGGGAACGGTCAGGGCGACTTGGACGGTGTAATGCTTGCCCTGATGCTGGTGGCGGTGCGGCACCTCGAAGACCACGCGTTTGGCCATGATGCCGCCGAAGTAGCGGTCGAGCTTGTCGGCATGTTCGCGGATCAGATGCTCCAGGGCGGGAGAGGGGTCGATGTTGCGGAAGGCGATCTGCACCGGTTGACGCATGACCATACTCCTTGTTCTGCGCACGGGAGCGGCACCTGGAAAGGCATCCCCCCGCGGAACCCGCCCCGTCCGTCGGCCGATCAGTGGGGGCCGGCGAGAGGGGTTGGTGATCTCAGGATCGCACAGCGGCGAAATCCTGCATTAATCTGTATCAATGCGCTCCCTGGTTGCTGGATGTAGACTCCCGCCCGTTTTGGAGCCGGACCAGCATCAGGCCAAGCCGATCAACCGGATCAGGGTCAGGCTGATGGCCCCCAGCACCAGCAGCGACAGGACGACCGCCGCGGTGACCCGTCCCCCGGCCCGTGCCACCGTCCGCACATCGACCCCCAGCCCCAGCGCCGCCATCGACACCACCGTCAGCAGGGTCGCCGCATGCTCCATCGCCGGCAGGGCGGCCGGGGGAATGAGCCCCAGCGAGCGCAGGACGATCATTGCCAGGAAGCCCTGGATGAACCACGGCACCAGATGGTGGACCGGTGGATAGGACCGGCGCGGACGCTCCGCAGTGACCGTACCAGCCCCCTCCCCGCCCAGCCGCGGCGCCAGCAGCGACAGCAGCAGGCAGACCGGCCCCAGCATCAGCACCCGCACCAGCTTCACCAGCGTGCCGACCTGCACAGCGGTGGCGCCGAGCGGCGTGGCGGCGGCGATCACCTGCGGCACGGCATAGACGGTCAGCCCGGCCAGGGCGCCATACTGCACCCCGCTCAGCTGCAGCCCGAACCCCAGCAGCGGCAGGCCGAGCACGACGGCGACGCCCAGCACGGCGGTGAAGGCGATGGAGGCGGCGACATCGTCGCTGTGCGCGTCGATCACCGGCGCCACCGCGGCGATGGCCGAATTGCCGCAGATCGCGTTGCCGCAGGCCACCAGCACCGCCATGCGCACCGGCAGGCCGAGCAGCCGCCCGATGCCGAAGCCGGCCAGCAGCGCCGTCGCCACCACCGCCGCGATGCCCAGCAGAAGGGCCGGCCCCGCCGACAGGATGGTGGCGGCGCTGACCGACGCGCCGAGCAGGACGACCGCCACCTCCAGCAGGATCTTGGCGGAAAAGCCGATGCCGGGATGCCAGCGCGCGGACGGCGTCCAGGCGGTGCGGATCACGGTGCCGATCAGGATCGCCAGGACCAGCGCCTCGATCCAGGCCTGACCGAACAGCGCCACCTCCGCCGACGCTGCGGCGAAAGCCAGAACGGTAACGGCAACGCACAGGGCAAGGCCGGGCAGAAGGCCGCCGACGTGGGACAGCACCGGGCGTCCCGGCACCGCCTTTGCCGGTGCTGCGGTATCACGAACCATGGGAAGAAGTCTCCGGAAGCGGTCGGGAGCGGAAAATACCGTCCCGACACGTGAAATATGGAGACTGCGTCCGATCACATCCAACGCAAAGAAGTGATGCGTTCGATAAGTTGGGTTTATTGGTTTAGGCCGGCAGGCAGTCCTCGAACGCGGGAACCTGCCACGGCCCGCCGAGATCGGCGTTGCGCAGCAGAAGCACCAGTTCCTCGCGCGAGCGGGTGACGGCGGTGTAGAGCCAGCGCCAGCGGTGCTCGCGGAAGGCGGCCGAATCGTCGACCACGGTGACCGACGGGAATTCCGACCCCTGCGAGGCATGGCAGGTGATCAGCCACGCCCAGTCATAAAGCTGGATGTCCTTGCCCACCCGCGGCTGCACCATGCCTTCGGTGTAATGGGCCTGGAACATCCAGGGATGGACGATCAGCTTGCCACGCGAGCGCACCTCGTCCTCCATCTGCACGCCCAGCGACCACAGGCCGGCCTCGCGGCCCTGCCCCTCGGCGGCCGGACGGGTCAGCGCGCCGATCATGCCGTTGTAGAGTCCCTCGTCCTTCTGGTTGCGCCGGCAGATGACCCGCTCCCCCGTCTGCGGCATCGTCGAGTCGTGGCCCAGCAGCTTGCGCATCCGCTTGGTGTAGGTGGTGCGGACGCGGTGGGTGCCGCAGATCGCCTGCGCCGACGTCCGCATCACCAGCGACTGGGTGCGGTTTTCCAGCGGCAGGACATGCACCTTGCCGACCGATCCGAAGCGCCGGGGCATCTCCTGCCGGCGCAGCAGATGGGCCAGCCGGATCACCGGGCTTTCGCGGGCGGTGCGGTGCGGCTCGGTCAGGCGGAAATCGGGCTCGCCGCTGGTGAACAGCCCCTGGCCGGAGACCGGCGGCAGCTGATAGTCGTCGGCGATGACCAGGATCTTCTTGCCGGTCCGCATCAGGTCGCGTGCCAGATCGTCACCGATCATCGACCCCTCGTCACAGACGATCAGGTCGGCGTCGGCCACCGGCCCGTCGCTGCGGCGGGCGAAGAACAGCTCGCCGGTGTCGCCGTCCTTGCGCGGGGCGTAGAGCAGCGAATGCAGGGTCGCCGCCCCCTCGATGCCCTTCTGGCGCAGGACCTGCGCGGCCTTGCCGGTCGGGGCGCCCACCACATAGTCCGTCAGCCGGCGACGCTCCAGCAGATGCTCCAGCACGAAGGCGGTGGTCTTGGTCTTGCCGGTCCCGGCCTCCCCGGCCAGCCAGAAGACCTGCTGGGCGGCATCGTCCTTGTACCAGGCGTCGATCGCCTGGATGGCGCGATGCTGCTCATCGGTCGGGGTGTCGGACTGCATTGGATCGAACCGGGATCAAACCATGAATGAAGACGGCACAGTAGCCTGACCGCCCACTGCGGTCCATAGAACTTCACCGCGGCAATCCCATCTGGTTCGGGACCATGGACACAAAGGATCCGATGCGCATGCGTAATCCCTATTGGCAGGGTCCCGCCACGTCGAACTTCGACGGGCTGCGCTTCTTCAATCCGGGCGAGCCGGAGACCGACCGCAGCCTGCGCCAGCTTCTGCGCTGGCAATGGGGGCGGAAGGCGGCGAAATGGCCGCGGCAGGTGCCGGTCGCGCCGGTGATGCCGGCCCGGCACGTCGATGGGCTGCGCGTGACGGTGGTCGGGCATGTGACCACCCTGATCCAGGGTGCGGGGCTGAACGTCCTGACCGATCCGGTCTGGTCCGACCGCGCCAGCCCCGTCCGCTTCGCCGGACCGAAACGGGTGACCGCGCCGGCCATCCGCTTCCACGACCTGCCGAAGATCGACGCGGTTCTGCTGTCGCACAACCATTACGACCATCTGGACGTGGCGACGCTGAAACGCCTGCACCAGCGCGACGCGCCGCTGATGGTCACGCCGCTCGGCAATGACACCATCCTGCGCAAGCATATTCCGGACGTGCGGACGGCGGCGGGCGACTGGTGGAGCCGGTTCGAGCTGGGTCCGAACGCCGAGGTCCACATCGTCCCGGCCAATCACTGGTCGTCGCGCACCGGGCGCGACCGCCGGATGGCGCTGTGGGGCGGCTTCGTCCTGCGCACGGCCGCCGGCTCGGTCTATTTCGCCGGCGACACCGGCTATGGCACCGGCGCCGCCTTCCGCGCCATCGGCGAGCGGCTGGGGGCCTGCGATCTGGCGCTGATTCCCATCGGCGCCTATGACCCGCGCTGGTTCATGTCCGCCCAGCATTGCGACCCGGACGAGGCGGTGCGGATCATGCTGGATGTCGGGGCGAAGAAGGCCGTCGGCATCCATTGGGGCACCTTCTCGCTGACCGACGAGGCGCGGGAGGAGCCGCCGCAGCGGCTGCGCACGGCGCTGGCCGCCCACGGCATCGCCCCTTCCCGCTTCGAAGCCGGCCATCCCGGAACCGTGGTGGAGGGCTGAGAATCCTTAAGCCGGCGTCGGCGCCTGTTCCGGCAGGACGCCGGACGCCTTCAGTTCCCGCCAGAAATCGGCGGGGATCGGCTGCCCCATCAGCTCGACGTTCTCCCGCACCCGCGCCGGGTTCTTGGTGCCGGGAATGACCGAGGCGACGACCGGATGCGCGGCGCAGAACTGCAGGGCCGCCGCGCGCAGATCGACGCCGTGGCGCTTGGCGATGTCCGCCAGCCGGTCGCGCGCCGCCACCTTGTCGGATGGGGCCTCCTGATACTCGAAGGTCTTGCCCCCGGCGATCAGGCCGGAATTGTAGGGGCCGCCGACCACCACATGCACGCCGCGCTCGCCGCAGCGCGGGAAAAGCTCGTCCAGCGCCGGCTGGTTCAGCAGGCTGTAGCGCCCCGCCAACAGGAAGACATCCGGGTCCGCCCGCTCCAGCGCCATCACGCAGGGCTCCACCCGGTTGACGCCCAGGCCCCAGGCGCGGATCACCCCCTCCTCGCGCAGCTGGGTCAGCGCCACGGCGGCACCCGTCATGGCGGTGTCGAACACCTCCAGCCAGCGGTCGCCATGCGCGTCCTCGGCGCAGTCATGGATATAGGCGACGTCGATGCGGGCCATGCCCAGCCGCTGCAGGCTGTCCTCGATGGAGCGCCGCACGCCGTCGGCGGTGTAGTCGTAATCGACGCGGAACGGCAGTCCTTTCACGAAGGGGCCATGCTGGCCGCCCTTGCTGGAATCGGCGCGCAGCAGCCGGCCGACCTTGGTCGACAGCACGAACTCGTCGCGCGGGCGGTTGCGCAGGACATGACCGAAGCGATGCTCCGAGATGCCGGGGCCATATTCGGGAGCGGTGTCGAAATAGCGGATGCCGGCGTCCCAGGCGGCATCGAGCGTGGCCTCGGCCGTCTCGTCCGACACCTCCTCGAACATGTTGCCCAGGGGCGCACCACCGAAGCCGAGCGGGCCGGGCGGGGCGAAATGCGTACTGCCAGAAATTGGGCTGCTGGACATGAAAAAAGCCTTTCCGTCTCTGACGCCTGATCGTTGCACCCGGTCAACACCGCGCGTCGCCGGGCCGTTCCGGCTCCATACGGCCTCTGCCGACCGTCCAGCCGGCGCTTGATTGCCATTCCGGCCATGCCCAGCTTGCTACGCGGAACGGATGGGAACCAGGGCGCGGATGGCGATGGGAGCGGCGATTGGAAGCGGATGACAGCACGGAAATCCTCGACGAGGCCCGGCGTATCCTCGCCGCCGGGGACGAAAGCGCCCTGGCGCCCCCGGCGATGCTCGGCGATCTGGAGGCGCTGCTTGCCGACATCTTCGACGAGAGCTACACCGCCGAACGGATCTTCGCCCTGCTGACGCCCGCCCGCCGCCGCGCCTTGAAGAACCGCTTCGCAGCCGCAGACGACAGTGGCGGCGCCGAGGTCTGGCTGCCCGCCGACATTCTGGACCGGCTGCGCAACGTCGCCGACACGCCGCTCGACGCCATCCGCGCCCTGCTGGACAGCGGCCGAGGCCTGCCGGAACCCGGCAGCGAGGAGCATTGCCGCAAGCGCCGCTGTGACCCCCATGTGCTGCTGTCCGATCCCACCGCCTGGCAGTGCCGGACCTGCGGCCTCACCGGGCGGGTTGATCTGCCGCCGAACCCCATCGTCGCCGGGCACCTGATCGACCAGAAAAGCCGCATCGCCGAACTGCACGCCCTGGCCGCCGCGATCTATGAGGGCTGGGCGGCCGGCGACCGCTTCACCGTCGCCGACGCCGCGGCCAACCGCCAGCCCGGCATCCCCGCCGACCGCGACCGGCTGAAGACCCTGCT
>NZ_CAMLJP010000087.1 GCF_946480385.1 uncultured Azospirillum sp.
GGCGACGACCGATTGCGGGATCATCGGCATGTAGAGGAGGACGCGGTCGCCCTTCTCCACGCCCTGGGCGCGCAACGCGCCGGCGAAGCGGGCGACCTGGTCCTGCAACTCGGCATAGGTGATGGTCTGAACGGTCTGGGTGACCGGGCTGTCATAGATGATCGCTGCCTGGGCACCACGCCCGCCTTCCACATGGCGGTCTACCGCGTTGTAGCAGGTGTTCAGCTCCCCGCCGGTGAACCAGCGGTAGAAAGGCGCGTTGCTGTCGTCCAGCACCTTGTCCCATGGCTTGAACCAGGAGATGTCCTTCGCCGCCTCTCCCCAGAACCCGGCCGGGTCCGACAAGGAGCGGGCATGCATCTGGTCGAAAAGCTCGGCAGTGGTGGTGCTGACGATCGCGCTCATGGCAGGGCGTCCCTCGTTCTATTTTGGTACTATTCGGTGCGCATTTCCTCTCGGCCGCGAAACGATCAGTTCCGCCGCCTCCACAATCTGCGACAAAAGCATAAGTGCAGGCAAATGTCAGAAGGTCGGGGGTGCGGCGAGCTGTCGCATTCCCCATTCGTGAAACGATGTTCCGGGAATTGGAATAGCCCTGCTGTTTCAGAAGGAAACGCACACCGGCCGGATGGCCAGCCCGACCGACTGCTGGTGGAAGCGGGCCTTGTACAGATCGACGATTTCGTGGATCAGCCGCAGCGTCGCCGGGTCGCCATCGGCCAGCAGAGTGAGGATTTTGCTGGGCTCCCGCACCAGATGGCCGGTCTGAATGTCGCGCCAGTGGCCGGAGGCGTCGACGACGGTCAGCCCGTTGGGAAAGCGTGGCGTCACCTCCCGGTCAAGGAAGTCGGTCCATTCGCGATCGCTGACGCCAAGCTCGTTGCCGATGTTGCGTCCAAAGAACAATTGCGCCTCGATCATCGCGCCGGCCGCATAGGCTTCGCACGCCGCTGGTGACACCGTCGGCGCCGGCGCCAGTTGGGCCGCGGCGGGGCCGGTCAGCAGAAGAAGCGAAAGGACGGCGGACGACAGGCCGGCACCATGGTGCAGGACGGGGCGGTTGAAGAGACGCATGAGCGATTCTCCGTTCGGGCGGGAGATGGAGCGTCGGCAGTGCGATCAGCGACGCTCTGGTCAGGACGCCCCTGGACCGTTATGCATGGAACATGGCCGTCGATCCACCCATCACCGGGATTCGCCCGATCCTGACCGTCGTTCATGGCAACGGCGAGCGCCTGATCGTGGCTCGTCTCACCAACCTGGGCGGCGGCAGCCAGTCCAACCGCTTCGTCCTGCGCCGCGCCGATTTCCGTGCGCCGTGGGAGCAGCCGGAGAAGGGCTACTTCGGCTATGCCGAGGTCGCCCGCGCCCTGGACGCCAACGGCTGGCGCGGCTGCAGCATCGAAGCGATGGCGACCACCGACCTGGAGGAACGCCGCGCCCGCCAGCTCGCCCGCAAGAAGCTGCACCTGCAATGCGTGGAAGCGGCGATCCGGCGGGCGCAGGAGGGGGAAACGTCCGGAGCAGGCTAAGCTCAGCGCTCAGCACTTCCCCAGCGCCCTCATGCGCCGATCGAAATCGGCTGCGAGATCGGCAAGCGTCACTTGGCCGAGATGGCGGACGAGCACCGCCTCCGCCTCACGCAATGCCCCGTCGAGGGCGGCATTGACGGCCTGCTCCACCAGGCAGCTCGGCTCGTCCGCGGTTGGACCGATGGCGAAGACTCCCGGTTCCCCCAATGCGCGGTGAATGTCCAGCAGAGTGATCCCGTCGAGCGGCCGTCCCAGCCGCCAGCCGCCGCCATGGCCCTTTTCCGACCGCACATGGCCGGCCTCGCGCAGCCCCGCCATGGTCCGGCGGATGACCACCGGATTCGTGTTCAGCATCTCAGCGATCGCCTCCGACGTCAGCGCACCGTCATGCCGGTCCATATGGATCAGCACATGCAGCATGCGGGAAAGGCGGCTGTCCTGTCTCATCGCTGATCGATCCTTTCGGGGGTGACGCCGGCGGCCGATCAACTCAGGCCACTTCATAAGTTACATGGCACATTGACCACGCCCTTTCATGTAACTTATCGTGTGTCGTGACTGGACGCGGACGGCGCGCCGGTTAATTCCGTGGAAAGGCACAGGCATGAACGGAAACGACACGACGACCTATGACGCCATCATCGTCGGCGGCAGCTATGCCGGCATCGCCGCCGCGCTGCAGCTGGCCCGCGCGCGCCGCCGGGTGCTGGTGATGGATGAGGGGTTGCGGCGCAACCGCTTCGCCAGCCACTCGCATGGTTTCCTCAGTCAGGATGGCCGTCCGCCGGGAGAAATCGCCGCCGAAGCCCGCGATCAGTTGATGCGCTATCCGACCGTCACCTGGATGACCGGTCGGGCGGAACAGGCCGCCGGGACGAGCGAGGGTTTTCAAATCACCGACGCTGACGGCATCCGTTACCGAGGGCGCCGGCTGCTGATCGCCGTCGGTGTGGTCGACGAGCTGCCGTCGATTCCCGGTCTGGTGGAACGTTGGGGACGCTCCGTCTTCCATTGTCCCTACTGCCACGGCTATGAGCTGATGCAGGGCCGTATCGGTGTCGTCGCCGTGTCCGGGCTATCCATGCACCACGCGCTGATGCTGCCGGATTGGGGACCGACGACACTGCTGCTGAACGGGACGTTCGAGCCCGACGCCGACCAGTCGGCCCATCTGGCGCGGCGCGGGGTGGCCGTCGAGACCGCGCTCATCAGCGGGATCGACGGCGATCCGCCGGAGGTCTCGCTCGCCGACGGACGCAGATTGCCTTTCGCCGGACTGTTCGTGCTGCCGCGAAGCCGCGTTGCAAGCCCGCTGGCCGCACAGCTCGGGTGCGCGACCGAAGACGGGCCGCTCGGCACCCATATCCGCGTCGACGCGATGCAGGAAACCAGCGTCCCCGGCGTTTTCGCCTGCGGCGATGCGGCACGGGCCGCGGGATCGGTGGCGCTGGCCGTCGGCGCCGGTACGATCGCCGGAACGGCACTGCACCGGTCGCTGCTGTTCTGTGAAGACGACGTCTTGTTCGCCCGCCCCTAACCGATCAGCAGGCCCGCCGCGATGGCCCACATCACCAGGGCAATGGCGCCATCCATCACCCGCCACGCGGCGGGCCGGGCGAACAGCGGGCGCAGCAGCCGGGCGCCATAGCCAAGCGCGAAGAAGAACAGGAAGGACGCCGTCATCGCTCCCAGCGCGAAGGCGCCCCGCGCCTCGGCGAAGCGGGCGGAGACGGAGCCGACCAGCACCACCGTGTCCAGATAGACATGCGGGTTCAGCCAGGTCAGCGCCAGGCAGGTCAGCAGCGCCGGCAACAGTCCGCCTGGCTCGCGGTTGGCCGGGTTCAGCCCGCTGCCGCCGGCCCATGCCGATCGGGCGCTGCGCAGGCCATAGACCACGAGAAAAGCGGCGCCGGCATAGCGCATCAGCGGCTCCAGCCACGGCCAGCGTGCCGCGACGGTGGCGAAACCGCTCACCCCGGCCAGGATCAGGACCGCGTCCGAGAGGGCGCAGGTGGCGCAAATCACCAGCACATGCTCGTTGCGCAGGCCCTGGCGCAGCACGAAGGCGTTCTGCGCCCCGATGGCAACGATCAAGCTGAAGCCCAGGAACAGGCCCGGCAGGAAGGCCGGCAACAGTGCGGCGGGGGAAAGGTCGGTCATCGCATCGGTTCCGGAGTCGGTGGCTGCCATTCCGCTACCACCGGAGCGGCCTTTGCCCTACTTAATCCTGCTTGTCTTAATTAAGCGGAGCTAAGCCATGCTGGACTATCCGCTGTTGGCGGCTCTGGCCGCCGTGATCCGCACCGGCAGCTTCGAGCGTGCTGCCCGGCAGCTGCATGTCACCCCGTCTGCGGTGTCGCAGCGGGTGAAACTGCTGGAAGAGCGGCTGGGCACTGTCCTTGTGGTCCGCAGCCAGCCCTGCACCGGCACCGCCGCCGGCCAGCGCCTGTGTCAGCATGTGGAGCGGGTGGCGCTGCTGGAAAGCGAACTGCGCGGCGCTCTCCCCGGCTTGAGCCCGGCGGACGGTCCGCTCACCCTGCGAATCGCGGTGAATGCCGACAGCCTCGCCACTTGGTTCGTCGCGGCGATGGCCGAGCTGCCGGGCTGCCTGTTCGATCTGGTGCTGGACGACCAGGACCACAGCGCCGAATGGCTGCGCAAGGGAGAGGTGCTGGCCGCCGTCACCGCCAGCCCAACGCCGGTCCCCGGCTGCAACAGCCATCCGCTTGGCGCACTCCGCTACCGCGCCACCGCCAGCCCCGATTACATGCGCCGCCATTTCGCCAACGGGGTCACGGCGGAGGCCTTGGCGAACGCGCCTTGCCTGACCTTCAACCGCAAGGACCAGCTGCAGGCACAGTGGCTGCGCATGGTGCTGAACGACCGTGATCCGGCACAGGCGCCCACTCCGCCGACTCACTGGTTGCCCTCCACCCATGCCTTCGTCGACGGGGCGCTGGCGGGGCTGGGATGGGGGATGAACCCCGACCCGCTGGTGGCCGACCATCTGGCGGCGGGCCGTCTGGTGGAGCTGGTGCCCGGTCAGCCGCTGGACGTGCCCCTCTATTGGCAGCAGAGCCGGATCGCCGGAACCGCGCTGGCCGAGCTGTCGCGCGTGGCCCTGCGCGCCGGACGGCGGGCGCTGCATCCCACAGGCGGAGAGTCGGAAAGCCCGCCCACCCGATGAGGGCTTTGCCCGCGCCGAGTGTGCGCTTATATGGATCCAACCAATCTCTGGAGGGACTCGATGACCAGCAGCGCCGCCACGGCCGCAAACGACACCCCCGATTTGGGTGCGCTTCCCACCTGGGACCTGAGCGACCTCTACCCGGGCACCGACTCGCCGGAGCTGAAGGCCGACCTGGACCGGATGGAGCGGGAGTGCAAGGCCTTCCGCGAGCGCTACGCCGGCAAGCTGGCGGCGTTGAACGGCGACGATCTGGCCGCGGCAATCCGCACCTATGAGGACATCGACGAGACGCTGTCGCGCGTCATGTCCTATGCCGGGCTGGTCTACAACGGCAACATGGTCGACCCGGCCATCGCCAAGTTCTACCAGTCGGCGCAGGAGCGGGTGAACGACATCTCCGCCCACCTGATCTTCTTCACGCTGGAGATCAACCGGCTGGACGAAAAGGATCTGGCGGCCAAGCAGAAGGCGTCGGCGGCGCTGCGCCATTACGAGCCGTGGCTGCGCGACGTCCGCCTGTACCGCGACCACCAGCTGTCCGACGAGATCGAACGCCTGCTGCATGAAAAGCACGTCGTCGGCCGCGCCGCCTGGAACCGCCTGTTCGACGAGACCATCGCCAGCCTGCGCTTCCCCATGGGCGGCAAGGAGCTGACCTGTGCGGAGGCGCTGAACCGCCTGTCCGACCGCAACCCCGCCGTCCGCCGCGAGGCCGGCGAGGCGGTGGGCAAGGTGCTGGGCGAGAATGCGCGGCTGTTCTCGCTGATCACCAACACGCTGGCCAAGGACAAGGAGATCGAGGACGACTGGCGCAACTATCCGACGCCGACCTCTGCCCGCAACCTGTCCAACCGGGTCGAGGATGAAGTCGTCGACGCGCTGGTCTCCGCCGTCAAGGGCGCCTATCCGGAGCTGTCGCACCGTTATTACGCGATGAAGGCGAAATGGTTCGGCCAGGACCATCTTGATTACTGGGACCGCAACGCTCCCCTGCCGGAGGACGCCGACCGCAGCATTCCCTGGGACGAGGCGCGCGACATCGTGCTCGGCGCCTATGGCCGCTTCTCCCCCGACCTCGCCAGCTTAGGAAAGCGTTTCTTCGACAACCCCTGGATCGACGCCCCGGTCCGCCCCGGCAAGGCGCCGGGCGCCTTCGCCCATCCAACCGTGCCCAGCGTCCACCCTTATCTGCTGGTCAATTACCAGGGCAAGACGCGCGACGTGATGACGCTGGCTCATGAGTTGGGGCATGGCGTCCACCAGATCCTGGCCGGCCGCCAAGGCCACTTCCTGTCAGACACCCCGCTGACGCTGGCGGAAACCGCGTCGGTGTTCGGCGAGATGCTGACCTTCCGCGCCCTGCTGGCGGCGGAGACCGACCCGAAGCGCCGCCGCATCATGCTGGCCGGCAAGGTCGAGGACATGCTGAACACGGTGGTGCGCCAGATCGCCTTCTTCGATTTCGAACGCCGCGTCCACACCGAACGACGCGAGGGCGAACTCACCTCGGATCGCATCGGCGAAATCTGGATGGCGGTGCAGATCGAAAGCCTGGGCCCGGCGCTGCGTTTCGACGAGGGATACCGGCATTACTGGTCCTACATCCCCCACTTCATCCACTCGCCCTTCTATGTCTACGCCTATGCCTTCGGCGACTGTCTGGTGAACTCGCTCTACGCGGTCTATCAGGACGCAGAGAAGGGCTTCGCCGAGAAGTATCTGGCGATGCTGACGGCCGGCGGCACGCTGCGCCACAAGGAGCTGCTGGCTCCCTTCGGGCTGGACGCTTCCGACCCCGCCTTCTGGCAGAAGGGGCTCGGCGTCATCCGCGGCTTCATTGACGAGCTTGAGGCCGGCGAGGCGAAAGCCTGACGATTCGGGTGTCTTGACCGCCGTCAAGAAACCCTGACAGGCGTGCGGGTATGGTGGCCTTCGGAGCGTCGTCTCCGAAGGCCATCTTTTTTGGAAGCGAACATCATGCTTGCGACCACCACGCCCACCGCCGCTTCAGCCGCCCCCTCTGCCAATGTCCCCCTCCTCGGCTACGAGGTCATGGACCGTGACCATGTCGATTCCGTCGCCCTGCTTCAGGCGGCCTGCGACGCACCGGTCGGCCAGCTCCAGGCTCCCTTCGCCGCCTTCGCCAAGCATCTGCGCGAGCATTTCGCCCGCGAGAACGCCCTGATGACCCAGCACGGCTTTTTCGCCCTGCATTGCCACAAGGAAGAGCACACCCGCGTCCTGAGGGTGGTCGCGACCATGGAAGCCGAACTGGAGGAGGGCAACGAGTCCCGCGCGCGCCTGTATGTGACCGAGCATTTCCCCGACTGGTTCCACACCCATCTGGCAACGATGGACCGGGTGACCGCGGATTTCCTGGCGCAGGCGGAAGGTTGAGGAGAGGGCATCACGCCCGTCACCTCACCGGCCCCAACAGAACCCCGGAAATGGAAAGGGGCTGGAACCTGCTCGGTTCCAGCCCCTTATGGATGGTGGGCGCACAAGGACTCGAACCTTGGACCCGCTGATTAAGAGTCAGCTGCTCTACCAACTGAGCTATGCGCCCATCTCTTGATTCGGTGAACCTGACTGAAACCTTGCTGAAATCAGCCGACTGTTCATCGCGCCGGCCAAGCCGTTGTCCCGGCCGGTGTGGCGCGGTTTATAGCGAAGGGCTTTTGGCCTGTCGATAGCAAAAACGCACCCCATGTGAATTTTTTGGCACGTGCTTTTCGGTGGCCGGACTCCTGCCCCGGCGGCTACACCGGCGCTGTCGAAACGGGACATCGGAACGGGAGATCGGGGATGGGCGGCTGGACCGAAGGCTATGTCGGCGGCATCGACTATATCCGCGCCGTCTATCGCGACTGGTCGCCGGCCCTGCTCTGCTTCGCCCTGACGCTGCGCGGCTGGCGTCCGCCCGAGGCGCTGCGCCGCGGCAGCTTCACCATGGCTGAGCCGGGCTGCGGCCATGGGCTGACCAGCGCACTGCTGGCCGGCGCCCACCCGGCGGCGCGGTTCGAGGCGATGGACTTCAATCCCTCCCACATCGCCGGCACCCGCCGTCTGGCTGCCGATGCCGGACTGGCCAATGCCGAGTTCCTGGAGGAAAGCTTCGCCGAGTACGCCCGCCGCGACGGCCCGATGCTGGACGCGGTGGCCCTGCACGGCGTCTGGTCCTGGGTCAGCGCGGAGAACCGCGCGATCCTGCTCGACACGCTGCGCCGCCGGTTATCGCCGGGCGGTGTCGTCTTCGTCAGCTACAACGCCCTGCCCGGCACGCTCGCCCACATGCCGCTGCGCCGCCTGCTGGTGGAGCGCTGCGCCGAGGGCGACGGCCCCCTGCCCGATCGCATCGCCAGCGCGGTGGAATTCGCCGCGCGGATGGCGGCGCAGGGCGGCGGCTGGTTCGCCAACACCGAGGGCGTGGTGGAGCGGATCGAGCAGCTTCGCCACAAATCGCCGAACTACATCGCCCACGAATATCTGAACGGCGACTGGACCGCCTTCTACCATGCCGACGTGGCCCGCGAGTTGGCTGGCGCGAAGCTGGAGTTCGCCGGTGCCGCCGTACCGATGGAGCAACTGCACGATCTCACCCTCTCCCCCGCCCAGCAGGCATTGGCGGCTGAGGCGCGCGACCCCGCCCAGGCGGAGACCCTGCGCGACGTGATGACCAACCGCAGCTTCCGCCGCGACCTGTTCGTGAAGGGCGGCGAGCGGCTGGGTCCGGCCGAGCGGCGCGCGCTTCTGGGCGAGACCCGTTTCATGCTTCTGGTGGCTGCCGATGACCTGCCGGAGGTCGCGTCGACGCCCGTCGGCCGCCTGCCCTTCCCGCGGGCGCTTTACCAGCCGTTGGCTGAGGCGCTGGCCGAAGGGCCGCAGAGCCTGGACGGGCTGCTCGCCCGGTCTGCCCTGACGGCGCAGGGGGAAGAGGCGGTGCTGCGCGCGCTGGTGCTGCTGACCAGCCTGTCGCTGGCGGCTCCGGTGATGCCGGACGACGGGTTTGCCGAACGGAGAGTCTCAAGCGACCGCTTCAATGCCACGGTGCTGGAGCGCCACCGCTTCGGCGACACGCCGGGGCAGCTCGCCTCGCCCCTTCTGGGCGCCGGCGTGCCGGTGTCGCGGATCGAGGCGCTGTTCCTTCTGGCCGCACGGCAAGGCGAGGAGCCGGCCGCCTTCGCTTGGCGACATCTATCGGCCGACGGCGTCGTGCTTGGCCGCGACGGCGAGCGATGCGAGGGGGACGACGCCACCCGCGCGGAACTGGCGCGCCGCCATGCGGCCTTCGTACAGCGGCGGCTGCCGTTGCTGCAGGGACTCGGGGTCGCTTGAGAGCTGGAGTGCCGGCGTCAGCGCTCCGCCGCCGTCTTCGGCAGCTTTTCGGCAATGCCATAGAGCGCCTCGCGGCGGCGGATTTCGGCAAAGACGTCATCCGGATGGATGTTCAGCGTCGCCCACAGGACCGACAGGTTGTACAGCAGGTCGGCGCTTTCGTTGATGACGCCCTGGCGATCCTCGTTCATGGCGTCCAGCGCGACCTCGACCGCCTCCTCGCCCACCTTCTTGGCGATCTTCTTCGGGCCGGCGGCGATCAGCCGCGCAGTCTTGGAGTGCGCCGGATCCATCTGCTGGCGGTCGAGGATGGCGGCATAGAGGCGGATCAGGTCGTCGGTCATCAGGTGGGATTTGTCTCGTGTGCGGGCGACGGAAGCATCGTTTCGATAACGTGATCGCTCCGCGACGGAATTACCATCCCCCATAGGCGCGGTGACGCGCCGCACGATGGCCTTATGCCTTGCGGCGCGGCGCCGTTTCAGCTCACCGGGTCATAGGAATGGTCGGCCTTCGGACGCTCGTCCAGCAGGGCTTCGCCGGTGCTGACGAAATAGACGACCTCGGCGATGTTGGTGGCGTGGTCGCCGATCCGCTCCAGGTTCTTGGCGATCATCATCAGGTGCATATGGGCGGCGAACTGGTCCGGTGCCGCCAACGCCGACCGTTCCACCTCCGCAACGAGGCTGGTGTAAAGGGCATCCACCTCGTCGTCGGTGCGCCAGATGCGCAGGGCCGCCTCGCCGTCATTGTCGACATAGGCGTCGATCACCGCGCTGAGCCGTTCGCGCACCAGCCGGCCGAGTTGCGGCAGCCCCGCCATCGATCCGGCGTCGGGCAGGCTGAAGATGGCGACGGCCCGCTTGGCGGTGTTGGCGGCATGGTCGCCGATGCGCTCCAGGTTGCCGGCGATCTTCAGCGCCGCGATCACCTCGCGCAGGTCGTCGGCAACCGGCTGGCGCAGGGCCAGCAGGCGCATGCAGTGGGCTTCGATGTCATGTTCGAAGGAGTCGAGTCGCGCATCCGACTCCACGATCTCCCGCGCCAATTCGGGATTGCGCTGGGCCAGGCAGGTCAGCGCCTGGTCGATCTGCGTCTCCGCAGCGCCAGCCATCTGCACGATGGCGGATTTCAGCCGCTTCAGCGCGTCCTCGAACGCGGACACGATGTGCGGAGCGGAGGTCTTCATGGTCGCCAAACCCTTCCCGGCGGTCTTGTGCAAAGCCCTCACCATAGCGCCCGGACGTTACGGTAAGATGACAGGCCCTATGACCGAAGCCGGTTCCCGTTCCCCCACGCGCACCCCGGAAACTGCCGGATTGATTTTGCGGCGCAGCATTGCGACACATGATGGAGTCCGTGCTTACTCCCTCACTCAACGACGTGCCGAACCCACCATGATCGAACGCCGCTTTGAACAGATCATTTTCGCCAGCCGCTGGCTGCTCGCCCCTTTCTATCTCGGGCTGGTCGTCTCACTGGGCGCCTTGCTGGTGAAGTTCACGCAGGAGATCCTGCATATCATCCCGCATGTGCTGGAGATGAGCGAGAAGGACGTGCTGCTGGCCGTGCTGACGCTGATCGACATGTCCTTCGCCGGCAATCTTCTGCTGATGGTGATCTTCGCCGGCTACGAGAACTTCGTCTCGAAGATCGACGTCGCCAATCACGAGGACCGGCCGGACTGGATGGGCAAGGTCGATTTCGGCGGATTGAAGCTGAAACTGATCGCGTCCATCGTCGCTATCTCGGGCATTCACCTGCTGAAGGCCTTCATGAACCTGTCGCAGACCTCCCACGAAGAGTTGATGTGGCTGGTCATCATCCACATGACCTTTGTGATCTCCGGCGTTCTGCTCGCCTGTATGGACAGGCTGGAGGGGCACCACGCCCCTGCCGCGAAATTCGGACCCAAATCTGCAACGGATTAACACTGAACCGGAAAGAAAGACCGGCAAAAGTCCATTGCGGCGCCTCATCGACAAGGATAGACACTTCGACGGTCACACCGGCTTGCCGGGCTGTCGGCGGATCGGAACGGGCTTGACCGCGGGGCTTCTGCCCGTTGACGGAATATTAACCCTAACCCGCCAATGTCCCGATCACCAGACACCGCGCCGCGGCGATCACCGGTCCTCCGGAGACCGTCTTCGCGGCAGGTTTCAGGGCTGCCGGGCGCACTCTCCGCTTGAGCGTGCGGGCGCATTCGACTATGGAACCGTTGGCGGGCATGCTATGCCAGTCCGCCGGCTCGGCCGTCTCAACCGCTTTGATAGAGTTCGTCAGCTCCATGCTCTCCAAACTGCTCGGCGTTCTGTCCGCCGACATGGCGATCGATCTGGGGACGGCCAACACCCTGGTCTATGTCAAGGGCCGCGGCATCGTCCTGAACGAACCGTCCGTCGTCGCCATCGCCAACGTGCGCGGCAAAAAGCAGGTCCTCGCCGTCGGTGACGAGGCGAAGATGATGCTTGGCCGCACGCCCGGAAACATCCAGGCCATCCGGCCGCTTCGCGACGGCGTCATCGCCGATTTCGAAGTTGCGGAGGAAATGATCAAGCATTTCATCCGCAAGGTTCACAACCGCCGCAGCTTCGCCAGCCCGCAGGTCATCATCTGCGTGCCGTCGGGCTCGACCGCGGTGGAACGCCGGGCGATCCAGGAATCGGCGGAGGCCGCAGGCGCCCGCCGCGTCTTCCTGATCGAGGAGCCGATGGCCGCCGCGATCGGCGCCGGCCTGCCGGTGACCGAACCGACGGGCTCGATGGTCGTCGACATCGGCGGCGGCACCACCGAGGTGGCCGTGCTGTCGCTGGGCGGCATCGTCTATTCGCGCTCGGTCCGCGTCGGCGGCGACAAGATGGACGAGGCCATCATCGGCTACATCCGTCGCAGCCACAATCTGCTGGTCGGCGAAGGCTCCGCCGAGCGGATCAAGAAGGAAATCGGCTCCGCCTGTCCGCCCGAGGACGGTGAGGGCCGCATCCTGGAGATCAAGGGCCGCGACCTGATGAACGGCGTGCCCAAGGAGCTGATCATCTCCGAACGCCAGATCGCCGAGTCGCTGGCCGAACCCGTTTCGGCCATCGTCGAGGCGGTGAAGGTGGCGCTGGAGCACACCGCTCCGGAACTGGCCGCCGATATCGTCGACAAGGGCATCGTCCTGACCGGCGGCGGCGCTCTTCTGGGCAACCTGGACTTCGTCCTGCGCCACGCCACCGGCCTGCCGGTGTCGATCGCCGACGATCCCCTCTCCTGCGTGGCGCTCGGCACCGGCCGCGCGCTGGAGGAGATGAAGACGCTGCGAAACGTCTTGGTCAGCGCCTACTGATTGGTGTATCCCTGGTTGGAAGGCCTCCGGTCCCACGTTCTCTGAGAACGGTAGAGGACCGGAGACGGACCGCGTATCTGGACGGGAATTTCCTGTGAAGCCACGCTCATCCGGCTCCGTCATCCGCCTTGCCGCCCCTCTGCGGGCTCTCGCGCAGCGCTTCTCCTTCCTTCTGCTGGTTCTTGCCTCCGTCGCGCTGATGATGGTGGGCAAGATCGAGTCCGTTTCGGTGGACAACGCCCGCGCACGCGTGACCGATGCCTTCGCCCCCATCCTGGACGCCATTTCCCGCCCCGCCGCGACGGCGGCGCGCGTGGTCGAGTCCGCGGTGGAACTTGAGAACGCCTTCGACGAGAACCAGCGGCTGAAGGCCGAGAACGCCCGGCTGCTGCAATGGAGGCAGGCGGCCCTGCGGCTGGAGGCGGAGAACAACAGCCTGCGCAGCCTGCTGCGCGTCCGTCCGGAGCCGGCCGTCAACTACATCGCCGCCCGCGTCATCGCCACGCCCGGCAGTTCCTTCGTCCGCACGCTGGTGGTCACCGCCGGCCGGCGTGACGGGGTGCGCAAGGGACAGGCGGCGCTGGCCGGAACCGGTCTGGTCGGCCGGGTGATCGAGGTCGGCGAATGGTCGTCCCGCGTCCTGCTGCTGACCGACATCAACGCCCGCATTCCGGTGATCCTGTCGAACACGCGCCAGCGCTCGATCCTGGCCGGCGACAATTCCGACCAGGCCAAGCTTCTCTACCTGCCGCCCGACTCGCCGATCCAGGTGGGTGAGCGGGTGGTGACCTCGGGTGACGGCGGCCTGTTCCCGCCCGGCCTGCCGGTCGGCGTGGTGACCGCGGTCAGCGAACGTGGCATCCGCGTCCTGCCCAGCGCCGATCTGTCGCGCGTCGAATATCTGCGTCTGGTGGATTTCGGCCTGCCGAGCACCGATCTGGACCCGTCGCCGGACTCGAAGTGAGCTGGATGTGCAAGTGAGCCGGACGGACAGTCCGCCGACCGGGGGATTGCCGATATGACGGCGACTTTCTGGCAGAAGGTGGACAAGACCGGGCGCAATCTGGCGCCCTTCGCCGTCACGGTGATGATGGTGCTGGTCGGCATGATTCCGGTGCCGGTGCCGGGCTACTCCCCGGTGGCGCCGAACCTGACGCTGGTTTCGGTCTATTACTGGACGATCCACAGGCCTGACCTGATGCGTCCGGGGGTGGCCTTTCTGATCGGGTTGCTGCAGGATTTCCTGGTCGGCGGACCGCTGGGCGTGAATGCGCTGCTGCTGGTCGTCGCCCAATGGGCGGTGCTGAACCAGCGCCGGGTGTTCCTGGCCAGCACCTTCGCACTGCTGTGGTTCGGCTTCACGCTGGTGATGGCGGGTGCCGTGCTGCTGCAATGGCTGGCCTTCTCGGTGCTGGACGCCGCCGCGCTGTCGATCCTGCCGGCGCTGTTCCAGGGCCTGCTGACGGTGGCTGTGTTTCCTGCGGTGGGTTGGCTGCTGATCCGCGTCCACCGCGCGTTCCTGAACGGGTAAAGGGCCCCGACGGACCTCATGAGTTCTATCGATCGCGACACCGACCGTTCCCGCCTGCTGGCGCGCCGCGCGCTGGTGCTGGGCGGCATCAAGCTGGCCGGCCTGTCCGCGCTGGTCGGTCGCCTGTATTACCTGCAGGTCGTCGAGTCGGCCCGCTACACCATGCTGGCGGAGGAGAACCGCATCAGCCTGCGGCTGATCGCGCCATCGCGCGGCAACATCGTCGACCGCTTCGGCGTGCCGCTGGCGGTCAACGAGCAGAACTATCGCGTCGTCGTCGTGTCGGAGCGCACCCACAACATCCAGGAGACGCTCGACAAGATCTCCCGCATCGTGCCGCTGACCGACGGCGACCGCCGCCGCGTGCTGCGCGAACTGCATCGCAAGCGCCGGTTCGTCCCCGTCACCGTGCGCGAGAACCTGACCTGGGAACAGGTGGCGACGCTGGAGACCAACACCCCCGATCTGCCCGGCGTGTCGATCGAGGTGGGCGAGCTGCGGCACTACCCGCAGGCGGACGCGACCGCCCATATCCTGGGCTATGTCGGCGCCGTGTCGGAGGCGGAGCTGAGCGGCAACAGCGATCCGGTGCTGTCCCTGCCCGGTTTCCGCATTGGCAAGGCCGGCATCGAGAAGTTTCACGAGAAGGTGCTGCGCGGCACCGCCGGCACCAGCCAGCTGGAGGTCAACGCGGTCGGCCGCGTCATCCGCGAACTCTCCCGCGACGAGGGGCAGTCGGGCCGGGAAATCCAGCTGACCATCGACATGGCCCTGCAGCGCTTCGTGCAGGAACGCCTGTCGCAGGAGGTCAGCGCCTCGGCGGTGGTGATGGATGTGCACACCGGCGGCATCTACGCCCTGTGCTCGCACCCCAGCTACGACCCCAACCAGTTCACCATGGGCATCAGCGCCGAACTGTGGGAGGAGTTGCTGTCCAACCCGGCAACGCCGCTGAACAACAAGGCGGTGGTCGGCCAATACCCGCCGGGCTCCACCTTCAAGATGATGGCGGCGCTGGCGGCGCTGGAATCGGGGGTGGTCAGCAACCGCCATACGGTGTTCTGCCCCGGCTACCTGGAGTTGGGCGACCACCGGTTCCACTGCTGGAAGCGCGGCGGCCACGGCACGGTCGATTTCGTCGGCGCGCTGCGCCATTCCTGCGACGTCTTCTTCTACGACGTGTCGCGCCGGATCGGTATCGACCGCATCGCCGAGATGTCCAACCGCTTCGGCCTGGGTCACCGCACCGGCATCGACCTGCCGCATGAGCGTGCCGGTCTGATCCCCTCCATCGCCTGGAAGAAGGCGACGCTGGGCAAGGGCTGGGACATGGGCGAGACGCTGGTCGCCTCGATCGGCCAGGGCTATGTGCTGACGACGCCGCTGCAGCTGGCGGTGATGGTCTGCCGGCTGGCCAATGGCGGCTATGCGGTCAAGCCGCACCTGACCAAGCAGATCAAGACCGTCAGCGGCGAACAGACCGCCTGGCCCGGCATCGGCGTGAAGAAGGAGAATCTCGACATCGTGCTGCGCGGCATGACCGAGGTGGTGAACGCCCCCAACGGCACCGCCTTCAAGTCGCGCATCACCGAGGTCGGGTACGAGATGGCCGGCAAGACCGGGTCCGCCCAGGTCCGCCGCATCACCATGGCCGAGCGCAACAGCGGCGTGAAGAAGAACGAAGACCTGCCCTGGCGCGAGCGCGACCACGCCTTGTTCGTCGCCTTCGCACCGATCCAGGCGCCGCGCTATGCCTGCGCCGTCTTCGTCGAGCATGGCGGCGGCGGCTCCACCGCTGCGGCGCCGATTGCCCGCGACATCCTGCTGGAAACGCAGAAGCGCGACCCCGGCCGCGCCGCCGTCGCCGAAACCCCGCCGCCGAGCGGAATGCCGGAGCCGCGGGGCTGACATCGGTCCGCCGGGCTCACCTTCGCCGACGGGTAGGGATGCTCATCGCAGCGACGCCAATCACCACCGCGGCACAGCCGGCCAGCATGGTCGGCTCCAGCGCCTCGCCCAACAGAAGTGCGCCAATCCCGACCCCGATGGGCACCCGCAGATAGGCTTGCGCGGTGGTCGGCACCGATCCCAGGGTTTGAACCAAGCGGAAATAAAGAACGAAGGCCAACGCGGTCGAGAAGACCGACAGGGCGGCGAGCGCGAGCAGAGAGTCCAAGGACGGCGTCAGGGTCCAAGGCCGGTCGACCGCCAGACTGACCGGCAACAGGACAGCCGCTCCGCACAGCAGCGCTCCCGCGGCCGGCATGACCGGGTCCTGTCCCTTGAACACGCGGCCGAAGATGGCGGCTCCGGCATAGCAAAGTGTGGCAAGGACGATCGCGCCTTGCGCCAGAAGGTCGCGGCCGATGCCATCCACCGCCCCCACCCCGATGATGAGAACCGTCCCACCGAGACCGGAGAGCACGCCGACCGCCTTCCGGATGCTCAAAGGCTCGTGCCGGGTGAACAGAAGGGTGAGGAGAAACGCGAAGATCGGCGTGGTCGCGTTGAGGATGACGGCAGTTCCGGCGTCGACCGTCTGTTCGGCCCAAGCGATCAGGGTGAAGGGAAGGACGCTGTTCAGACAGGCCTGAACCAGGAAGCGGCGCCACAGCGCCGGATCGCGTGGCAGCGAAAGGCGGCGCCAGCGGATGACCACTAGAAGGATCGCTCCCGCGATCAGCGTCCTGCCGGCAATGAAGGTCAAGGGCGGGATCGTCTCCACGCCGATGCGGATGAAGCTGTAGGACGCTCCCCACAAGGTCGCGAGGGCCAGCAGCAAGGCAAGCTCGACACGCAGGTTCGGCTGCCAAGCCGGGGCATCGGGGGCTGGAAGGATGGTCATGATGGCTCCGTCGGTCTGCAAGCCGGCCCACCATGCCAGCCCGGCACTTGGAAGACCGCCGCGAACGCTTCGGCCGAGGACGAAACGTCGGCGGCTGACGGGTCTGGCGAAGCGGCCTAAACTGATGGACATGACCAGCCCGCCCTTCCCCACCGCCTCCGCCAACGGCATCGCCACCATCGCCGCGCTGATCGGCGATCCGGCACGTGCGAACATCCTCTCCGCCCTGATGGGCGGGCAGGCGCTGACCGCCGGGGAATTGTCCTGGCATGCCGGCGTCGGCGCGCCGACCACCAGCGGCCACCTCGCGAAATTGAGCGAGGCTGGATTGCTGGCGGTGGAGCGCCAGGGCCGGCACCGCTATTACCGGCTGGCCTCCCCCGACATCGCCCAGGCAATGGAAAGCCTGATGGCGGTGGCAGCCGCCGGCCCGCGGCGCCACCGTCCGCCCGGCCCGAAGGACGAGGCGTTGCGGACCGCCCGCACCTGCTACGACCATCTCGCCGGACGGCTCGGTACAAAACTGGCCGACACGCTGAACGAGCGCGGGTTCGTGATCCTCGACGACGGCAGCGCCCTGGTGACGGATGATGGCCGCGATTTCCTGGGCGGCCTGGGTCTCGCAATGCCCGAAGTGGGCGGGCACCGCAGACCGCTATGCCGGGTCTGCCTGGACTGGAGCGAGCGCCGCCATCATCTGGCCGGGCGGCTGGGCGCGGCCCTGCTGACCTGTTCGCTGGAGCGCGGCTGGATCGTCCGCATCCCTGACAGCCGCGCGGTGGAGATCACCGATACCGGCAGCAAAGAGTTCGCCACGATTTTCGGCATCGCACCAGAGCATCTGACCGCCAAATGAAAAGCGCGCCCCCGAAGGGACGCGCTTCTCAACAGACCGATGCGGCTTTCGCCAGATCAGTTCTTCGACTTGTCGACCAGACGGCGCTCGGCGATCCACGGCATCATAGCGCGCAGCTTCTCGCCGACCTTCTCGATCTCATGCTCGGCGTTGCGGCGGCGGATCGCCTTGAAGGACGGCTGGCCGGCCTTGCATTCCAGCATCCAGTCACGGACGAAACGGCCTTCCTGGATGTCGGTCAGCACGCGCTTCATCTCGGCCTTGGTCTCCGGCGTGATGATGCGCGGGCCGGTGCGGTAGTCGCCGTACTCGGCCGTGTTGGAGATCGAGTAGCGCATGTTGGCCATGCCGCCCTCGTACATCAGGTCGACGATCAGCTTCACTTCGTGCAGGCACTCGAAGTAGGCCATCTCGGGGGCATAGCCCGCCTCGACCAGCGTCTCGTAGCCGGCGCGGATCAGCTCGGTCAGGCCGCCGCAGAGCACGGCCTGCTCACCGAACAGGTCGGTCTC
This sequence comes from uncultured Azospirillum sp., assembly GCF_946480385.1. Next base: position 18,133 of record NZ_CAMLJP010000087.1, read on the forward strand.
GCACTCTTCCTTGAAGGTCGTCTCGATGATGCCGGCGCGGCCGCCGCCATTGGCCGAGGCGTAGGACAGGGCGATGTCCAGCGCGTTGCCCGAGGCGTTCTGGTGAACGGCAACCAGCGACGGCACGCCGCCGCCACGCTGGTATTCGCTGCGCACGGTGTGGCCGGGGCCCTTCGGCGCGATCATGAACACGTCGAGGTCGGCGCGCGGCTCGATCAGGTTGAAGTGAACGTTCAGGCCGTGCGCGAAGGCCAGGGCGGCGCCCTGCTTCATGTTCGGGGCCAGATCGTCACGGTACAGGTCGGCCTGCAGCTCGTCCGGGGTCAGAACCATCACGACGTCGGCCCAGGCGGCGGCTTCGGCCGGGGTCATCACGGTGAAGCCGGCGGTCTCGGCCTTCTTGATGGTGGCCGAACCCGGGCGGAGCGCGATCCGCACGTCCTTCACGCCGCTGTCACGCAGGTTGTGGGCGTGGGCATGGCCCTGGCTGCCGTAGCCGACGATGACGACCTTCTTGCCCTTGATCAGGTTGACGTCGGCATCACGATCGTAATAGACGCGCATGGAGATGGTTCCTTAAATTTCACTAGCCGGGTGTTGAACGAAGCGATTAGTGCGCGGGGCGGATTAGTCCATCGGCGGCAAGGCCGCGTCAAGCAAAAGCCGTCCGTCCGCGGTGAAGGGGTTCAGGAAAGTGACTCCGCCAAGTCGCCGTCCGTCCTGAAAATCTTCAGACACAAGGTACTTACAGCCATACGCATCGGCGTTTGCCCATAAGACCGCATCCCAGATTTGCAATCCGTGCGCGGCTACTGCATCGAAGGCACGCCTGAAGGAGTCGGTGGCAACGGGAAGGCCCTGGAATGTCTGCTCGTAATCACGAACCAAGTCCAATGCCTCACCCGGCGGCAGGATTCGCTTCCGGGTCAGCGACGCATAAAGCTCGCACAGCACCTGCCCCGCAATCACGACAGTGGAACCCGGCACCGCTGCTCTCTCCAGCAAATCCAGAGCAATTGCATATTTGGTGAGGTCCCGCCGGTCGGCCGCATAGAACAGGATGTTTGTGTCGAAGCTGACCAACGGTCGACTCATGGCAAGGAACCGCGCTCGTGCAAATCGTCACGGGTCCAGTCACGGCCACCCAGGTCATAGCCCTTGCGCAGCTTCCGGAGCAATCGCTCACCTGCCTGCCTGCGGCGCTCCTCCTCGGAAACCGGTTCGGACGCTGCTTCCGTCGCTGACAGCCGGGCCACCGGCGTACCATTCTCGGTCAGCACGATCTCCTCGCCGCGCTTCGCGGCTTCGATCAATGCGCCGAGCTGGTCCTTCGCCTCTTCCACCGACAGCATCTTCATGACCGTTCCCCACTGCTCGCCGTCCGGCCGTACCGGAAGGATATCCTAACCCAGAACGGGCCGGACGGCGATGGAGCCCGAAGAGACCTCGGGGGGAGCGTCAGAACGCCGCCGGTCCCTTCGACATGGCGACCACGCCGGTGCGGCTGGCTTCCACGAGGCCGAGCTGGCTCATCAGGCCGACGAAGTCGTCGACCTGCTCGGTGGTGCCGGTCAGTTCGAAGATGAAGCTGGTCAGGGTGGCGTCGACCACCTTGGCCTGGAAGATGTCGGCGAGGCGAAGCGCCTCGATTCGGCGGTCGCCGGTGCCGGCCACCTTGACCAGAGCCAGTTCGCGTTCCACCGACGGACCCTCGTCGGTCAGGTCGTGGACGCGGTGGACCGGAACCAGCCGGCCGAGCTGCGCCTTGATCTGTTCGATGATCATCCGGGTGCCGGAAGTGACCAGCGTGATGCGCGACAGGTGCTCGGCGTTGTTCACCTCCGCCACCGTCAGGCTTTCGATGTTGTAACCGCGGCCGGAGAACAGCCCGATGACGCGGGCGAGGACGCCCGGCTCGTTGTCCACCAGCACGGCGATGGTGTGCTTTTCGATCGCGTTTTCCATGAGACCCATTCCCCCGTTCGTTCGTCGTCAGCCGATCAGACCAGCACCATGCCGTCTTCCGGCGTGGCGTCGGACGGGCTGTCGTCCGGACCGAACAGGATCTCGTTGTGGGCCTTGCCGCCCGGAATCATCGGGAAGCAGTTTTCCTTCTGATCGACGGCGATGTCGACGATGCAGGGGCGGTCGGTGACGGCCAGCATCTTCTCGATCACCTGATCGACCTCGGCCACCGTGGTGGCGCGCAGGCCGACGCAGCCCCAGGCCTCCGCCAGCTTCACGAAGTCCGGCAGGGCTTCGGAGTAGCTCTGGGAATAGCGCGAACCGTGCAGCAGCTCCTGCCACTGGCGCACCATGCCCATATACTGGTTGTTCAGGATGAAGATCTTGACCGGCGCGCGATACTGCACGGCGGTGCCGATCTCCTGCATGTTCATCAGGAAGGACGCCTCGCCCGACACGTCCACCACGATGGCGTTGGGGTGGGCCAGCTGGGCGCCGATGGCGGCCGGCAGGCCGTAGCCCATGGTGCCGAGACCACCCGAGGTCATCCAGCGGTTCGGCTGGTCGAAGGGCAGGAACTGGGCGGCCCACATCTGGTGCTGGCCGACTTCCGTCGTGATGTAGTGGTCCTTGCCGCGCAGGGCTTCGCGCAGGCGCTCCAGCGCGTATTGCGGCTTGATGACCGATTCGGTGCGGTTGTAGTTCAGGCAGTTGCGGGCGCGCCAGCCCTCGACCTTGCCCCACCACTCCTTCAGCGCGGCCTTGTCCGGCGACTTGGCGCGCGCCTTCCAGATGCGCAGCATGTCTTCCAGAACGGCGCCGCAGTCGCCGACGATCGGGATATCGACCGCCACGTTCTTGTTGATCGAGCTGGGGTCGATGTCGACGTGGATCTTCTTGGAGCCCGGCGAGAAGGCCGACAGCTTGCCGGTCACGCGGTCGTCGAAGCGGGCGCCGATGTTGATCATGACGTCGCATTCGTACATGGCGAGGTTCGCCTCGTACGTGCCGTGCATGCCGACCATGCCCAGCCACTGGTTGTCGGACGCCGGGAAGGCGCCCAAGCCCATCAGGGTGGAGGTGATCGGGAAACCGGTGGTCTTGACGAACTGGGTCAGCAGCTTCGCCGCGAACGGGCCGGCATTGACGACGCCGCCGCCGGTGTAGAAGACCGGCCGCTTGGCGTTGGCGATCAGTTCAATCGCCTCTTCGATGCGGGCCATCTCCGCCTTCACCTGCGGGCGGTAGGTCTTGTGCTTGACCTCCGCCGGCGGGACGTAGCTGCCGTCGGCGAACTGCACGTCCTTCGGGATGTCGACCAGCACCGGGCCGGGACGGCCGCTGCGCGCGACATAGAAGGCCTCGTGCAGGGTGCGGGCCAGGCTGTCGACGTCCTTCACCAGGTAATTGTGCTTGGTGCAGGGACGGGTGATGCCGGTGGTGTCGGCTTCCTGGAAGGCGTCGTTGCCGATCAGGTGGGTCGGCACCTGGCCCGATAGGCAGACGATCGGAATGCTGTCGCACAGGGCGTCCAGCAGGCCGGTCACCGCATTGGTGGCGCCGGGGCCGGAGGTCACCAGCACGCAGCCGACCTTGCCGGTCGAGCGCGCGTAGCCCTCCGCCGCGTGAACCGCGGCCTGCTCGTGGCGTACAAGGACATGCTTCAGGTCGTTCTGCTGGAACAGCGCGTCGTAGATGGGAAGTACGGCGCCGCCGGGATAGCCGAAGATGATGTCAACGCCCTGATCCTTCAGGGCTTTGATGACGATCTGGGCGCCGGTCAGCTTCTGTTCGGACATCGCTCACGACCTTCTCATGTGGGCGCCTCCTCTAGGGCGCCCGGTTCCTTGGGAACACCAACCCTGCCGAGGGGGATGCCGTTCATAACAACGGCTTAGCCCCGATGGCCTGAGCTGGGACGGGCAAATTAGTCAAATCATCCGTCATAGGTCAACCCAATTCGCGAATGTTTGCAAAGTTTTTTTGCCGCAGTTTTTCCAATTGTTGCGCGCCCATTGGAGGTGGCCACCCTGCCCCACCCCCTGCCCCGCCGGCGCTTGCCGCAAACGGAAACGGCGACCGCACCGAAGCGCGGCCGCCGTTCCAAAGGGGCGACTGGGTGAACGCGCAGCCCGTCAGGCGGCGTCCTTCAGCAGCCCGCACAGCCGGCGGATGCCCTCGCGGATCTGGGCCGGCTTGGTGACGGAGAAGGCCAGGCGTAGCGTGTTCTTGCCCGACCGGTCGGCATGGAAGGCCGAGCCGGGGACGAAGGCGACGTTGGCCTCCTTGATGGCGCGGGCCAGCAACTCGGTGCCGTCGACGCCTTCCGGCGCCTCGATCCAGACGAACAGGCCGCCTTCCGGCTTGGTCCAGGTGACGCCCGGCGGGGCGAATTCGTCCAGCGCCGCCAGCATGGCGTCGCGGCGCTCCTTGTACTGGGTGCGCAGCAGCTTGATGTGGCTGTCGAAGATCTGAGAGACGACGTCGTGCATGACGATCTGGTTGATCGTGCTGGCATGCAGGTCGGCCGCCTGCTTCATCAGCACCAGCCGGTTCACCACCTCCGGCGCCGCGTTGACCCAGCCCACGCGCATCGCCGGAACCATCGTCTTGGAGAAGGTGCCGCCGAAGATCACGTTGGTCAGCTTACCGCCATTGCGCTCGCAATCCAGCGCCGCCAGCAGCGGCAGATGCTCCCCGTCATAGCGCAGCTCGCAATAGGCGGTGTCCTCGATCACCGGCACGCCGGCCGCCTCGCAGGCGTCCAGGATGGCGTGGCGGCGGGCCAGCGTCACCGTGGTGCCGTTCGGGTTCTGGAAATCGGGGACGAGGTAGAAGAATTTCGGCTTCTGCGCCAGCGCCTCGGTCAGCGCCGTCATCTCCGGCCCTTCCTCGTCCATCGGGATCGAGAGATAGGTCGGCTCGTAGGGTGAGAAGGCCTGCAGCGCGCCGAGATAGGTCGGGCGGGTCACCACGATCTTGTCGCCGGGGCCGATCAGCAGCTTGCCGACGAATTCCAGCACCTGCTGCGAGCCGTTGGTGATGAGAACGCCGTCCAGCCCGACATTGACGCCTTTGCGCCCCATGTAATCGCAGATCCATTCGCGCAGCGGCGTGTAGCCCTCGGTGATGGAGTATTGCAGGGCGGCGCCGGCACCGGCGTTGGACTGGAAGATCTTCTCATAGGACCGCGCGATGGCGGAACTGGGGAACAGGTCCGGGTCGGGAATGCCGCCGGCGAAGGAGATGATCTCCGGACGGTCGATCAGCTTCAGCAGTTCCCGGATTTCGGACGCCGTCATGCCGCCCACGCGGCCCGCGAACACATGACCCCAATCAACCGACACGGTGCTTCTCCTTCGGATCAGTAATTTAGTATCGTTCTCAGGCGGCCGAGCATTGCATTTCGTACCGCAGACGAACAAGGCAGATCGATGGTATGGCAGCTATGCTGTCCTGTATCACTTACCAGCATATCAGAGAATTTGCCAACAATCTGATGCCGAAACCAAGTGACCTGCCGTTTGGCATAGCGGCGGGTCGATTGCTGGGCCAGCGCAACGGCCTCGCCGAGAGGGATCTCGCCATGCAGGACGCGGCGCAGCTCCGGCACGCCCAGGGCTTTCAGCACCGGCAGGTCGGGGGCGAGGGCCTGCTCTTCGGCCAGTGCGTCCAACCGCCGCACCTCCTCCAACGCGCCCTGCTCCATCATCAGATGGAAGCGCTTGTCGCACTGGGCATAGAGGTCGGCCCGCGGCGGGTCGAGCACGAGGATGGTGAAGCGCAGATCCTCCGGCGCGCCCTGGGCCGTTTGGCTCTGCCAGTGGGACAGCGGATGGCCGGTCGCCTCCAGCACCTCCCAGGCGCGAGTCAGGCGGGTGGTATCGCCGGGATTCAGCTTGGCCGATGCCGGATCGCGGGCGACCAGCTCGGCGCGGAAGGCGTCGCCGCCGATGGTCGCCAACCGGGCATGGGCGGCGGCGCGCACCTCGTCCGGGATGGGCGGCACTTCGCTCAGTCCCTGCATCAGCGCGCGCAGGTAGAGACCGGTGCCGCCGACCACCACCGGCAGCCGGCCGGCAGCCTTGGCGGCGGCGATCTCCGCCAGAGCCATGTCGCGCCAGCGTGCCGCCGAGCCGCGTTCCGCCGCAGGCAGCACGCCATACAGGCGATGGGGCGCCCGCGCCAGATCCTCCGCCGGCGGCCGGGCGGTCAGCACGTCCAGGTCGGCGTAGAGCTGCATGCTGTCGGCATTGATGACGGTGCCGCCGAACGCCTCGGCAATCGCCAGCGCCAGCCCCGACTTGCCCGATGCGGTCGGGCCGCCGATGACGATGACATCGGTGAGCGTGTTCATCGCCCTTCCATGGGGCCACGGCGCTTCCTTTGCAACACCCATCCGCATGCCCCTCCGCATGCCGACGCCGAAGCTTCGTTGGACCGGACCCCGCGGCTGTGGTAGGCAGCGCGCAAAGGCCCTCTTTTGCTCGGGACACCCGCCGATGAACGCCGTCGCCACGCTGATCGCCCCCCGCACCGCCACGCTCGACGAGGCTGCCGTCCAGACCGCCAAGGCGGCGCTGGTGGGCCTGGGCGCCGATGCCGGCGCGCCGGACTGGCTGGCTCCCGGCACCGCCTGCGACCTGCCTTTCGGCAATCTGGCGCCGGAGCAGGCGGAGGCGGCAATCCGCCATGCCCTGAATGGCGCCACGCTGGACATCGTCGCCCAGCCGGCGGCGACCCGGCGCAAGCGGCTGCTGGTCGCCGACATGGAATCGACGATCATCGAGCAGGAGATGCTGGACGAGCTGGGCGACTATGTCGGGCTGAAGGACCACATCGCCGACATCACCGCCCGCGCCATGAACGGTGAGATCGACTTCAAGGACGCGGTGCGCGAGCGGGTCACCCTGCTGAAGGGCCTGAAGGAGACGGTGATCGACGAGGTGTGGCAGCGCGCCACCCTGATGCCGGGCGCGGCCCAACTGGTCGGCACCATGCGCGCCAACGGCGCCGTCTGCGTTCTGGTGTCGGGCGGTTTCCGCTGCTTCACCGGCCGGGTGCGCAGTTGGATCGGCTTCGACGACGACCGCGGCAACGAGCTGGAGGTGGTCGACGGCGTGATGACCGGCAAGGTGATCGAGCCGATCCTGGACAAGGACAGCAAGCTGCAGGCGCTGATGGCCTATGCCGGCGAGCACCGCGTGCCGATGGCGGAGACCATGGCCGTCGGCGACGGCGCCAACGATTTGCCAATGCTGCTGGCCGCGGGTCTGGGCGTCGCCTTCCACGCCAAGGCGGTGGTCGCCGCCGAAGCCCGCGCCCGCGTCGACCATGGCGACCTGACCGCCCTGCTCTACGCCCAGGGCTACCGGGTGGCGGAGTTCGTGGGGTAAGGCTTTGCCTGCCGTCCCTCCAACGCCTCACGCCCACACGCCGCGAACATAGGGCGTCAGTTGCGTGTCCGTCAGGATGATGTGGCGGACCAGCCAGTCGGCAGTGAATTTATAGAGCCTCTCGGCGTTCTCGTGGGTGGGTTCGTTGGAGAACTGGTTCGACAGCTCGCTGACTTTCTGGACCGCGGCGCGGTGCATGGCGACATGCTCGTCGAATTTCGGGTAATGCACGATCTGCATGATCCGCTCTTCGCGGGCGAAGTGCTCCTTGGTGTATTCCAGAAGTTTGATCAGAATCTTGGCAACGCGAACCGGCTGGAACCGCGGGGCGGCCAGCGCAGCGTCGAGTTCGTTCAGATACTCGATCAGGTGTTTGTGATCGTCGTCGATGGCCGGCTGCCCGACGCTCAACTGCCGTCGCCATGTGATGGCGCCCATGACCTTGCGGCCTCCCCCCTTAACCGGCACCCCGTTGGGGAGGATTATGAATGGTGTTACCACCGCACCCAAACAGCCGCCGGCGTCACACGGCAATTTGACGCACCCGCATGAGGCGAGCCGGAACGGAGCGGGGCGGATGCGTCGCCGCACCCGCCCCGTTCTGCAGACTTAAGTTGATAGATCTCAGCCGACGATCGAGTACCCGCAATCGACATAGGTGGTGTCGCCGGTGATGCCCTTGGCGCCATCGGTGGCGAGGAAGGCGGTGGTGTAGCCGACCTCCTCGATGGTTACCAGACGGCCTTCGGGCGCGCGCTCGGCGGCCTTGTTCATCAGCTCGTCGAAATGCGCGATGCCGGAGGCGGCGCGGGTCTTGATCGGGCCGGGCGAGATGGCATGGACGCGGATGCCCTTCGGGCCGAGTTCGGCGGCCAGATAGCGCACGCTGGCCTCCAGCGCCGCCTTCACCGGACCCATGACGCCGTAATTGTCGATGACGCGGTTGGCGCCGAAATAGGACATGGTGAACAGCGATCCACCGTCCTTCATCAGCGGCTCCGCATACTTGGCCATGCGGATGAAGGAGTGGCAGGAGACGTCCATCGCCTGCTGGAAGCCTTCGCGCGAGCAATCGACGACGCGGCCGTGCAGGTCCTCCTTCGGTGCGAAGGCGATGCTGTGCAGCGCGAAGTCGAGCTTGCCCCACTTCTCGCCGATCTTGTCGAACAGGGCCTTCAGCTGGCCTTCGCCGGTGACGTCCACCGGTTCGAAGATTTCGGCCTCCAGCTGCTGGGCCAGCGGCTCGACGAACTTCTTGGCCTTGTCGTTCAGATAGCTGACCGCAAGGTCGGCACCCATGGCGCGAAAGGCGCGGGCGCAGCCCCAGGCGATCGACTGGTCGTTGGCAATGCCAAGGACGAGCCCCTTCTTGCCTTCGAGCGTGGCGGCGGCGGGAATGATCGTGGTCATGCGGACTGTCCTGCGGTCAATGGGACGAGAGGAGCGGCCGCAACCCCGGCCGCCTTTCGCCGGGTGAGATCACACGGCGTTCCTTGTGCAGTGCACCATAAACCAATCACCGGAGGTCCGCAACGTGCAATGGGCTCGCTCCGCACATGCGCCTCAATCATTGCGCAGCATTGTTCGGGGAGCATTCAGTAAAAGCAGAATTGCTGCTGTTTCAGTATTTCATTGATCCATATCAAAACGGCCTGCCGGCGTCGGACCGGCAGGCCGTTTCTTGATGACATTTCTGATATGGTGTCACGCCCCTTGTGCAATCCGCCTCCTTAGCGGGCAACACCCGGCGTAAAGGACGGCGGATCGCTGGCCGGGAAGGATTCCTTTGAGGCCTCGTCGACGATCTCCTCCTCGCACGCCTCTGCATAGATGTCGCCGGGATGACGGGAATAGGGATGGACGCCCTGGTTCACATCCTGCGACGGAATGGCCGCCCGGTCGTTGTGCGTCCAGTCGGACAGCATCGCCTTGCCGGGGCAATAGCCGGTCAGGCCGCGCGCCACCAGGGCACCGCCGGCAAGCGCCATCGCGGCACCGGTCCAGTTGGGGCGGCGCAGGCCAAGGGCCGCCAGCAGCACGCCGCCGGCCAGCGACGCCAACCGCTCGGTATGCCCGACATTGATGCTGTAACCGCCGCTGGGTCCGTGAATGCGGTCGTTGAGGCCGCGCAGGTTGCGCTGGGCCGTTTCGGTGATGGAAGAGAGTTCCATGTCGGTCCTCCTGAATGCGGGTCCCGGTCGGGGATCGTCCGCCATCGGATCGTTATCGCTTCACTGTTGGGAAACCGGCGGCTGGGGGATGCCGTTCCCGGACGGCGTCCCGGACGCAGCCCCCGGTGCCGATTGAGACGCACCGCCCTGACTGCTTCCCTCCTGGCCGCTGGAACCGGAGGCGCCGCGGGCCTGCTGCAGTTCACGGTTCAGCCGCGCCACCTCCTGCGACAGACGCTGCACCTCCTGGCGCAGCGGGCCGGCCGAGGCGTCGCCACCGCCCGCCGAGCCGGCAATGGCGGCCAGCGTCGCCGAATCGCGCATCCAGTAGGGCGCTACGCCATAGTAGGTGTGGACCGCCATCGCCCATTGGCGGTCGTTCATGTTCGGACGGTTCTTCTCGTCGAAGCGTGGGGCGTTGGTCAGCTTGTCCTTCGGCACGTTCAGGACATAGCCGTCGCCGGACGGGGTGAACAGCGCCCAGGGCACCGGGAAATGGCTGTCGCCGATGCCGAGGAAGCCGCCCAACTCGACCACCGCATAAGCGACCCGGCCGCTGGCGGGGTCGATGATCAGTTCGGACACGCTGCCGAGATCCTTGCCGTCCGGGCTGCGCAGCTTGGCATCCTCAAGCTCGTCGGCGGCGATCGCACGCGGATGGGCGATGGAGTCCTGCAGGGCCGCCGCCTCGCCCAGGATGGCCTGGCAGGCGGGGGCGTTGCCCTTCTGGGCGGCGGCCTGTGCCGCCTGCTGCAGGGCACGGAGCTGTGCGGTTTCCTGCTGCGTCACCGGAGCGGGGGTGCCGGGGCCGGCGGCTTCGAGCGCCGCCGCCTGCTGTCCCAGCCGGTCGAGCCCCGCCGCGCAGTCGTCGGCCGCCAGCGCGGGCGCGGCGATGGTCAAGGGTCCCAGCGCAGCCAGCAGCAGGGCCGTACCCAAGGTCCTACTGGGGGTCGGGCGCATCATCGGGGCATCCTCCGGCTTGAATCGTCTCATGCCGTATGAACAGCATGGTCAAGCCGGAGGTTCCCGAACGCGAATCTTCTTCCAGTTGTGGAGGAGGATCAGCCCGGCAGCGGCAGGCCGCCGCGCTGGACGATGAAGGACTGGATGGCGTCCAGCCCTTCGCCCGCCTTGACGTTGGTGAAGACGAAGGGGCGGTCGCCGCGCATCTTGCGGGCGTCGCGGTCCATCACCTCCAGGCTGGCGCCGACCATCGGGGCGAGGTCGGTCTTGTTGATGACCAGCAGGTCCGAGCGGGTGATGCCCGGCCCACCCTTGCGCGGGATCTTGTCGCCGGCCGACACATCGATGACGTAGATGGTGATGTCGGCCAGTTCCGGCGAGAAGGTCGCCGCGAGGT
>NZ_CAMLJP010000088.1 GCF_946480385.1 uncultured Azospirillum sp.
GCGCGGAGAGATCGTGGATCCAGCCGAAGAACGGCGCATGCCGCATTTCGATGGTCACGAACAGCACCTTGTAGAGCGAGAAGAAGACCGGGATCTGGATCAGGATCGGCAGGCAGCCCGACACCGGGGAGACCTTCTCGCGCTTGTACAGCGCCATCAGCTCCTGGTTCATGCGCGCCTGATCGTCGCTGAACTTCTCGCGCAGCTCCTGCATCTTGGGCTGCAGGGCCTTCATCTTGCTCATCGCCTGATAGGACTTGTTGGCGAGCGGGAAGAAGACGGCCTTGACGCAGACGGTCAGCACCAGGATGGCGATGCCGAAATTGCCGATGACGCGGCCCAGGAAATCGAGCGCGTAGAAGAACGGCTTGGTCAGGAAGTAGAACCAGCCGAAGTCGATCGCGAGGTCGAAATTCTTGATGTTCAGCTTTTCGGAATAGCTGTCGAGCAGCTTCACCTGCTTGGCGCCAGCGAACAGACGGCCGGTGTTCTCGACCGAAGCGCCCGGCGCGACCGTGACCGGGGCACCCATCGTGTCGGTCTGGTAGCGGTCGGAGTTGGCGACCTGGTTGTAGAGGAAGCGCGCGGTGACCTTCTCGTTCGAATCGGGCACCAGCGACACCAGCCAGTACTTGTCGGTGATGCCGATCCAGCCGCCGGTGGTCTCCTTTGAGATGCTGCCGGCCTTGCGGACGTCGTCGTACTTCTCTTCGGTCAGCGAGCCGTTGAAGACGCCGAGCGGCCCCTCATGCAGGATGTAGTAGCCCGAGGTGTGCGGCGTGCCCGTACGCGACACCAGACTGTAGGGCAGCAGGGTGACCGGGTTGGCGCCGGTGTTGCGCACGGTCTGCGTCACCGTGAACATGAAGTCCGGGTCGACGGCGATCTTGCGCTCGAACACCAGCCCCTGGCCATTGTCCCAGGTCAGGGTCAGCGGCTTGTTCGGAGTCAGCGCCGTGCCGTCCGCGGTCCAGCGGGTGGTCGCGGTCGGGGTGGCGATGCCGGCGCCCTGCGGCACCCAGCCGAACTCGGCGTAATAGGCGGCGGGCGTGCCGGCCGGGGCCAGCAGCACGATTTCCGCGCTCTTGGGGTCCGGCGTCTCGTGGTACTGGGCCAGCGTCAGGTCGTCGATGCGGCCGCCGACGAGATTGACGGACCCGTGCAGGGCCGGCGTGTCGATCTTCACGCGGGTGCCGGCCGCCATCTGCTCGGCGAGCAGTTCGGGACGCTCCTTCGCGACCTCTGCCGTGGCGGGAGGCTGCTGGGCGGGCACGCCGGGGGCGGGCACCGGCACCGACTGCTCCGTCTGGGCGGCCTGCTGGGCGGCGAGTTGCTTCTGCTGCTCCACCCGCGGCTTCTCGTAGAAATACTGGAAGCCCAGAAGGATGGCGATCGACAGGGCAATCGCGATGATGAGGTTGCGTTGGTCGGTCATGGCGTCCCGGTTGCCGTGGGGCCTTTGAAAGAAGGGCGGCGTGTGCGCGGCCTTGTTACGGGTTTTCGCCGGGCTGGGCAACCGCCGCATGCCCTTTTTCCCGCTGGCCGCAGCGATGGGACGCCAGGGGCGCCCCCTGCGGGACGGGATCGGGCACCGGATCCCAGCCGGACCCGCCCCAGGGATGGCAACGCCCGAGCCGGCGCACCGTCAGCCATCCCCCCCGGATGGCGCCGTGCTTTTCCAGCGATTCTATGGCGTAGCAGGAGCAGGTCGGCTGGAAACGGCAATGCCAGCCCACGAAGGGCGACAAGGTCCAGCGATAGAGATAGACGAGCGCGCGGAGCAGGTGCGCGAGCGGGCTGAGGCCGGCGATGCGAAACATGACGTCGCGAGCCTCCTACCCTTCCGCCTCGCGCCACAGGCCGAGGCGCTTCAGCCCGGCGGTCAGGTCGCCGAGCAGGTCGGTCCAGGGTCGTTCGGCGGTACCGCCACGCGCGACCAGGACGAAGTCATGGCCTGGAGCGGCGTGGGTGGACAGAAGCTGCCGCGCGGCCTCACGCAAACGGCGGCGGGCGCGATTGCGCACCACCGCGTTGCCGACCTTGCGGCTCGCCGTCAAACCGAAACGGATCGGCGGACCGCCATCGGCGGGCCGCTGCTTGTCGTCGTGCCGGCGCACCTGGAGGATCAGGCCGGGAGCCACATGCTTGCGCCGTGTCCCGGCCACGGCCAGAAATTCCGGCCGCCGCATCAGGCGCCCGACCTCATGGTCCGGCGCCGCCATCGCGGGGATCAGGCGCTCAGGACCTTGCGGCCGCGGGCGCGGCGGCGGGCGATGACCTTGCGGCCGCCGACGGTCGACATGCGGTGGCGGAAGCCGTGGCGACGCTTACGCACGATTTTGGACGGCTGGAACGTGCGCTTCATGGCGCCTACTCCTTAAGCTTTGCTGATGGTGACGGGAAGAAGACGCCCAGCCGGATGGCCGGGCGCCGAACCTATGAACCTGAAACGAACCGGAAGGCGCCTTACTCGGCAGCCCGGCGGCCGTTGACCATGCCGCGGCCGGTGGTGCGCTCGGCGATGCGGGCGGCCTTGCCGCGCAGATCGCGCAGATAGTACAGCTTGGCGCGACGGACGGCGCCCTTGCGGACCAGCTCGATCGAGTCGATGCGCGGGGAGTACAGCGGGAACACGCGCTCCACGCCCTCGCCGTAGCTGATCTTGCGAACGGTGAAGGAGCTGTTCACGCCAGCGTTCTTGCGGGCGATCACGACGCCCTCATAGGCCTGGACACGCTCGCGCGTGCCTTCGACGACCTTCACGTTCACGCGGACGGTATCGCCCGAGGAGAACTCCGGGATCGTCTTGCCACCGAGGGCCTTCTCGATCTGCTCCTGCTCGAGCTGCTGCAACAGGTTCATAGCACTACCCCTTTTCTATCGGCGCGCCTCGCGGCGGACCGTCACTCCGGTTTCGGGTCGCGCCGGCGAGCCTGCCGTCGACCCTTGTTCGTAACAGTTTCTGCCGGACGGCCCGCCTGGTAGAGCGACCACAGGTCCGGCCGTCGGGCCTCCGTGATCCTCTCCGCCTCGGCCAGCCGCCAGGCCTTGACCTTTCCGTGGTGACCGGAGAGCAGAACTTCCGGCACCGCGCGTTCCACACCCTGCCCGTCGGTCCAGACCGCCGGCCGGGTGTAGTGGGGGTATTCGAGCAACCCCCGTTCGAAACTCTCTTCGCCCGCCGTCTCCACGTTGCCCATGACGCCGGGGAGCAAGCGCACCACGGCATCCATCAGGCTGAGCGCGGCGAGTTCCCCGCCGGACAGCACGAAATCCCCGAGGCTGACCTCTTCGAGGCCGTGCGCATCGAGGACCCGCTGGTCCACCCCTTCGTACCGGCCGCAGAGCAGCGTCACCACCGGGGTGGCGGCCAGCTCCTTGACCAGTTCCTGGTTCAGCACCCGTCCGCGAGGCGACAGATAGATCGCCCGGCCGCGTCCCGGTGCCCCCACAGGTCCCGCCGTCGCGGTCAAAGCCGCGTCCAGCACGTCGGGCCGCATGACCATGCCGGCCCCTCCGCCGAAGGGGGTGTCGTCGACGGAGCGGTGTTTATCGCGCGCGAACGAGCGAATGTCCACCGATTCCAGTGCCCAGACTCCATTTTCCAACGCCTTGCCGGCCAGCGAGTGGCCGAGCGGCCCCGGAAACATTTCCGGGAACAGCGTCAGAACCTTGGCCGTCCAGACCCGCGGACCATCGGCGCCGTGATTCACGGCCCCTCCTCCCCGCGCTGGTCTCCGCCCTCTTCCCCCTCGACCTCCTCCGCGTCGTCATCGGAGCCCTCGCGGGCTTCGATCACGGCCGGAAGATCGACGACGATGCGGCCGCCCCGGACATCCACCACCGGCACGCAGGCCTTGGAGAAGGGAAGCATCTCCAGCGGCCCACCGGCGGTTCGGACTTCGAGCACGTCACCCGCGCCGAAATCGTAGATCGCCTTCACCGTGCCGTAGACGGTCCCGTCGGCGAGTTCCGCGCGCAGGCCGATCAGGTCGGCATGGTAGAACTCGTCCTCGTCCTCCGTCGCCGGCAGGGCGCCACGGTCCACGTAGAGCCGCACACCGGCCAGCGCCTGCGCCTGTTCACGGCTGGTCACCCCATCGACCTTGGCCAGGAAGTTGTCCTTGACCATGCCCTGGAGCGTCACCGTGAAGCGGCGGGCGCCGGCTTCGTCCGACAGCGGGCCATAGGTCATGATGTCGGCGGGTTCGGCGGTGAAGCTGCGCAGCTTCACCAGCCCCCGCACGCCGTGCGATCCCGCGAACTGGCCGACACAGATTTTGGCGGTCATCGAAGGAGCACCCGGCACGTCGTCACGACCTCAACCCTGACCTCAAGCTCAGCCCTCGGCGGCGGCCGCGGCAGCGGCGGCCTCGGCCTTCAGACGTTCCTGCGCCTTGGCCTTCGGAGCCGACTTCTTCGGGGTCTCGCGGACGGCGGGCTTCTCGACCAGGCCGGCATTGGCCAGGAAGAGGACCACGCGGTCCGTCGGCTGGGCGCCGACCGACAGCCAATGCTTGGCGCGCTCGGCGTTCAGGATGATGCGCTGCTCGTGCTCGCGCGGCAGCATCGGGTTGTAGGTGCCGATCTTCTCGATGAAGCGGCCGTCACGCGGGCTGCGGGCATCCGCGATGACGATCGAGTAGAACGGACGCTTCTTCGCACCACCGCGAGCCAGACGAATCTTCAGAGCCATTGGTCGAAACTTTCTCTTCTCAAGTCAAACAGGTATCAGGTGATTTCGAGAGGCGGTCAGGTCAGCCGAAAGGCCCCTTGCCGCCAAAGCCGCCGAGTCCCTTCGGCAGCAGGTTTCCGAGGCCGCCGCGCAGCATCCCCTTCTTCCCAAGCTTCTGCACCTGCTTCATCATTCCGCGCATGGTCTCGAACTGCTTCAGCAGCTTGTTGACCTCCTGCACCGAGGTGCCGGAACCGGCGGCGATGCGCTTGCGGCGCGAAGCCTTGATGATGTCGGGGTTCTTGCGTTCCGCCTTGGTCATCGAGGAGATGATCGCCTCCTGGCGCTTGATCATCCCATCGTCGACGTTGGCGTCCTTCAGCTGGTCCTTGATTTTGCCGATGCCCGGCAGCATTCCCATCAGGCCGGACATGCCGCCCATCTTGCGGAGCTGCTTCAGCTGCATCGCCATGTCGTCGAGGTCGAAGCCCTGGCCCTTCTCCATCTTGCGGGCGAGCTTTTCGGCTTCGTCCTTGTCGATGGTTTCGACGGCCTTCTCCACCAGCGATACCACGTCGCCCATGCCGAGGATTCGGCCGGCGATGCGGTCGGGGTGGAAGGACTCCAGCGCGTCGATCTTTTCGCCGACGCCCAGCAGCTTGATCGGCTTGCCGGTGATCTGGCGCATCGACAGGGCGGCGCCGCCGCGGGCGTCGCCGTCGATGCGGGTCAGCACGATGCCGGTGATGCCGACCTTGTCGTTGAAGTTGGTGGCGACGGTGACGGCGTCCTGGCCGGTCATCGCGTCGGCGACCAGCAGCGTTTCCGCCGGCTTGGTCGCGTCGCGGACGGCTGCGACCTCCGCCATCAGCTCCTCGTCGATGGCGAGGCGGCCGGCGGTGTCGAGCATGACGACGTCATAGCCTTCGAGACGTCCGGTCTCGATGGCGCGCTTGGCGATGGCGACCGGGTCCTGGCCCGGCACGATCGGCAGCGTGGCGACGCCGGTCTGCTCGCCGAGAACCTTCAGCTGTTCCTGGGCGGCCGGACGGCGGACGTCCAGCGAGGCCATCAGGACCTTCTTGCGCTCCTTCGTCTTCAGCCGGAGCGCGATCTTGGCGGTGCTGGTGGTCTTGCCCGACCCCTGCAGGCCGACCATCAGGATCGGCACCGGGGCGGCGGCGTTCAGATTGATGTCGGCGCCTTCACCCAGCATCTCCACGAGGTTATCGTGGACGATCTTGATGACCTGCTGGCCGGGGGTGACCGACTTCAGCACCTCCTGCCCGACGGCGCGTTCCTTCACCTGGGCGACGAACTGCTTGACGACGGGCAGCGCGACGTCGGCCTCCAGCATCGCCACGCGAACTTCGCGCAGAGCTGCGGAGACGTCCTCCTCGGTCAGCGCGCCACGGCGGCGCAGCTTGTCGAAGATGTCGCCCAGGCGTCCGGTCAGGCCTTCGAACATGCGTTACTCGTTCCCCAGTTCCGGGTCCAGCGTCAGAGCCGCCACCCGCACAAGCACGAAAGCGCCAGTGCGCGAAATTCGCGGACTGGCGGAGATACCCGGCATGGGGCCGGGGTACCCGGTCTATCGACTGTGCGGAAGACAGGTCGGCGGACCATAGAGAAGCCGGAACCGCGAGTCAACCACTGCAAGCGGCCTCTGGTCTTCCGCCGAAGGTCGGCCTTGCCGGGATGCGGTTATCGGTCGCAACCTTGTCACAGTCCGCAGACTCTTAACGAAATTTTGGCGACTCTTTCGGATTATGGGTTACCAAATAGAGAAGGTATGCCGGCGATGTCGTCCGCCCAGGGCTTTGGGTCCAACAGTCCGCGAACCAAGCTGACCCAGAGCCAGCTCAACGCGATCCTGTTGCGGCACCAGGCATTCCGTAAAAGCCAACCCGGCGGCGTGCGCGCCAATCTGAAGATGCGAGACCTGTCGCATCTCGACCTGTCCGGCATCGACCTGTCCGACGCAGACCTGTCGGGCGCCAAGCTGTTCAGCGCGCGACTGACCGGCGCCAACCTGTGCAACGCCAACCTCTATGCCGCCGACCTCCGGCTCGCCAATCTGGAGAAGGCGGATCTGCGCCGGGCCGACTTGCGCGGTGCCTGCCTGCGCGGCGCGGTGCTGAGCGAGGCGACGCTGGTGGAGGTCGATCTGCGCGACGGCACGCTGCTGCATTACGACGCCAGCGGCGAAATGTACGCGCAAGAGTATGAGGATTCGGTTCTAACATCGGAACTGACGGCGGCGACCATCCGCGGCGCCGACCTGTCGCGGGCGAAGATCGCCAACGCCTTCGTCATGCAGACCGACCTGACCGATGCCATCCTGCGCGGCACGAAGTTCATGCGGGCCAACCTGACCGGGTCCAACCTGACCGGCTGCGACCTGACCGACGCCGACCTGACGGAGGCCAACCTGTCCGGCGCCCGCCTGTCGGGGGCAGTGATGACCGGCTGCGCCATCAACCGCACCAACTTCAGCGGCGCCACCCTGATCGGCGCCATCCTTGATGCCGCCCAGATGCGCTCGCCCAACCTGCAGGCGGCGGTGCTGGCCAAGACGCTGGAGAACCCGGAAGACGACCTGCGCGAGATGCTGATGGAGCATCTGACCTGGATCGACAGCGGCGGCAAGGCCGGCAAGCGTGCCGACCTGTCGGCGCTGGACCTGTCCGGCCGCAAGCTGGACGGCATCAACCTGTCAGCGGCGATCCTGCAATGCATCGCGCTGCGCGGCGCCAACCTGTCGGGTGCGTCGATGGCGATAGCCGACCTGTCGCTGGCCGACATGCGCAAGGCCAACCTGTCGAAGGCCGATCTGCGCGGCGTGAATTTCGAGCGCGCCACCCTGACCGGCGCCGATCTGACCGGGGCGCAACTGGGACCCGTCCATATCCAGACGATGAGCGGCCATATCTGGCGCGCCAATCTGCAGCGCGCCCGGCTGGGCATGGCGCTGCTGTGCAAGGCGGACCTGCGCAAGGCCAACCTTGCCGGCGCCAATCTGGCTGGCGCGGACCTGACCGGCGCCGACCTCAGCGAAGCCGATCTGACCGGAGCCGACCTGACCGGGGCCGTGCTGGACGGCACCACGATGGATCAGGCGATCGTCGAGGAGGCGATCGGGCTGGCCAGTTGAGGCGGTCCGGCCAGGATCAGGGTCGGGACCCAGGTCAGATGGGGGTCCTGCCCCGCTTCGCCAGCCAGTCGCCGGAGCTGTAGACGCTGCGGACATGGTGGACCAGCAGGTTGCGGGCGTCGATCAACTGGCCCATCCGCTCGCGGCAGGCGACGATGCCGGTGTCGGGGTGATAGACCGGCGCCAGCTCGCGGAACCGCCGGCGCACCTGATCCTCGTCGAAACACCATTCATTGACGAAACCGAACAGCTGCGCCGCGTCGCGCACTTCGGTAATCTGACCGTCTAGCGGCTGGAAGGACAGGCGCTGCAGCGCATGGGCCAGCGTCTTGTTGCGATAGCCCAACGTCTCCACCGCAGCCTCCAGCCGACGCACGTCTTCCGCCGGCAGGATGCGGGCGCCCGGATCGGCAAGCGCCAGGGCGGCGGCCAGCGCCTTGCGGATCGCGGCGTCGCCGGCCTCCACGCCCTCCACCTCCAGCACCGCTTCCCCGCCCGAATCGCGCAATCCGGGATCGGTTGCCCCCTCCGGCGCCAGCAGCAGGGCGGCCGTCACCAGCGTCGGCACCCCGACCCCGCGCAGGGCGGCAAGCTCCAGCACCGCGGCGCGAAAACGCGCGCCGCAGGGCACGGATCGGCCGGGAGCTGGCAGGGAACCGGACTCTTCCGGTGCGGTCATCGTCGGCGCCAACACTTGGTGGAAGCGGGCGCGAGTCTACGCAAACTCATGAATCGCCGCAATCACGCCGATGGACGCGACCGGTAGGATTTGAGCTGGAGGGATTTGAGCCAGACGGATTATCGCACGCGGGCTCAGTGCGTCTTCATCGCCCCCGGCTTGGTCGGCAGGCGGTTGAGCAGCTCGTCGATATAGGCGGTCTCGTCCTTGCCGGACATGGCGGCGAAGCCCTTCAGCATCTGGCTGCCGAAGGAAAAGACGTTGGACAGGTCGATGCGCCACGCCCCGCCCTCGCGCACGAAGTCGGCCGGAACCAGCGCCGGCCGGTTGTCGACCATCAGCAGGCCCGATGCCCGGTCGCCCTTGACCCGGACCGGCCCCAGAGAGCTGCGGGAGATGACATTGGGGCCGAGCCAGCCCGCCTTCAGTGCATGGTTGGCAATGTCGCCGACCGACATGCGGCGCAGTTCGGACGGGCCGAGATAGCGGCGCAGGCCCATGGCGGCGAAGCGTTCCGCCGGCTCCAGCCGCTGCAGCGGCGCGTCGCCGGGCTGGCGGGCGGCGTCCCGCACCGATTCCAGCGATTTGACCGAGTTGCGGGTGAGCAGCGAAATCACCGCCGACCCCCGCTTTTCGGCCAGCGCGCTGCGGGCGGCGTCGAAGGTCGCGGCGACCGCGCGCTCCTCCGGCGTTTCGCGCGGCGGGGCGGCGAAGCTGGTGGATGCGGCGATCAGGACGACGAAGAAGGCGAGGAAAGCGACGCGCATGCCAGGGAAAACCCGAAAACGGTTGAAAACGTCACGCCTTCTCCTCGACGCCGAAGAATTCGAGCTGCCAGCGCATCTCTTCATCGGTCATCGGATAGTGCGTGCCGTCGCGAGCATTAAGCGCCGTTTTTGGCGGAATCTGGGCAAGCCGCAACTGGACCTGCCGGGCGAAGCGCATGGTCAGCCCGGCGCGCCACACCAGCGCGGTGACGGCGCGCGGCGCATGGGTGGCGACGATGCGGTCGACCACCGGCAGCGGGATCTGTGACAGCTCTGCCAGCGCCGCCATGACGAAGCCGCGGTCGCCCTCCACCATGGACCCCTCGATCAGCTTCTCGGTCAGCTTGCCTTCCTTGTTCAGGCGGGCCGCCTTGTCGCTTGGACGTTCCACCGGCTTCTCCGGCCCGGCGGCACCGCCGACCGCCTCCTCGCCGAAATCGACCGGGCCGAGCGGTTGGCCGGGCGCGGTGCCGGCCGCCGCCTGCCCCACCCGCTGGCGCACCGCCTCCACCAGCCCGCGCGCCGCCGCCGGATCGAGATCGTCGCGGTCCTGCAGAACCTTCAGCAGATTGTCGGCGACGAAGCTGGCCAGCCGCGCCACCGCGCGCGCCGGCAGGCGTGGACGGCGGACCAGCGGCGAATGCCAGGGCTCGTGCTGCGGCGCCTGATCGAGGATGCGGTCGAGCGTCTCTTCGCGGATCTGGGCCGACGGGTTGCCGAGCAGCGCCGTCACCGCCGCCTCGTCGTCGGAGCGCGCGATGGCGTCTGCGACGGAGGCGGAGACGTTCTGCCGGCTGGCGATGGCGGTCATCGCGCCCCGCACCGGCCCCTTCATGATGATGTCGGTCAGATCCTCTTCGGTGAGGATCGGCGAATGCTGCAGGACCGGGGCGCAGACCGACAGCTCCACGTCGCGGGCCAGCCGGTTGATGACGCCGTGCGGGGCATTGGGCAGGTCCTTCAGCGCCTCGGCCAGGATGCCGCGCACCTCCGTCGCCTGGTCGCGCGCCAGCGTTTCCAGGCATTCCACCGTCAGCCGCTCGATCTGGATCGCCTGATCGGCCGACAGTTCCGGAAGCAGGCGGGCGATCTTCTGCGCCACCGCCTGCCGCACCATGACCTCACGGTCCTTCGCCAGCAGCAGGTCGGCCTGCCGCGGCGTCCCGGCATTGGTGGCGATGGCGCGCCGCACCTCGGCCGCGGCGTCGGCTGCCAGGAAATACAGCAGCTCCGGCCGGGTTTTGGGATGCTCGGCGACCTTCCGGCGAACCGCCGGATCCTCGCTCTGCACCATCCGCTTGGCGGATTCGTAATCGGCGGGGTCGAGCGTCTCGGGACGTGGGGAGGCGGGCGGGGTCACGGGGCGGGCTCCGCGGCCGAAATGTCGGATGAAGAGGACTGGAAGACCGGCGCCAGGGCGTAATGGCCCTTGCCGCTCTTCTTGGCGTCGTACATGGCGGCATCGGCGCGGTCGGTCAACTCGCGCACCGTCTCGCCGCGGCCGGGGGTATGCACGGCGATGCCGATCGACAGGCCCAGCGGCTTCTCCGGGCTTGCCGACAGGTGGGCAAGGTCACGCATGCCGTTCAGCAGCCGATCCGCGACGATCCGCGCCTTCTCCTCGTCGGTGCGGCCCAGCCACAGCACGAACTCGTCGCCGCCCAGCCGTCCCGGCAGGTCGCCCGGCCGCACCCCGGTGGTCAGCAGCGTGCCGATGGCCTTCAGCACCGTGTCGCCCTGCTGGTGGCCGTGCAGGTCGTTGACCGCCTTGAAATTGTCCAGGTCGACATAGAGCAGGGCCGAAGGCCCGCTGTCCGGCCGCGAGATCGATTCCTCCAGCCGTTCGAAGAAGGTGCGGCGGTTGAACAGGCCCGTCAGCCCGTCGCGCTCCGACAAACGGCGCAGCCGCTCCTGATAGGCGAGATGCGCATGGGCGATGCCGATATGGTCGGCCACGCCGGACATCAGCTGGCGGTCGTCGTCGTCCCAGGGCTCCGAATCGCCGGTGCGCCAGACCAGCAGCGCGCCGTTCACCGCCTGCCGGTACTCGGTCCGCTCGCCGATCAACTGCACGTCGCCCAGCCGGTCGGCCAGCTGCCCTTCGCCATTGGCGATGCGGTCGAGCAGCGCGGTCCCGACCTCCGGCAACTCCGCCCCGAACTCCGCCACCAGCGACAGGGCGACACGACCGCCGCCCGGGGCGCTGCCGCCCCCCTCCTCCGCCCGGTAGATGCGGCAGCCGTCGGCGCTGAGCGCCCGCGCCGTCTCCGTGGCGGCCACCACCAGCGCCTCCGCGGCATCGAGCCGGTCGCGCAGGGTGTGGACGATATGGCCGAGCAGCCGTTCGCGATAACGGATGCGCGCCAGTTCGTTGGAGCGCAGCACCTGTTCGGTCACGTCGCGGCAGACGCCGCGGGCGCCGATCCAGTCACCTTGCGGCCCGAACAGCGGCAGGGCGGAGGCGACGATGCAGGCCGGCGTGCCGTCGGCGCTCTTCAGCCAGAGCTCGGACTGGTCGACGGCGCGGCGGCAGTCGAAGGGCATCGGCAGGTCTTCCGCGTCCTCCAGCGCCAGGCTGCGCGGGTCGCGGCCGATCAGCGCGTCGGCCGGATAGCCCAGCGCCCCCCTATGGCTGACGAAGACAAAGGTGCCGTCCGGCCCGGTTTCCCAGGCGAAGTCGGAGGAGACCTCCACCAGATCCTTGTAGCGCCGCCGCGATTCCGTCAGCGTGTGGCGCAGTTGCCGTTCCAGCGTGTCGTCGCGGCCCAGCAGCAGAAAGCCGCCGTCGGGCAGCGGCACGCCGGCCCATTCGACGATCATGATCCCGCGCAGGGATTCCACCGGCACCGAGCGCAGCCCCGGCGCCACGCTGGCTCCCGACAGCCAGTTGCGCAGCTCCGGCAGCCAGCGCGGGTCGCTGTCCATCATGTCTTCCGCCTCGGCATTCGCTTCGGCGACGGCCAGGGCCGAATCCAGCCGCAGGGCCGGGCCGGGATACAGCGCGACCAGCGTTACGGGGCCGGTCGGACCGGCGGTCGGGGCAGAAGTACCGGTGGTCAGGAGAAGGTCCACGGCGATCCCAGATCGGCGGGCCACGAGGCGGACAAGCCACGGGGCGGGCGGGGTGAAAAACCTTAGGCTGCAAACCGTAACAAGGTCCGGCCCATGCTACCTCTTTAGGGGTTAATCTTCAATCAACCAACGAGGCGGGGGGGCTCCCCATGGCGACGGCTCGACCGGAGGAACGGGCCGGCGCTGCGACCATGTGAAGCGCCTTGCGGCGGGCCGCGGACGGCCCCATTCTTGAGGGATGACCGTCCCGACCTCCCCCGCCGCTCCGGCGCCCGACTCCGCCACCGGATCCGCCGGCAATCCCCTCGCCGCGCTGCGCGATCGCGCCGTGTGGATCTTCGACCTCGACAACACGCTCTACCCGGCGTCCTGCAACCTGTTCGCCCAGGTCGACCGCCGGATCAACGAGTTCATCGCCGCCCACTTCAACATCGGCATGGACGAGGCCAGGGTGCGGCAGAAGCATTTCTTCCGCGAATACGGCACCACGCTGCGTGGCCTGATGATGGAGCATGACGTCGATCCGGTCGCCTACATGGACTATGTCCACGACATCGACGTGACCGGCGTCCAGCCCTCCGCCCTGCTGGCCGATGCACTGGCCCGCCTGCCCGGCCGCAAGATCATCTACACCAACGGCTCGGTCCGCCATGCCGAGAATGTCGCCGGCCGGCTCGGCATCCTCGACCGGTTCGATGCGGTGTTCGACATCGCCGCCGGCGGTTTCGTGCCGAAACCCGATCCGCGTCCCTACGCCACGCTGGTGGAGCGTCACGGCGTCGACCCGGCCGACGCCTGCATGGTGGAGGACATCGCCCGCAACCTCGCCCCCGCCCACGCGCTGGGCATGACCACCGTGTGGGTTCGCGGCGAGAAGGAGTACGAGAAGGCCGGCGTGGGCGCCGGGATCCACATCGACCACACCGTGGACGATCTGCCCTCCTGGCTGGCCGCGGTGGCGGGGGTTTAGATCGAATCGCGTAAAATCGGAATTGATTTGAAGCGTGACTCCGATCGCGAAACATAAAGCCGGGGCTTTGTCGCAAACCGGCTGATGTCGGCCGCGGGTACGGTTGACAGCAGGCGCGATGCGGCTCCATGGTGCCGTCCCTTGGACAATCGACAGCAGAACGACCGCGCCATGAGCCACGCCAGCCTGCAAGCCACCATCGACCCCGCCTGGGAAAACCGGGCCGATCTCACCACCGCCACCACCGGCCCCGTCCGCGACGCCGTGAACGCGGCGCTGGATGCGCTCGATGCCGGCGACCTGCGCGTCGCGGAGAAGACCGCCGACGGCTGGAAGGTCAACCAGTGGCTGAAGAAGGCGGTTCTGCTGTCCTTCCGCCTGAACGCCAACGAGATGATCCCGGGCGGCCCGGCCGGCTCCTCCTGGTTCGACAAGGTGCCGCCAAAGTTCGAAGGCTGGACCGAAGGCCAGTTCCAGAACGCCGGCTTCCGCGCCCTGCCCGGCGCCATCGCCCGCAAGTCGTCCTATGTCGCCCCCGGCGTCATCCTGATGCCCAGCTTCGTCAATGTCGGCGCCTATGTCGACAGCGGCACCATGGTCGATACCTGGGTGACCGTCGGCTCCTGCGCCCAGATCGGCAAGAATGTCCACCTGTCGGGCGGCGTCGGCATCGGCGGCGTGCTGGAGCCGCTGCAGGCCGACCCGGTCATCATCGAGGACAACTGCTTCATCGGCGCCCGTTCGGAGATCGTCGAGGGCGTGATCGTCGAGGAAGGCGCGGTCATCTCCATGGGCTGCTACATCGGCGCCTCGACCAAGATCATCGACCGCCACACCGGCGAGGTCTTCATGGGCCGCGTTCCGGCCTACTCGGTCGTCGTCCCCGGCTCGCTGCCCGGCAAGCCGCTGCCCGACGGCACCCCCGGCCCGAGCCTGTACTGCTGCGTCATCATCAAGCGCGTCGACGAAAAGACCCGCTCGAAGACGGCGATCAACGACCTGCTGCGGGATTGATCCAAACGGCAGAAGACTGTGGGGCGATAGCGCATGCCGCTATCGCCCCTTGCTATTTTGCCGTCCGCCGCCTTACCATCGCCGCATGAACGACGCCCGCCGTGCGATGCCGGCCGCCATTTTCGCGCGGCTGACCGCCGCCTGATCCGCTGGCGGACATCAAGGCGCTGGTGGTCGCACTGGGCCGATCAACGCGGGGATCGCGCCGTGACGATGGAATACAAGGGCTATGTGTCCGGTCCCATCGACTTCGACCCGGAGGACGGGACCTTCTCCGGCACGGTTGCCGGCTTGTCCGAGGTCATCCATTTCGAGGGCGGCAGCGCACAGGATCTGTGGGACAGCTTTCGCGGCAGCATCGACGACTATCTGGCGATCTGCGCCGAGAAAGGCCGCATGCCCGACAAGCCTTTCAGCGGTAAGATGCTGGTGCGCGCCACGCCGGAACTGCACCGGAAGGCTGCCTTGCGCGCCGCCGCCGAAGGCATCAGCCTGAGCCAATGGGTCGCCCGC
Organism: uncultured Azospirillum sp.; assembly: GCF_946480385.1. Next base: position 14,845 of record NZ_CAMLJP010000088.1, read on the forward strand.
CAGATCGACGCGGCTCCCTGACCGACGAAGACCAACCGGATACCCCATGACCCTCGACCCCGTCGCCCTCGCCCAGGACCTGATCCGCTGCCCCAGCATCACGCCGCGCGATGACGGCGCATTGGGCGTGCTGGAGGCGGCGCTGACGCCGATGGGTTTCACCTGCCACCGCCTGCGCTTCGAGCAGGAGGGGACGGAGCCGGTGGAGAACCTCTATGCCCGGCTCGGCACCGAGGGGCCGAACTTCTGCTTCGCCGGCCACACCGACGTGGTGCCGCCGGGCGACAAGGGCTGGACGGTCGATCCCTTCGCCGGTGAGGTGATGGGCGGACGGCTGTTCGGCCGTGGTGCCGTCGACATGAAGGGCGCCATCGCCGCCTTCGTCGCCGCCGTGTCGCGCCGGCTGCAGGACGGGCCGCCCGCCGGTTCGATCAGCCTGCTGATCACCGGCGACGAGGAAGGAGTCGCCATCAACGGCACCCGCAAGGTGCTGGACTGGCTGGCCGAGCGTGGCGAGCGCATCGACGCCTGCGTGGTGGGGGAGCCGACCAACCCCAAGGCGCTGGGCGACATGATCAAGATCGGCCGGCGCGGCAGCCTGAGCGGTTTCCTGACCGTGTTCGGCGCGCAGGGCCACGTCGCCTATCCGCATCTGGCCGACAACCCGCTGCCGCGTCTGGTCCGCATGCTGGCCGCCATCACCGAACACCCGATGGACGAGGGCACGGCACATTTCCAGCCCTCCACCCTGGCGCTGACCACCATCGACGTCGGCAACAAGGCGACCAACGTCATCCCGGCGCAAGGCAAGGCGACCTTCAACATCCGCTTCAACGACGCCCACACCCCGGCCAGCATCGAAGCGTGGCTGCGGCAAACCTTCGACGCCGTCGGCGGCGCCTATGAGCTGGAGGTCTATTGCTCCGGCGACAGCTTCGTCACCCCGCCCGGCCCGCTGACAGAGCTCGTGGCGGAGGCGGTGGAGGGGGTGACCGGGCGCCGGCCGGACTATTCGACCACCGGCGGCACGTCGGACGCACGCTTCATCAAGAATGTCTGCCCGGTGGTGGAGTTCGGGCTGGTCGGCCAGACCATGCACAAGGTGGACGAATATTGTTCGGTGGAGGATTTGCGCCAGCTGACCGCCATCTACGAGTCGATCCTGAAGGGCGTGTTCACGCGCCTTGCCGGGTGAGAAGCCTGACCGGGACACCACGATGCCGCTGACCACCCCCGCCATCCTGTCCGCCCTGACCGGCGCGTGGCGGCTGGCCCGCTTCGACCGGACGGGGATGGAGTTCTTCGACCGCACGCCGGACGGGGCGCTGAACTCCTTCTATGCGGCGCTGGTGGTGCTGCCCGCCTACGCGCTGCTGCTGGCGATCCGGCTGTGGGACCAGCTGGACGGCACACCGGTCCTGCAGCTGGTGACGGTGGAGGGCATCGCCTATGTCGTCAGCTGGACCGCCTTCCCGCTGGCCTTGTTCCGCATCGCGTCGCTGATGGGCAAGGAACAGCTCTATCCCGGCGCGCTGACCGCCTACAACTGGTCGGCGGTGGTGCAGATGATGATCTACCTGCCGACCATCGTGCTGTCCGCCACCGGCCTGCTGCCGTCGGGGGTGTCCGAAGCGCTGGTCTTCGGCGTGATGATGGCGATGCTGACCTACCAGTGGTTCGTCCTGCGCACCGCCCTGTCGCTGTCGGGTCTCGCCGCCGCGGCGCTGGTGATGCTGGACCTGTTCCTGTCGGCGGCGATCAGCGATCTGGCTGACGGGATGTTGTGATCGGGATGTTGTGAGGGCGAGGACCGCCCCCACGACATCCCTTCTTCCCTTTATCCCTGCGTGCTGACGCCCGCTTCGGCGAAGGTCGCCATGCCGGCGTGGCAGGCCACCGCCGACTTCACGATGTTGATCGCCAGCGCCGCACCGGAACCCTCGCCCAGCCGCATGCCGAAGTCGAGCAGCGGCTCCTTGCCGATGGCCTGCATCAGGCGGGTGTGGCCCGGCTCGACCGAGCGGTGGGCGACCATGCAGTGGTCGAGCGCGCGGCGGTCGGCCTTGTAGAGCACGGCGGCGGCGGCGGTGCAGGCGAAGCCGTCGAGCAGCACCGGCACGCGGGCGACGCGGGCGGCCAGGATCGCGCCGGCGATGGCGGCGAACTCGTAGCCGCCCAGGCAGCGCAGCGCCTCGAACGGGTCGTCCTTGGCCTGCGGGTTGGCGGCGACGCCGGCCTCCACCGCGGCGATCTTGCGGGCGAGGCCCGCGTCGTCGATGCCGGTGCCGCGGCCGGTCCAGTCGGCCGCCTCGCCACCGAACAGGGCGAGGCACAGCGCCGCCGCCGAGGTCGAGTTGGCGATGCCCATCTCGCCCAGCGACAGCAGCTGGACGCCCATCTCCACCGCCATCATGCCGTAGGCCATGGTGCGGCAGCACTCCTCCTCACCCATGGCCGGGCCCTGGGTGAAGTCGGCGGTCGGGTTGTCCAGGTCCAGCTCGTAGACGCGCAGGTCGGCGTCGGCCACCTCGCAGAGCTGGTTGACCGCGGCGCCGCCGTTCTGGAAGTTGGCGACCATCTGCACCGTCACCTCGGCCGGATAGGCCGAGACGCCGCGCGCGGCGACGCCATGGTTGCCGGCGAAGACGGCGACACGCGGGCGGCGCGCCTCGGCCGGGTGCTGACCCTGCCAGGTCGCCATCCACTGCGCGATCTCCTCCAGCCGGCCGAGCGATCCCGCCGGCTTGGTCAGCTGCCGTTCGCGCTGGAGGGCCGCGGTGCCGGCCTCCAGGTCGGGGCCGGGCAGGTTGCGCACGAGCGCGCGGATTTCCTCGAAGGTGACGGCGGGCTGCTGGTTGCTCATGATCGGTCCTGAGGGGTGAGCGCCAAAAAACGGCGCGACCTTGCACCCATCCGGCCGTCAAGTCAAAGCGCCAGAGTAGGGCATTTTGACCCCACCCTGCCCGGCCTGCGGAGTTGGCGTCGCGGTCACGCCGCCTTGGAGACTGCGTCGGTCCCGGCGGCGCCCGCGGTGGCCGAGGCGACCGGTGTCGCCGATTCGGACCCGACGATGCGGCCCAGCCCCAACCCGAAGCCCATGGCGACGCCGTTGCCCGCCGTCTGGTCGGTGCGCACCGGCTCGTCACGCATGCGGCGGTGGTCCTTGTCGCGCAGGCGGGCCGGACGGCCGCTGACGCTGTCGACCTCGTCCGGCGTCTCCAGCGCGTTCAGCGCCAGCACCTGATAGATCGACAGCGGCGTGCCGTTCAGCGACTTGGCCGGCGCCATCGGCACCTGGGTGGTGAAGCCGTCGGGCATGTCCTGCTTGCGCACCGCATCGTTCACCACCTGGGCCGGGGCGAAGTTGGCCAGCGGGTTCTCCGAGAATTTGGTGGCGAAGCGGTCGTAGATCTCCTTCAGCGACTTCGCCTTGCCGGTGGTCTTGTCGTAGAAGACGTTCTTGTTGGCCGCCGCCGCGTCGGGGAAGACGTCGCGGGCGGTGCGGCCGGGGTTCTCCTGCATCGCGTTCAGGAACTTCGACGCGCCGCCGGCCCCGAGGAAATGCGCCAGATACAGCTCGGTCGAGCCGATCTTGCCGTCCACCGTCTCCTCCAGATACTCCTTGTTGTCGCGGGTGTATTCCGCAGCCATCAGGGCCGACGCGGTCGGGTCCTTGCGCAGCTCCAGGATCTCCTTCTTCATCGCCGGATCGGCGACATAGGGCCGGCCGTCGCCGCGGGTCTGGATGGCGTTGGCGTATTTGCCATAGCCATGGTCGGCGCCATGGTCCTTCATCGTCTGCAGCCAGGTGCTGTCGATGAACTGGTAGAGCCCCGTCGCCGAGGAGGAGGAGGACTTTATGTCCGTGCGGTACCCGCTCTCCACGGCAGCTTTTTCCATGAGGTAGGAAAAATCGACCCCCGTCTTCGCGCTGGCATTGCGCACGGCGGCCTCCACATTGGCCGGGCCACGGGTGGCGCCAGCGGCCTGGGTGGCTGCATTGCTGAGATTGCCGAGGGCGGAAGCGTAGGTCATGGGTCGATCCCCGTGTGATGGCCCCGATGGGAGGCAGCCTCTCCCATGCAGATGCCATGCCAGTCGGCTGGAGCCTTGATGCGGGCGCCCCCGGAGCCTAGCCTTGATGACGCGGCAACCCGCCCTCTCGCCAAGCGCCATCCGATGCTGTATGTTGACCTATAGGTAAACCAAACAATCCTTCCCCTACAAATCCGCCCTGGGAGACTCGCCCCGCCATGACCTACACCGCTCCGGTCGACGATCTGCGCTTCGTCCTGAACGAGGTGGTGGGCCTCGACGCCATCGCCGCCCTGCCCCATTGCGACAGCGCCGCCCCCGATCTGGTCGACGCCATCCTGGAGGAGGCCGGCAAATTCGCCTCCGGCGTGCTCGCCCCGCTGAACCGGGTGGGCGACAAGGAGGGCGCGAAGCTGGAGAACGGCGTCGTCCGCACCGCCACCGGCTGGAAGGAGGCCTATGGCCAGTTCACCGAGGCCGGCTGGAACAGCCTGCCCTTCGAGCCGGAGTATGGCGGGCAGGGCCTGCCCTGGACCGTCGCCTTCGCGGTGAACGAGATGTGGCAGGCCGCCAACCTGTCCTTCGGCCTGTGCCCGCTGCTGACCCAGGGCGCGGTGGACCTGCTGACCGAGCATGCGAGCGCCGAGCAGAAGGCGGTCTATCTGTCGAAGATGATCTCCGGCGAATGGACCGGGACGATGAACCTGACCGAACCGCAGGCCGGCAGCGACCTTGCCGCGGTGCGGACCAAGGCGGTGCGGGCGGCGGACGGCAGCTATCGCATCACCGGCCAGAAGATTTTCATCACCTATGGCGAGCATGACCTGACGGAGAACATCGTCCATCTGGTGCTGGCCCGCCTGCCCGACGCCCCGGCCGGCATCAAGGGCATCAGCCTGTTCATCGTGCCGAAGTTCCTGCCCAAGCCCGACGGCACGCCGGGCGAGCGCAACGACCTGCGCTGCGCCAGCCTGGAGCACAAGCTGGGCATCATGGCCAGCCCGACCGCGGTGATGGCCTATGGCGACGACGAGGGCGCCATAGGCTACCTCGTCGGCGAGGAGAACCGCGGCATCGAATACATGTTCACGATGATGAACAACGCCCGCCTCGGCGTCGGCATCCAGGGCGTGGCGATCGCCGAGCGTGCCTACCAGCAGGCCCGCGACTATGCCAAGACCCGCGTGCAGAGCAAGGATCTGGCCGATCCCAAGGGCTCCGGCGTCGCCATCATCAAGCATCCGGACGTGCGACGCATGCTGCTGGACATGCGCGCCAAGACCGAGGCGGCGCGTGCGCTGGCGCTCTATGCCGGCACGCAGCTGGACATCTCCCGCCACCACGAGGATCCGGCGGTGCGGGCTGCCGCCACGGCGCGGGTCGATGTGCTGACTCCGATCGTCAAGGCATGGTCGACCGACATCGGCTGCGAGGTGGCGTCCACCGGCGTGCAGATCCATGGCGGCATGGGCTTCATCGAGGAGACCGGCGCCGCCCAGCATTACCGCGACGCCCGCATCACCCCGATCTATGAGGGCACCAACGGCATCCACGGCAACGACCTGACCTTCCGCAAGACCGGCCGCGACAAGGGGGCGGCGGCGCGGGCCTTCGTCGCCGACATGCGGGCGACGGTGGAGGAGCTGGGGGCCGCCCCCGGCGACGATCTCGCGGTGATCCGGACCGAGCTGTCGTCCGGGCTGGATGCGCTGGACAAGGCCATCGACTGGATGGTCGCGACCCAGGCGGAGGGCGACCTGCAAGGCGCCGCCGCCGGTGCGGTGGCGTACCTGAAGCTGTGGGGCAGTGTGGCCGGCGGCTGGATGCTCGCCCGCTCGACGATGAAGGCGATGGAAGGCCTGCGCCAGCCCGGCGCCAACGCCTCCTTCCTGGAAACCAAGCTGATCGTCGCGCGTTTCTACGCCGAGCAGGTCCTGGCGACCGCCCCCGCGCTGCTGCCGACCATCGCCAGCGCCCGCAACACGGTGATGGCGCTGAGCGAGGAGCAGTTCTGACCGAAGTGTTCAGCCCCTCTCTCCAAGTGGGAGAGGGGCTTATCCCCGCGTTGCTCACCTCCAGTGCTTCTCTGGACTCCCAGCAGCACCCGATTTTTCGGGGATCTTTATTATCGCCTATCGAATGAACATGGTCCGAATGGCCGGCTGAACATCCTTGTTATCGGTGATAGCGTCTTATTGTTCGCATCACCAACAAAGATGAAGTCGAGAGCCATGACAAGCACGGACACGCATACGGGAAGCTGCTTCTGCGGCGCGGTGGAGGTGGAGGTCACCGGTTCGCCGGAAGCCATGGGCTATTGCCATTGCCGGTCCTGCCGCTCCTGGTCCGGCGGCCCGGTCAATGCCTTCACCCTGTGGAAGCCCGACGCGGTGCGCGTGACCGCCGGCGGCGAACATCTCGCGACGTTTCAGAAGACGCCGCTCAGCCAGCGTCAGTATTGCGCGAAGTGCGGCGGGCATCTGATGACCAATCACCCGCCGCTCGGCCTCGTGGACGTATTCTCCGCGACCCTGCCGACCCTGACCTTCACCCCCGCCGTTCACGTCAACTACGCCGAGACCGTGCTGCCGATGCGGGATGGCCTGCCGAAGCTGAAGGACTTCCCGGCCGAATTCGGCGGTTCCGGCGAAACGATGGCGGAGTAGCGGCTCCCCTCACCAGTAACGCATCGCATCCGCGTACAGCCCGCGCAGATCGTCTTCCGACACCGGGCGCGGGGCGATGGTCAGCAGGCGTTGCTGGGCGGCGGCGCCCTGGACCAGACCGGGGATATCGCCCTCGCCATAGCCGAGCGCCGACAATCCGTTCGGCAGGCCGGTGGCGCGCATCATCGAAATCAGCCGCGTCGCCAGCAACTCGCCGCCATCCGCCGGCGAGGCGCCGCGCGTGTCGGCGCCAAGCGCCTCGGCGGCGCGCAGGTGGGCTTCCGGAGCCGCCGGGCCGGTGAAGCGGAAGGCGGCGGGGGCGTTCAGCACCACGGAGATGCCATGCGGCACCATCGGGTCCACCGTCTCGTAACCGGTGGCGGTGAAGCTGTGGTTCATCCCGGCCACCGAATAGGACATGGCGTGCGGGATGTGCACCCCGGCATTGCCGAAGGCCAGACCGGCCAGCGTCGCCGCGAACATCAAAGCGTCGCGGGCCTCGGCGCAGTCGGGGTCATTGACCGCCCGTTCCAGCCATTGCCCGCCCAGCCGGATCGCCTGCAGGCTGCCGATGTCAGACCACGGGTTGGCGCCCTGATAGGGCGGACGCGCCGTCGGCGACTCCGGTTTCGGGCGGGAGCGGAAGGGGCGCGCGGTGTGGCTCTCGATGGCGTGGGTCAGCACGTCGAAGCCGGTGGCGGCGATGGCGCCGGGCGGCAGGCTGTCGATGGTGCGCGGATCGACCACGGCGAGGCTCGGCCGCAGGTAGCGCGACGAGATGCCGGTCTTCACCTGCTTTTCCACATGGTCGAAGATGGCGACGCCGGTGGTCTCGCTGCCGGTGCCGCAGGTGGTCGGGCAGGCGATGTGCGGCTTGACCGGTCCGGGCACCGGGATGCCCTCCCCCAGCGGCTTGTTGACGTAGGCGAGGAAGTCGGCCGGATGGGTGGCGTAGAGGTTGGCTGCCTTGGCGGTGTCGATCACCGATCCGCCGCCGATGGAGACATAGCCGTCGAAGCCGCCGTCCCGCGCGAAATCGGCGGCGTCGAGGAAGGACGCGCTGGTCGGCTCCACCCGGCAGCGGTCATAGACCACCGGATCCATGCCGGCCCGCTTCAGCCCGTCGAGCGCCATGGCGAAGGGTGCGGTTGCGGCAACCCGCGGGTCGGTGAACAGCGCCACCCGCGTCATGCCCAGCGACAGCGCGTCGCCGCCCAACTCGGCCAGCATGCCGGGGCCGAACTTCATCCGCGCCGCCTCGACGGTGAAGCCCTCCTCGCCGTCGGGCAGGATTGGATAGGCGTTGCCGTGCGTCTCGCGATCCATCTGGCGCTGCTCCTCCGGTTGCACGAGCCGGGTTCATCCCCGGCCCATCCTTACCCGTATGGGAGCGTCCCGCGCCCGGCCTGTCAATGAGTCCGTTGGTCCAACATATCGTCCATCGGCAGATCGTCGGCCGGGGTGACCGGCGGTTCAGGCTCGGATGGCGTACCGGCCGGCGGCGGGCGCAACAGCCGCTGATAGAGCCAGCCGGTGCCGACCAGACAGAGGCCGAGGCCAAGGAAGGAGGCGACGCGGTACATCCCCTCCAGGTCGGACATGTCGCTGAGGAACACCTTGGCGACCACCGCCAGCACGAGAATAAGCCCGGCATGGCGCATCCAGCCCCAGCCGAAGCGGATGCCCGCCACCAGCATCGCCACCGCGAACAGCAGGAAGCCGGCGGAATAGCTGTACCACTCGGCGTCCGACACCTCGTAGCCGGACAGGACCGGCCCCTGGAAGGCGCGACGGATCTCCAGCGCCAGATTGGTGGCGATCATCAGCAGCGGCAGGACCGGAGCGGCGCTGCGCAGGCTGCGCGACGGCGGCGGGTCGTACCAGAGATAGACCAGCCCCAGCACAGCCGGCGCGCCATAGGCCAGCAGCAGCCGGTTCACCACCGGCCAAGTGCCCACCCACTCGTCGTTCCACAGCGGGTTCAGCGCGGTCAGATGCAGGAAGACGGCGTTGAAGGCGGCCAGCAGCACCAGCAGGCGTCGCCCCCACACCGCGACGGGCCGCGCGCTCCACCGCCGGTCGGCCGCCAGCAGCAGGGCGAGGCCGAGCCAGGACAGGGTGTGCAGTGCCACCTCGGCCAGGGACGACGGCGCCTCCTCCAGGCTGCCGGACATCCAGCGGTGGATGCCCAGCGACAGCATCAGGGTGGTGAAGATCAGGGCGCCGGCCTCCAGCACCATCACCACCAGATCGTCGCCTCTCCCGTCAGGCGCCGAGCGCATCCAACGCGCCGCCGCCAGGAAACCCAGCGCCGGCAGGCCATAGCCGTAGGCGATCCAGCCATAGCCTTCGTAATCCAGCACATACGGATTGACCGCCAGCCGCACCAGCACCGCGACCGCCACCAGCAGGGTGACGCCGCGCAGCTCGCGCAGGTTCAACTGCCGCTCCAGCCATGCCAGCACCGGCACCTGCATTGCCAATGCGACCGTCAGCCAAGCCTCCTGCAGGACCATGGTGGCGCCCAGCGCGATGGCGCCGGTGGCTCCGGCGGCGAAGGCGGCCAGCCCCAGCGAGGCGCCCGGCCGGTGGCGGTGGCGGGCCAGCGGCGTGGTGGCGCCGACCAGCAGGGCGGCAAGCCCAAGGGCGGCAGCCGGCCAGCCGATGGCGGTCTCGGGCGGCGCCACCACGGCATAGGCCAAGGTCAGCAGGGCCAGCGGCACCAGCGCCGACAGCGACGCCCACAGGGCCGCCCGCCGCGCGTCCCACAGGGCGATGAAGCCGCCGATGCCGAACAGGGCGGCGAATCCACCCGCCACCCACAGGAAATGCGCGACCGCCGCCGGATAGCCGGCCGGATCGACGACGATCAGCGGCTGGCCGTCCGCGTTCAGCGGCGGCGGGCTGGCGGGGACATAGGGCAGGCTCCAGGGCGCCAGGGACAGCAGCACGGTCAGCGCGGCGATCCAGGCGACGCCGGCAATCCGCTCGGTCCGCCGCCCGGCGACCATCGCCAGCAGGGCGAACAGGCCAAGCGCGATCAGCGACACCGAGCCGTGGTCGTCGATCCAGGTCACCGCGGCGACCAGCAGGCCGAACAGCCGCATCGCCATCATCGCCAGCCGGTCGGCGGGGTGGCGCTGCTTGCGCCGGATCCAGTCGGGAAGCGCGCGGCGCCAGCCGGTGGCGGGGGCCGGCTCGGGCGGCGTCTGGTCCAGCACGCCCAGCACCGCCGGCACCAGGAACAGGACGGAGGTCAGCAGCAGATAGATGCCGGTCGGCAGCGCGTCGCCGCTGCGCCAGGGGTCGATGAGCCAGAGCAGCGGCCACAGCGCCGCACCGGTCAGCGCCCCCCAGCCAAGCCAGCGCCAGCCGCGATACAGCACCACCGCCATCCCGGCCCCATTCAGCGCCAGCAGATAGGCGAACAGGCCCCAGGCGTCGGGATTGTCCGTCGACACCAGCAGGGGCGAGACATAGCCGGCCAGCAGCCCCAGCGCCGCGATGAGCGGACCCTGCAGCAGAGACAGCCCGATGCCGATCAGCGACAGCGCGGCCAGCAGCGCGAAGGCGACCAGCGGCGCGAACAGGCCGAACAGGGCGAAGCCGCCATAGACGCTGATGAAGGCGGTGAACAGGCCGGCGGCGGTCAGGGCCGGCGGCACGTAATCCGGCTGCAGGGCGGCGACGGCGCGCTGCATCGGCCGGCGGCGCAGCCACTCACCCCCCACCATCAGCCCGAAGCCGGCGAGCAGCCCCAGCGCGACGCGGACGCCCGGCCCGAGCCAGCCGTGATCGACCGACAGCTTGATGAAGAAGGCCGCCGCCAGCGCCATGGTGCCGCCGCCGAGCCAGATCAGCCAGCGCGAGGCCAGCGATTCCTCCAGCTCGCGCCAACCCGACCGCGCCGGGGCCGGTGCGGCGGGCTGAGGTGGCGGTGGCGCCGGTTCTTCCGCTTCCGACGCGAAGACCGGTTCGCCGACCTCCTCTTGAGCAAGCGCTTCGACCTCCGGGACTGCCTCCTCGGCGGGAGCGGCCTCGGCGGCGGAGAGCGGCAAGGCGCCCGCAAGCGCCTTGTCCAGCCGGCCGCGCAGCTTGGCGATTTCCGCCTCCTGCGCCTTCAACCGCCGGTCCAGCCGGTGGGTGATGAAGCCGAAGATCAGCAGTAGAACGACGAACTCCATGACCGCACCGCCTGCACGACGTTGCCCCTCTATCGGGAGCGTTTTGCCGCAGCATAGCCTTGCAACAATGCACTGTCTCGGTCGTGCTGGAGGGTCATCCCAATGGAGAGTCCGCCGAGAATCGAGCGTTTCTCAGCGCCGGGCGCCGGGCGGTTCCATTCCCAGCCGCACCATCGTCGCCAGCGCGTCGTCCACCGCGTGAAAATCGGCGGTGTTGTCGAACACGCACCAGACCGGCCGCAGCGCCGCCTCCGCCGACAACCTCTCGGCCAGCGCGTCCAGCACCGCCGGCCCGTAGGCGGAGCGGTAGATCACCGGCGACCCATGCAGTCGCCAGTACCGCATCCCGTCCCAGCCGCCCGGCTCGCCGGCTCCCTGCACCGGGGCGGGATCGGCGGCGACGCGGGCGACTCGGTGGGCGACCAGCAAAGCTTCGGCCGCGTCGGTGAACCATGAGGCGTGGCGCGGCTCGCACACCACGTCGCCGTCGAAACGGGCACGCAGCAGCGCGAAGAAATCCTCCGCCACCCCACGGTCGAAGCGCAGGCTGGGCGGCAGCTGGACCAGCAGCGGGCCGAAGCGGTCGCCCAGCATCCCCGCCTCCGCCAGGAAGCGGTCCAGCGCCGCATCGGCGCCAACCAGCCGGGCTTCGTGGCTGATCGCCTTGGGCAGCTTCACCGCGAAGCGGAAGCCAAGCGGGGTGGAGGCCGCCCAGCGTTCCCAGGTCTCCGGCTTGTGCGGGCGGTAGAAGCTGCTGTTCACCTCCGTCATCGGCATGACGCGGGCGGTGCGCTCCAGATGGGTGCCCTCGACCGGGAAGGCCGGGGCCGAGAGCTTGGGGATGCTCCAGCCGGCGGTGCCGATGCGGATCGGGTGGGCCGTCGCCATCACTCGGCGGGAAGCCCCTGCGCCGGGGCGGTTCCGTCATCTTCCTGCCGGCCATCCTCCTGACGGCCCCGGCGGGCGCGCAGCGACTCGGCCTCGACGAAGATTCGGCGGATGATCGGGTATTGGCTGCGGATGCGGCTTTCCAGCGTGCAGACGGCGTCCTCGACCTCGCGGGCGTTCAGGCTGTCCTGGAACTCCACCGACAGGTTCAGCAGCACGTCGTCGGGACCCATATGCATGGTCAGCACGTCGAGCGGGCGCTTCACCCGCGCCTCCTCGCCGACAATGCGGCGGATGCCCTCGACGATGCGGCGGTCGGCCGATTCGCCGATCAGCAGCCCCTTCGACTCGTAGGCGAGCAGCGCCGCGACGATCGCCAGCACGACGCCGATGGCGATGGAGGCATAGGCGTCGTAGATGGGATTGCCGGTCACCTCGCCCATATAGAGACCGATGCCGGCCAGCAGCAGGCCGACCAGCGCCGCGGTGTCCTCCAGCAGCACGACGAAGACCGACGGGTTCTTCGAGCGGTGGAGCGCCGACAGGATGCCGACGCCGCTCTGGGTACGGCGGAACTCGCGCAACGCGACGAACCAGGAAAAGCCTTCGAACAGAACGGCGAAGCCCAGCACGGCGAAATTCACCCAGGGGCTTTCCACCGGCTCCGGATGGGACAGGGCGTGCCAGCCGTCATAGACGGACAGCCCGGCGCCGATGCCGAACAGCAGCACCGCGACCACGAAGGACCAGAAATACACCTCGCGCCCATGGCCGAAGGGATGCTGCGGCGTCGGCGGACGGCGGGCGCGGCGGATGCCGTAGAGCAGCAGAAGCTGGTTGCCGCTATCGACGACGGAATGGATCGCCTCGCTGAACATGGCGGCGCTGCCGGTCATCGCGCTGGCGACGAACTTGGTCAGCGCAATCATCAGATTGCCGCCGAGCGCTGCGAGCACGACCTTGGTGGAGCCTTCGGCCAAAGCGGGAACCCTTCGCTGGAGCGGATGCCGGACTGC
>NZ_CAMLJP010000089.1 GCF_946480385.1 uncultured Azospirillum sp.
CAAGCGGCAAGGACACAGCCTACCCCGCTGACACTCCTACTTTGCGCCAACTCCTAACACTTCTAATCAGTCGCAACACCCTCCCGCAGCACCGCTTGCGCGCACGCGCCGGCCCGCCCGGTCGGAGGGCAAGGCCGGCGCGGGATTTGAGGCGGAATACTCGCGGTTCACGACAATTCTTCGTCGAGCGCGCGTGCAAAACCACCCGCCGGGATGCGATCCTGTGGGTGGCATCCCGGCGGGAGAACTTCAAAAGAAGCTTTTGGAAACCGCCTCCAGGGCTTGGTCCAAATCCATGAGGAGATCACTTTCTCCTTCCAGGCCGACGGACAGCCGCAGCAGGCTGTCGTCGATGCCGGCCACCCGCCGCGCCTCGACTCCCATGCTTGCATGCGTCATCGTCGCCGGGTGGGCCACGAGGCTTTCCACACCGCCGAGAGACTCTGCGAGCGTAAACAGCCTGACTGATTCCACGAAGCAGCGCGCGCCGTCAGCGCCCCCCTTGATGTTGAAGCTCAACATCGCCCCGAAGCCACGCTGCTGGCGCACCGCAGTGGCGTGACCGGGATGGGACGGCAGCCCTGGATAATGCACCGCGTCCACGCAGGGATGGCGATCCAAGAAATTGGCGATGGCAATGGCATTGCGCTGCTGGTGCTCCAGCCTGGGAAACAGCGTTCTCACGCCGCGCAACGTCATGTAGGCGTCGAATGGCGAGCCGGTGACGCCGGTCGCATTGGCCCAATCCTCAAGGTGTTTCAGGTCCTGCGGGTCTGCGGCGATGAGGGCTCCCCCCACGACATCCGAATGACCGTTGAGATATTTGGTGGTCGAATGGATGACGAAGTCCGCTCCCAGCGCAATGGGTTGCTGGAGCGCGGGCGAAAGGAAGGTGTTGTCGACGGCGACCTTGGCTCCCACCGCCCTGCCCTGCTCGGCAATCCGGGCGATATCCGTGACCCGCATCAGCGGATTGCTCGGGGTTTCCAGGATAACCAGAGCGGGCCGCCGTTCGAGAGCCGCCGCCAAGCTCGCTTCGACGTTGTGGTCGACGAACACCACGTCGAAATGGCCCTTTGCCGCACGCATGGAGAGCAAGCGATAGGTGCCACCGTAGCAATCATGTGGGGCAACCACCAACTGCCCAGGGGTGAGCATCGTCAGCAGCAGATCGACCGCAGCCATGCCCGTGGCGGTGATCACGGCGCCGGCGCCGCCCTCAAGTTTCACCAGGGTATCGGCAAGCTGATCACGTGTCGGGTTCGCCGTCCGCGAGTAGTCGTAAGATCCGGGCTTCTCAAAGCCGGTAAAGCGGTAGGTGGTCGACAGGTAGATCGGTGGCGTCACCGCACCGAACGCCGTATCGCTCCCGATGCCGTTGGCTGCGGCAATCGTTTGCGCAGTTTTGTCGCTCTTCATGCTCAGTCTCTTCTACTGCGTGTTCCAGCCTGCGCCGAAAGCCGAACCACAGGTGCCTTCCGCATTTGTCGGCGTCGCTGCACAGAGATTTCCGGTTCCGTGCCGGGCAATTCGTGGCAGATCGCATGAAGCCTAGGGTGCAGTTGCAAAGAGCAACAGCGAATTTCCCCGATGGTTTGTATCTAAAATTTCCATAGCCGTCGCTGAGGTCGGGTGTCCGCATGCATGGCCGGGCCCAGGGCGTGCCATGGCTCTCGCAACGGCAAACCACCGCCACGAGCCAAAAGCCCGGCTGCCACCGAAGTCTGTCACCCCCAAGTTCCGGATGGGCTGCCGACGCAGGTGGAACCGGGGGTGGCAGGCCCCAAGACACCGCTGTTCACCAACCGTCAAAGCGGGTCGAGCAGTCGCGGGCCCGGACCCGAGGCGGAGAGCACGTCCCAGGGATTCCGCAAGGGACAGTCATTGATCGAGAGACAGCCACACCCGATACAGTGGTCAAGTTCATCGCGAAGCCGTGCGAGCTTGGTGATCCGGTCATCCAGCTCATCACGCCACGCACTTGACATCCTCCTCCAGTCCTCGGCGGTCGGCGAACGGTCCTTGGGCAGCACGTCGAGGGCCGCCGCAATCGACCCCAGGGAGAGACCAAGCCGTTGCGCGACCTTTATGACGGCAACCCGGCGAAGGACATCCCGGGTATAGCGACGCTGATTGCCATCACTGCGCCAGCTTTTTATCAGACCTCTGTGCTCATAGAAGTGGAGTGTCGAAACGGCGACTCCCGAGCGCTTCGCCACATCGCCTACGCTGAGATCCCGATCGTAGGTCATTGGATCGAGCATGGCCGGTCACATCCCTTGTTGATCTGATGTCAGCCCGAAGCGGCTGATGAAACTTCCACTGCGCCGACGGTGTCGGCTCGACCGCCGTGATCAGAGGAGGCCGGCCGCACGGGCCCACTTGTATTTGGCGCCCAGCACGGCAACCGGGGTTTCGGTGGTATAAGGATAAGCGACGACGCCGTGTTCATAGAGGAAGGCGGCCGCCTCCTCCACCTGTACGTCGCCAGCCAGAGAAGCGACGATCGGCTTTTCAATTCCCTTCGCCTTCATCTCTTCCTTGACGTCGACGACGAGTTGGGCGAACACCATCGGCGGCGTGATGATCGTGTGCCAATAGCCCAGGATCAGGGCATGGATGCGGTCATCCTCCAGGCCAAGGCGGATGGTGTTCTTGTAGGTGGTCGGCGGCTCGCCCCCAGTGATGTCCACCGGATTGCCGGCGGCCCCGAAGGGCGGGATGAACTTGCGGAACGCCGTGTCGAGGTCGGGTGGCATCGCCATCAATGACAGGCCGTTGTCCACGCAAGCGTCCGACAGCAGCACGCCGGACCCGCCGGCACCGGTGATGATGACGACATTCTCGCCCTTCGGTGTCGGAAGCACCGGAATGCCACGGGCAAACTGGAGCAGATCCTGAAGGCTGCGGGCGCGGACGACGCCGCTCTGCGCCAGGACATCCTCATAGATCTTGTCGTTGCCGGCGAGCGCACCGGTGTGGGAACTGGCCGCCCGCGCGCCCATCGAGGTGCGGCCGGCTTTCAGCACGACCACCGGCTTGGTCTTGGACACCCGCTTGGCGGCATCCGCAAAGGCCCGGCCGTCCTTCAGGTCCTCGCAATGCATGGCGACGACCTGGGTGTTGTCATCCTGTTCGAAGAAATAGAGCAGATCGTCCTCGTCGATGTCCGACTTGTTGCCGAGACCGA
The DNA here is from genome assembly GCF_946480385.1 of uncultured Azospirillum sp. The sequence continues at coordinate 3,191 of NZ_CAMLJP010000089.1, forward strand.
CGATGGCCGACACACCCATCTTGGCCGAGCGGCTGAAGCCGATGATCGCCATGCCGATCCCGCCGGATTGCGAGGACAGGGCCGCCTTACCCTGCACGTCATAGGGCGTGCAGAAGGTGGCGCAGAGATTCTTGGGTGTATAATAGAAGCCGTAGATGTTCGGCCCCATCAGGCGCACGTCGTATTTGCGGGCGATCTCGACGATGGCGTCCTGCCCCTCGACATTGCCCGTTTCAGCAAAACCGGAGGGGATCAGCACGGCGCCCGGGATCCGCTTTTCACCGACCTCGGTCAGGGCCTGCGCGACGAATTTGGCGGGGATGGCGAAGACCGCCACATCGATGTCGCCGGGCACATCCTTGACGCCTCGGTAGGCCTTGTAGCCCAGGATGTCGTCGGCCTTGGGGTGGATCGGGTATATTTTTCCTTTGTAGCCTCCGTTGATCAGGTTCTTCATCACCGAGTTGCCGATCTTCCCGTCTTCCGACGAGGCGCCGATCACCGCCACCGCGTCCGGCTTCATGATGCGGTTCATCTGCCGCACGATCTGGTCCGGCTCCGGCCGGTAGCGCGGCGTCTTCGCTTCGAAGTCCAGGACCACGCGCACGTCGGCGGCGATGGCGCCGTCCTCGCTGGCAAAGACCGGGTTCAGGTCAAGTTCCACGATCTCCGGCACCTCGTCGACAAGGCGGGAGACGTTGACGATCAGATCGGCCAGTGTGGCGCGATCGACCGGCTTGCCGCCGCGCACCCCTTTCAGCATGTCCGCGGCCTGGATGCCGTCCAGCATCGACAGCGCGTCCTCCCGCGTCACCGGCGCCAGACGGAAGGTGATGTCCTTCAGTACCTCGACCAGCACGCCGCCGAGCCCGAAGGCGACCAGCTTGCCAAAGCTCTGGTCGGTGATGGAGCCGACGATGACCTCGGTCCCGCCCTTCACCATCTGCTGGACCTGGACACCGATCAGCTCGGCCTTCGGGTCATAGGTGCGGGCGCGCCCCATGATGGTCTTGTACCCGTCGCGCACGGCATCGGCATTGGGAACGCCGACCAGCACGCCGCCGGCTTCCGTCTTGTGCAGGATCTGCGGCGACACGATCTTCATCACCACCGGAAATCCCATGCCTTCGGCGAGCCGGACCGCGTCATCGGCGCTGCGGGCCACTCCTTCGCGCGGCACCGGAATGCCGTAGAGATCGCAGAGTTCCTTGGCTTCCGGTGCGGTCAAGGAGGTACGGCCCTCGGCCTTCGCGGTATCGAGAAGGCGGCGCACCACCTCGGTCGGGTGTCCGACGCGGGTCGGATCGATTACGGCAGTCATCTTGATCCCTCCTGGGTGTCTGAGCTCCCGCCTAGCGGGCAGAGGCGAACGGTCGTTGGAAGGGGCGGAGTCTCGGTGCATGTTTTTTGGGTCGCCGGTTCTGTTTGCCCGGTCCTAATCGGCCGCAATGCGCGTCTGGGCAGGCCCCAGCGCGCCGCTTTCATGCGCCTGGGTGATGCTCTGCTCGTCAAATCCCAGCACGTTGCGCAGGATTTCGTCGGTGTGCTCACCCAGCAGGGGGGAGCGGGTGACCTCCGTCGGGCTGTCGGACAGCTTGATCGGGTTGCCGACCGTCAGGTAGCTGCCGCGGGTCGGATGCTCCACCTCGACCAGCGTGCCGGTCTCGTAGAGCGACTTGTCCTCGGCGATCTCCTTCATCGACAGGATCGGGCCGCAGGGGATGTCGTACTTGTTGAGGATGTCCATGACCTCGAACTTGGTCAGGGTCTTGGTCCACTCCTCCACCGTGCCGAAAATCTGCATCAGCCGCGGCAGGCGGGCCACCGGGGTGGCGTAGTCGGGATCGGTGATCCACTCCTCCTTGCCGATGACCTTGCAGATCGACTTCCAGACCGGAGCCTGGGCGATGAAGTAGATGTAGGCGTTGGGATCGGTCTCCCAGCCCTTGCACTTCAGGATCCAGCCCGGCTGGCCGCCGCCCGACGCGTTGCCGGCGCGCGGCACCGTGTCGCCGAACGCGCCGTTCGGGTATTGCGGGTATTCCTTCAGCGGCCCATGGGCCAGACGCTGCTGGTCGCGCAGCTTGACGCGGCACAGGTTCAGCACGGCGTCCTGCATGGCGGCCAGCACCTTCTGGCCCCGGCCGGTTTCCTTGCGCTGGTACAGCGCGGTGACGATGCCCAGCGCCAGATGCAGACCGGTGCCGCTGTCGCCGATCTGGGCGCCGGTGACCATGGGCGGGCCGTCGTCGAAGCCGGTGGTCGAGGCGGCGCCGCCCGCGCATTGGGCGACGTTCTCGTACACCTTGCAGTTCTCGAACGGCCCGGGGCCGAAGCCCTTGACCGACGCGACGATCATCGCGGGGTTCAGCTCCTGGATGCGTTCCCAGGTGAACCCCATGCGATCGAGCACGCCGGGGGCGAAGTTTTCGACCATCACGTCGCAGGTCTTGATCAGAGCCTCCAGCACCTCCTTGCCCTTGGGCGTCTTGGTGTCGAGGGTGATGGACCGCTTGTTGTGGTTCAGCATGGTGAAATACAGGCTGTCGGCGTCCGGCAGGTCGCGCAGTTGGCCGCGGGTGATGTCACCCTCGCCCGGCCGTTCGACCTTGATGACGTCGGCGCCGAACCAGGCGAGCAACTGGGTGCAGGTCGGCCCCGACTGCACATGCGTGAAGTCGAGAATCCGCACGCCCTGAAGTGCTTTGCCCATGCATGCCCTCCCCATTACCCCAGGAGCACGCGGGCGCTCCGGAGTTCTCGTTCAGCAGATTTTTCTGAGAAAACCCCCAGCTCACAGAGGGGGCTGGCTAATCATCGGATGTGGCTGGTGCCGGCGCTATCTGAGCCAGTTCCTTATGGCTTGAATCTTCTGATCGCCTTCACTGGTCCTGGCGTATTGAAGTCCGCGGTGGGTCATGTATTCGCGAGCGAGTCCTTCGCTGACCAGGTCGATGAGGATCGGTCTGACCACGACCGGCTTCAGGTGCGTGGCCTTCATGATGTCCGACAATGATGCCGTCGGGCTCAACGCCTCGGGACCAGGCAGAGCACGCAGGGTGTTGAGCATCGTCCAGTTGATCGTCAATGGCGAGATCATGGGTGGCGAGATCACAGGTTCCTCCTTTCTCACGGCAGGGCCGCGGCCCGGAATGGGCAAGGCTAGGGAATCCGGTAGCGATCGATATCGATGATTTGAGCCTAGGACCTCAAGCTACCTTGAGGTCAAGCGGGGATTTTATAGGGCGGAAGAAGATTTTTCCGCCTCCGACGGATCACGCCCCATCGTGCAAGGGGCGGGGGGCTCCGGGAGAAATAGACGGTTCGGCTTCGGTATAAGTTGGGCAGAACTGGAACAGGGCGCTGGTGCAGGGCGGTTCAGTTCCACAATTCCCCCGCAGCACAAGGGCCAGAGATTTGCGCCAGTCTCAAAGGGCCGGCGCAAACAAGCGGGCATCCCAAATCACGGGCCGTGGCCGGGACGCACGGATGTCGGCGAAGTCCGGGTGAAGCTGGTTGATCAGGAGGTTGCGCTCGAATCCCATGGCCGGGTGCGACGGCACGATCAGGACCGCCGATCGTCGATTGTCGTACCACGCGTCGCCATAGGCTTGGCTGGCCGCGTAGCCGGGATCGTCCCACCCGGGCACGTCGCCCGGACCGATCTCCTCGACCGCGACGTGCCCCGGAACGAAGATCTTGGCGAACTGCTGCCCGGCCGGAATCCGGCCGATCCGTGTGTGCGCCAGCTTTTCCAGCATCGCGGTGGCGAAGCCAAGTCCGGCATAGACGACATGACGCCCCTTGGAGTTCCAGCGGCCGCCGGTCTTGAAGGCCCCGCCGCCATCCAGCAGCGGAAAGCGGTCGTCCGCGATGCGGAACGCCGTCAACGGCCCCGTCGGGTGCGATGGCATGGCTTACGCGGGCAATCCATGCAGGATCGCGTCGAGAATGTCCTCGACATGCCGGGCGCCGAATTCGTCGACGGCCACCTCGATGGGTGCACGATCGGCGAGTTCCGGGTGCGGCGTCGTCAACCACTGCCGGGCATCCTCGGCGTTCCGCCACACGTACTCTGCGTGTGCGATGACGTTCGCCACGCGCGCCGTGCGCTCGCCTTCGGCCGGGGTGAGCCGTCCCTCCCGCAGGCGGCGCTTCAGCGTTCCCTCCGGCACGATGCGGTTCATCAGCATCCGGCGCGCTGCCGGATCGGTGTAAACATGTTTGGCAACTTGGTCGAGGGCGTCGACGGTCACCCCCTCGCCGATGCGGCGCAGCAGATCCATCGGCGTGGTGACGGCACCGCCGAACGTGGCGCGGCCCCCCATGACGTTGACAATCTCCTGAATCTGCACCGCCGCCTCCGATCAATTGATCCCACGATATAGCATCAATTGGCCTGAGCTCAAGACGGTTTGTGGCCGATCATCACTCCTCAAATCGTTGCCAGTCCTGCCGGCGGCGCCATCTGGAGCCGGTTCCAGTGTGGTCGCTTTCATCAGCCCGGCGGAGCAGCATTCAGTCTCGGCTTCGCCTGTCTGGGCGGCGGTCGGATCGCAGATGGTTTCGGCCGCCAAGCGTTCTTGTTTGGCGGCAGGCTCCGGTTGGAGCCGGGCGCATGGACAAGGACTGCAATCTCGTCAGGAAGATCCAGCACGAAGCGCCCAACCGTCTGATACTGCGGACTGAGCGCGGAGAAGCCATAGATTATCTGGGCGGCGGCATCGTCGTAGAATTGGGGTGGCTGCATGGGGACGGCTTCCGCGACGAGGCGGCGCGCCGGAATTCCGATGAACTCTAGAGGCTCTGGACTATCCCATCGCAATAGTCGATGAATGCCCGGACCTTGGCCGGCGGATGCTGGCGCGACGGATGGTAGACGAAAAGCGGAAAGCGTTCGCCATGCCAGTCGGGGAAGAGGTCGATCAGTGCGCCCGACGTCAGCCGCGCACCGACGCCCCACCCGATCAACTGCGCGATTCCGGTGCCCGCCAGACATTCCTCCAGCAACGATTTGGGATCGGTGAAGGTCAGCGGCCCTGTTGTCGGCACCTCGATCGCTTCGTCGCCGCGGATGAACTCCCAGCCGAAGGGACGCCCCGACGAGGGGTCGATGAACTGCAGGCAGCGATGCCCCGCAAGTTCCGATGGATGCGCGGGCTTGCCGTGCCGGCTGAGATAAGTAGGTGACGCCACGGTGAGGATCGGAGCCTCGACCAGTTTGCGCGAAATCAGCGTCGCCCCGCGTGGCTGACCGAACCGGATGGCGAGATCGATGCCGTCCGCCACCAGATCGCCGAAATGGTTGCGCGTCACGAACTCGACGGTCAGGTCGGGGTGGCGTTCGCAGAACGGGCCGAGCCGTCCGGCAAGCACCAGCGGCAGGAAGAAGGGATCGATATCGACCCGCAGACGCCCCCGCACCACCGAGACGGCACCGGAGGCCGAGACCGCGGCGTCCTCAATGGCATCGAGATGAGGTTTCGCCTCCTCATAAAAGCGCCGGCCCTCGTCGGTCAGGGAGACCGAGCGGGTCGTGCGGTCGAGCAGGCGAACGCCCAAGCGCGCCTCCAGCCGGCCGATTGACCGGCTGACGCCGGAGTCGGTGAGTCCGATCAGTTCGGCGGCTTTGACGAAGCTGCCCGCTTCGACCACGGCCGCCAGCACGCTGACCCCGGACAGAATCCGCCCATCGAATGCCATGCGCCGCTCCGCTCGTCCTGATATCTGATTTTCAGTCAGGAATGATCTGACACAATCTCACTTAATTCAAGGGTGGTTCCGGGCGATATCGGTTGCGAGGCATCGAGGCCCCACAAGCCAAGGCGCCAAACGATGATGAGGACCAGACCATGACGCAAAGCAATTCCCGCACGCTCTTCAAAGGCGGCACGATCATCACGATGGACGGGACGACCGCCGCGCCGCCGGTCGGCGACATACTGGTCGAGGGTGACCGGATCGCCGCCATCGGGGCGGACCTGTCCGCCGTGGACGCCGAGGTGATCGATGCCACCGGCAGCATCGTCATGCCCGGCCTGATCGACGCCCACCACCACATGTGGCTCGGCGTGATGCGGCGGATGATGCCGGATGTCGAAGATCTCTTCACCTATATCGATGTCGTTGCCGAGACGCTGGGCGCACATTATCGCCCGCTCGACATGCATCTGAGCACCAGACTGACGGCGCTCGCCTGCCTCGATGCCGGCATCACCACGGTCATCGATGCCTGCCACAGCTCGCGCAGCCCCGAACATACCGACGCGGCGCTGGACGCACTCGACGACAGCGGCATCCGCGCCCTTCACATGGTCGGCGCCGCGATGGACAAGGGAGCATCGGGCGCGCATATCCCCGCCGATCTGAAGCGTCTGGCCGACCATTGGAACCAGGGCGACGGGCTGGTGCGGGTCGGGCTGTTCGGCCAGTTCAACATCGACTGGTGGCGGGCCGCCCGTGCGCTCGACATGCGCATCCTCACCGAGTTCATCGGCGATCTGGCGACGCTGGGACCGGCGTTCGACGAGCCGGGCCTGCTGGGCAGCCACAACATCTTCAATCACTGCACGCGCCTGCCGGAAGAAACCTGGAAGCGTCTCGCCGCCGCCGGTGTCAACGTGACCGTCAATCCGCGCTCCGACGCTCTCTTCGGTTTCGACGACGAGCGCTTCGCCTGGCAGCAGGCAGTCGATCACGGACTTGCGCCTGCGCTCGGCATCGATCTCGACACCGCGTTCGGCAGCGACCTGTTCGGCGAGATGCATGCGCTGTTCGGCCAGCAGCGCTCGGCCATGCGCTATCGCCGGTTCCGGGGTGAGGAGACCGCGCCCGCGCCGATCTCCTCCGAAGCGGTGCTCGAGTCCGCCACCGTCAACGGCGCGCGTGCCGCCGGTCTCCAGGACCGGATCGGCGTGCTGGCGGTCGGCCGTCAGGCCGACATCATCATGGTGCGCACCGACGATGTCGCCGTTTTTCCGGTCACCGACGCGGTCGGGACCATCGTCCATGCGGTGGAACGCTCCAACGTCGACACGGTCATGGTGGCGGGCGGCATCCGAAAGCGCGGAGGCACGCTCGTCGGCGTCGATCTGCCGAAGCTGCAGGCCGAGGTGAACGGTTCGCTCGGCCACCTGCTCCAGGCCAGCGGTTACCGGCCGGCGCGCTCCGGCGCGGGTGCAAAGGCGGCCTGAGCGAACGGCGCCGAAGCGAAGGTGACGCCGCCTCCTTGCGGGTGGCGTCTTCCTCCACATCAGAGAACTCACACGGAGGCTGCCATGCCGGCACTTGCCGTCAAGGATGCGCCACGGTCCGATACCGCGCCGCAATTCCTTTCCCGCCCCGCGCCGGGCATCATCGGGGCGCTGTTCTGCGGCTATCTCGCCGTCGGGCTGCCGCTGCCGGTGCTCCCGCTCTTCATCCACGACAAGCTGGGCTTCAGCACCTTGATCGTCGGACTGGTGATCGGCATCCAGTTCCTGGCGACCGTGCTGACGCGCGGCTATGCCGGCCGCCTCACCGACCTGCATGGCGGCAAGCGCTCGGCGTTGCAGGGTGCCGCGATCAGCGCACTCGCCGGCCTGCTCTATCTCGTCGCGTCCCTGCCGGGGATTTCGCCGGGCACCGGTCTCGCGACCGTCGTGGCGGGCCGGCTGGCGGCCGGTCTCGGCGAAAGCCAGTTCGTTACCGGCTGCGTCTCCTGGTCGATCGCTTCGGTCGGACCGCAGCGCGCCGGCATGTCGATGTCCTGGACCGGAATCGCCATGTTCGCCGCGTTGGCCATCGGCTCGCCTGTCGGCATGCTGCTTTACCAGGGCTACGGCCTCGAAGTGGCGATGGTCGCCTGCATCGTCGCGCCGCTCGCCTCCATCGCCATTGCCTTGCGCCAAACTTCCTATGCTTCGCCCGCCGGCCCCCGGCTGCCCTTTTACAAGGTGATCGGCCAAATCTGGCGCGAGGGGGTCGGCCTGATGCTGCAGGGCGTCGGCCTGTCGGGGCTGACGGGCTTCGCCTCGCTCTATTTCGCGTCACGTCATTGGGACAGCGCCGGGCTCGTCATGACCGCCTTCGGTGTCGGCTTCATCGTCGTGCGCGTCCTCTTCGGCAGCCTGCCCGACCGGACTGGCGGCTATCGGGTCGCGCTGTGGTCGCTCATGATCGAGGCCGTCGGACAGGCGATGATCTGGTCGGCGCCGACCGATGTCATGGCGCTCGCCGGCGCCCTGATGACGGGTCTCGGTTGCGCCCTGGTTTTTCCGGCTCTCGGCGTGGAGGCGTTCAAACGGGTGCCGCCCACCAATCGCGGCAGCGCCATGGGCGCCTTCGTCGCATTCCTCGACATCGCTTATGGCGTTTCGGGCCCGGTGGCAGGCGTAATCGCCGGACAGTTCGGCTATGCCGCTGTTTATCTGTTCGGTGCGGCCTGCGCATTGGCCGGCGCGGCTCTGGCCGCCGCGCGTGGCCTGCAATCCTGATTGCTTCCCATCGGAAGGAGAAACCCATGTCCCGCATCTTCATTTCCGGCTCATCGACCGGGCTCGGCCTCATGGCAGCCGAGTTGCTCATTGAGAAGGGCCATCAGGTCGTCCTGCATGCCCGAAACGCCGGCCGGGCCGGGTATGCCCGCGAAGCCTTGCCGCAGGCCGAAGCGGTCGTGGTCGGCGACGTTTCGACCATCGCCGGCAGCAAGGAGGTCGCCGCACAGGTCAATGCGCTCGGCAGGTTCGACGCCGTCATCCACAACGCCGCGGTCGGCTATCGCGAGGCGCACCGTCTGACGGCCGACGGGCTGCCGCACGTCTTCGCAATCAACACGCTGTCGGCCTACATCCTGACGGCCCTGATCGACCGTCCGAAGCGGCTCGTCTATCTGTCGTCCGGCATGCATCATCATGCCGACGCCAATCTCGACGACATCCTGTGGAAACAGCGGCGCTGGAACGGCTCGGAAGCCTATGCCGAGAGCAAGCTGCACGACGCGATGCTGGCCTTCGCCATCGCCCGCCGCTGGCCGGGGGTCTTCTGCAATTCCCTGGAGCCGGGCTGGGTACCGACCAGGATGGGCGGCCCCGGCGCGCCCGACGACATGGATCAGGCGCATCTGACCCAGGCGTGGCTTGCCGCGGGCGACGATCCCAGGGCGGATGTGACGGGAGAATATTTCTATCACATGAAGCGCATGTCCCCGAACCCGCAGGCGCTGGATCCCCGGCTTCAGGATCGGCTGACGGCTCTCTGCGCCGAAATCTCCGGTGTGGCGCTGCCCGAGGGATAAGGAGAAGCATCGCCGGCACCGCCAACCTGTTGACAGCCGGACAGAGCGAGGGCGCGGCGGCGGTCTTTGAAGCGCTTTCTCTACCATTCGCGATGCCGCGCGCCGCCGGCAACTCCACCACCCGCAGATTTTGCAACGGATGCACCGAACACCCATTGCAAACAGGCGGCAATGATCCGTCAGGGTACGGTCGGGATCCCGACCTCGTCGCGCCGACGCTTGTCCACCTCTTCGCCGTAACGACGCAGGAGATAGGCTTCCGTCAGCATTCCGATGACGCGCAGCGACTGGACACCGTCGACCACCGCCATCGCGTCGGCTTCCGCGTCCTCGAACAGGGCCATCGCCTCCTTGGCGTTCATCGCCGGCAGCAGCGCCCGCTGCCGCAGGCGCAGCAGCGGGTCGACGGTCTCGACCTCCGGACCGGCGGCATGGGCCTCCGGAAGCAGGAGCACACCGGCATAGCGGTTGGACTCGTCGACGACGATGAGCCGTTGCGTGGCCCCCAGCGGGTAAGCGCGCCGGACCACGGCCAGCGACGCACCGAGCGGCACCGTGGTCACGTCCCGGCGCATCAGCCGACCGACGGTCAGGTCGCGGAGCCAGCCGATGTCGTGGGCGCTGCGGATGGTCTCGCCCCGCAGATGGAAGCGCCAGGTGGCGAAGGAATAGCCGAACAGGCGCCTGACCACCATTGTCGCTGCAATGACCGCCACCAGCACGGGGCCGGCGACGGCAAAGTCACGGGTTCCCTCCAGCGCCAGAAATGTCAGGGCCAGGGGGGCGCCGACCACCGCCGCGCCGAAGGCGCTGGTTCCGATCACGGCAAACAGCATCGGATCGACGGGGACGGACAGCAGGTTGGTTCCGGCGGCGGCGAACAGCTTGCCGAGCAATGCACCGAGAAGCAAGGAGGCGAAGAACAGGCCCCCGCGGAAACCGCTGCCGATCGAAATCGCGGTGCCCGCCGTCTTGAGGACGAGCAGCCCGAGGAGCAGGGGCACCGCGAGGTCGGTGGCGAGCGCCAGGTGCAGCACGCCGTGACCGGCCGATAGGACGCCCGTGGACAAAATGGCAAGGCCGCCGACGGCAAGACCGCCGGCCATCGGGCGCAGCCAGCCCCAGGGAACGGCGCGCCGCAGCACGGCCTCCACCAGCGTCATTCCCTTCATCAGCGCAATGGCGAGGAGACCGCAGAGCAGCCCGAGCAGCAGCGCCAGCGGGTAATCGCCGAAAGAGGGTGCGGCGACGCTGCCAGCGCCGCTCAACACCGTGGTCCGACCGAGCAGGGAAGCCACCAGCATGCCCGCCACAGCGCTGGCCATCACCGGCGCCAGGCTTGCGATCGAATAGGTGCTCACCACCAGCTCGAAGGCATAAAAGGCGCCGGTGACCGGGGCGCAGAAGGCGGCCGACAGCGCCCCGGCAGCACCACATCCGACCAGCACGCGCAGGTCGCCCCTGCGCAGACCGAAAACGCCGCCCAGGCGGGACGCCAGGCTGCTGCCGACCTGGGTGAATGCGGCCTCCAGCCCGACCGAGGCGCCGAACCCGTTCGAGACGATGCTCTGCGCAGCAACGACAGCGCCGTCGGACAGCCGCATACGCCCGCCATGCAAGGCATTGGCCTCGATGGGGTCGACCGGCGTCCTGACCCCGTGCCGCCCCATTCTCCAGTTCAGCAGCCCGAGCAGCAATCCGCCCAGGGCCGGCACCGCCAACAGCAGGCGCGGATCGGCATTCTCCAGAAGGCTGAGGCCGTGCCGGGCTTCGGCACCGAACAGCAGGGCATGGAGATGCTGCGTCGCTTCGCTCATCAACACCGCCGACAATCCTGCGGCGGCCCCCGCCAGCAGGGCCAGGCCGACGATGCCGATCTCGGCACGGCGTACCCATTGGCGGAAGGTGACCGCCCCGCGGGACGGTCGCGTGATCAGCCGGACAAGATGGGAGCGGGCTGGCTTGCGCGCACCGTTCAAGCGCGTGGCGGCGCGTGGAAGAGCGATTGCTCCCTTGCGCGGCTCTCCCGCCGGAGGGCGCGGTGACTTCGGCAACAACATGGTGAAGCATCCGGTGCGCACCCGACAGGACCGGACACCGTCGGGCCGCCAGGGTCAGGCTGGGTTGATGGTTGCGGGGATGGGGATGGCGGCTTCCGGAGGGCGACGACGGATCGACGGTTCACAGTCCTGCCCCTCCGGCCTCACCGCAAACCGGAGGGACCCCGCATGTAATGGCGTTCGGGTCGGTAGGCCGGCCGGAACCAGGACGGGAGGCGGGCCCGGACCCATGTGCGCAGCGCGGCCAGCATGGTTGTTCGTCTCCTTATCGCTTGGTTGCGTCACTTCAGGCCCAGCGCCGCGCGCACGGCTGGCACGGCGTCCTTGCCGTCGCGGGTCGACACGCCGGCCAGCCAGGGGCCGAGGAGGTCGGGATGGGCCTTCAGGTAGCTGGCCGCTGCGTCCTTGGGGGCTTTCTTGTCGTCCGTGATGGCGGCCATGATCTCGTTCTCCATCTCGACGGTGAAGGCGAGTTGGCTGAACAGGCGGTGGACGTTCGTGCAGTCGGTGCCGTAGCCGCGCCGGGACAAGGTGTTGACCGTGGTGCTGCCAAAGTTCGGGCCGAAATAGGCGTCGCCGCCGCTGAGATACGTCATGTCGATCCGGGTGTTCATCGGGTGCGGTTGCCAGCCGAGGAAGACCACCCAATCCTTGTTGCGCGTCCGGCGCATCGCCTGTGCCAGCATGGCCTGCTCGCTCGATTCGACCAGGGTCCAGCCCTCCAGCCCGAAATCCTTCTTGTCGAGCATGCGCTGGATGTTCTGGTTCGCCGGCGCGCCCGGTTCGATCCCGTAGATTTTCTTTTCGAACCGGTCACCGAACCGGGCGAGGTCGGCAAAGCTGTGCACGCCGGCATCGGCCACCGCGGTCGGCACCGCCAGGGTGAATTTGGCGTTCTCCAGGTTCGGACGCACGATCTCGACCGATTTCTCGGCGATCAGCTTATCGAGGTAGGTGGATTGGGCCGGCATCCAGTTGCCGAGGAAGACATCGATCTGCCCGGTCTTCAGCCCCTGGAAAATGATCGGCACGGCGACCGTCTCGATCTTCTGCTGATAGCCCATCGCACCCAGCAGCGTTCCCGCCACCGCATTGGTCGCGGTGATGTCCATCCAACCGGGATCGGCCATCCTCACCATCTGGCAGCTCGCGGGCTCCGCCGCCGCCGATGCCGATGCCGATGCCGAAATCGCCAACGCGCCGGCCGTCATCCCGATCACGGCCACCAGGCCGGCCAGTGCCGCACGCCCTGCTGTCAAACCGCCGATTGCAAGCTCCGGTGCACGCATGCTGCTCTCCCTCCTGTCGGGTGATGGTCGACGTCCGGCGCGCCGGCGCGCCGTCCTATTGCACAGAGGTACCAGGGCGCGGGAAGCGCGCCATGGCTTCCAGATCGTCGAGATCCAGATGGTTGCGCATATAGCTGGTGCCTGCGTCGGTGAAGGGCTGGAAATCCCAGGAGCGGTGCTGCCCCTGGCGCAGCGCATCGGCCACCAGGAGGCGCCGCTGCTGACTGGCGACGACCTCCTCATGCAGGCGCGCCAGATCCCAGCGCCGGTCCACCTCGGCACGGTAGCGTCGTACGGCATCGGCATCCGCCGAGCCGACGGCGGGTTGCTCCGCCCGATTCACCAATTCGTCCGGATCCTCGGACAGGTCGTAAAGCTGGTCGGGATCGGCCGGCGAATGGATGAATTTGTCGCGGCCGCGCCGGATCATCACGATCGGGGCCAGGGCACCTTCCGCCAGATATTCGCCGATCACCTCGTCGTGGCCGCCGCTGCGCTGAAGGTGCGGCAGCAGGCTGCGCCCGTCGATCGGCGTCCTCCAGCCTGGCGCCGCTCCGTCATGGGCGAGGTCGACCAGGGTCGGCAGCAGATCCATCGACGAGACCGAAGCGGCGACCCGCCCGGCCTGGAACCAGCCCGGCGCCCGGATGATCAGCGGGATGCGGCAGGCGGACTCGAAGAAGCTCATCTTGTACCACAGCCCGCGTTCGCCCAGCATGTCGCCGTGGTCGGACAGCAGGACGATGACGGTATCCTCGGCCAGTCCGGTTTCCTCCAGCGCGCCCATCAGCCGACCGATCTGGTCGTCCACATAGGCGACCGCACCGTAATAGGCGCGGCGGGCATTGCGAATCTGCCGTTCGCTGAGAGGCATCTCGTCCATCGCGCAGACCTGGCGCAACCGCCGCGAATGCGGGTCCATCTCGTCCGGCGTCAGAGTGATGCGCGGCAGCGGCACCTCCGCGTCGGTGTGGCGGTTCCAGTAGCGCTCGGTGATGGCGTAGGGGTCGTGCGGATGGGTCAGTGATACCACGAAGCAGAAGGGCCGTTCCCGCCGGCCACGCGCGATGTCGTACAGCTTGCGCTCCGAGGTGAAGACCACCTCCTCGTCGAAGTCGAGCTGGTTGGTGCGCAGGCAGGGACCGGCGTCGCGCACCGAACTCATGTTGTGATACCAGCTCGGCCGCTCCTCGGGCCGGGTCCAGTCCGGCGTCCAGCCGAAATCGGCCGGATAGATGTCGGTGGTCAGCCGTTCCTCGAAGCCGTGAAGCTGGTCGGCTCCGCAGAAGTGCATCTTGCCGGACAGAATGGTCTGGTAGCCGGCCAGCCGCAGGTAATGGGCGAAGGTAGGCACGGCGGACGGAAATTCGGCGGCGTTGTCGTAGCCGCCGATCGTCGAGGGCAATCGCCCCGACAGGAAGACATAGCGCGAAGGCGCGCAGAGCGGGCTGTTGCAGTAGGCGCTGTCGAACACCACGCCGCCCTCCGCCAAGCGGTCGATGTGCGGCGTCCGCACCGTTGGATTGCCATAGGCGCCGAGCGCCTGCGTGATCATCTGGTCGGCCATGAGGATAAGGATGTTGGGGCGCCGTGCCATATCCGCCTGCTTCATACCGTTTGTGGACAGATCGTTCGATGACGATAGAATTGACGCACCCAACAGGGGTCGTGAAGCCCCTGTCTCATCATGCTGATATGAAGGGTGCTCATGGGAAAGGACCGCCTGCCGCCGTTGCGCACCCTGCTTTTCTTCGAAGCGGCCGGCCGGCTGCTCAGCTTCAGCGCTGCCGCCCGCGAGCTTGCCTGCACCCAGTCGGCGGTCAGCCACCAGATCGGCTGGCTGGAGGCCGATCTGGGGACGGCGCTGTTCCGCCGCCTTCACCGCGGGGTCGCGCTGACGCCAGACGGCGTGCGGCTCTACGAGGCAACGCGCGACGCGCTGGACGGCATCGGCGATGCGGTGACCCGCATCCGTGACAGGCACCGGCCGGGCGTTCTGAACGTCGCCACCGATTTCGGTTTCGCCTCCGGCTGGCTGCTGCCGCGCCTCGGCGCCCTGCGCCAGCTCTTGCCCGAGCTGGACGTGCGGATCGTGACGATGCAGAACGCGATCGACCTGCGCCGCGAGGCGGCGGACATCGCCATCACCTTCGGTCACGGCCATTGGCCCGGCTGCGAGGCGGAGCTGCTGTTCCCCGAGCGGGTCCTGCCGGTCTGCAGCCCTGCCTTCCGCGCGAGCCGCGCCCCGTTCGCGGCGGGAGCCGGGGCCGGGGGCGCCGCTTCCCCGGCCGATCTGGCGTCCCTGCCGCTCCTGCATCTGGAATGCGTCGGGCCGGCCGCCTGGCTGTCCTGGGGCGACTGGTTCACCCTGCACGGGCTGCCCGTGCCGGCCGGCGGCCATGATCTGACCTTCAACAATTACCCGCTGGTCCTGCAGGCCGCTCTGATGGGCCAGGGGGTGGCGCTGGGATGGAGCCCGCTGATCGCCGAGCTGATGCGGGACGGGCATCTGGTTGCCCTGCTCGACCGGCCGGTCCAGACGGAACGGGGCTATTTCCTTGTCGTCTCCAGCCGGCGCAAGCCGGATGAGCGCCGCGACCGCTTCCGCCGCTGGGTGGTCGAGGAAAGCCGCCGGGAGGGCGACCATAGGAACGGCGGTTGAGAGCGCCTCCCGTTACCGCGCTCCGTCTGCCTGAAGACGGTCGCCGAGAAATGCGATGAAGCGGGGATCGTCGGCGTAGGCGATGTTGATCCGCATCGCTGGCGCGGTGGCCGTCCGCGTTGGCAGGAACAGCGTGCCGGGCGCCAGGAAAATCCCCTGGTCCGCGGCTTGGCGCACCAGCTCCGCCTCGTCGATGCGGTCGGGAAGCTCACCCCACAGATAATAGCCGCCGGGAGCGGCCGGCGGCAGCCGGACACCGATGCGGGTCAATGCGAGCGTCGCCTTTTCCGTGTGCTCGCCGATCAGCGTCTTCAGCCGGCGCAGATGCCGGAGATACTGGCCGGAGGCGATGAAGGCGTAGACCATCCGCTCGACATAGTCGGAGGTGCTGACGACGGTCAGCATCTTGACGTCGCACAGCCGGTCGATCAGCGGGCGTTTCGCCGCGACATAGCCGACACGCAGGCTGGCCGACAGGGTTTTCGAGAAGGTGCCGACATAGATGACCCGCTCCAGCTGGTCGAGCGCGGCGAGCCGTGGACTGGCGGCGGGCAGGACATCGGCGAAGGGGTCGTCCTCGACGACGTGTAGGCCGTGCTGTTCGGCAATCCGCAGCAGGCGGTGCGCGACGGCGGGCGTGATTGAGCCGCCGGTCGGGTTGTGCGCCAGCGACTGGGTGAAGAACAGCTTCGGCTTGTGGGCGGCGGCCTTGGCGGCGAGATCGTCGAGATCTGGGCCGTCGTGGCGGCGCTGGACGCCGACGATGCCGATGCGCGACAGCCGGAGCTTGCCGAACAGCGGATAATAGCCGGGGCTGTCGACCAGCACGGTGTCCCCCGGTTCCAGCATCTGGCGGGCCACGAGGTCGAGCGCGTGGTTGGCGCCCTGGGTCAGCAGGATCTGGTCCGATGATGCCGTGATCGACCGTTCGCCGAGCGTCAGCGCCAGCCGCTCCCGCAACGGCAGGAAGCCCCAGGGGGAGCCGTAGCCATGATCCGGCGTCAGGCCGCGGCTTGCGGCCAGGAATCGTGGGTTGCCAGCGACCTCGAACCGCTCCATCCAGGACGGCGGCGGACGGCCGTCGCCGATCCGCACGGCATAGCTCTGCACCAGCTGTTCGCGCAGCAGGGACACGAAGTCGACCGCTTCGGCGACATGGGCGGACTGCTGCCCGGCCACGGGGTGGCGGACGCGGGCGACGTAATAGCCGGCCCCCTGCTTCGCCTCGACATGGCCCAGCGCCACCAGACGGTCGTAGGCCTCGGCCATCGTGTTCTTGGAGACGCCATGCTCGACGGCGCCGGCCCGCACCGACAGGAGGCGTTCCCCCGGCTTCAACAGACCCTCGCCGATGAGGCCGGCGATCCTGTCGACGATGCTGCCCACCCGTGTCATCGCATCACCGTTGCAGTGTCCCAGAAAATGCACTGGTACAGTGTCCCGGAGATTCCGGGAAACTGTCCCTTGTGCCGTCCCTTTGTATCACTGATTATCGATTGAACGAACGGTGATGACGGACCGACCTGCGTCGCCCGTTCGACCGGCACCACCATTATCCCGCCCCATTTGTCCCATCCGGTGCGCGCCGCCGCGCGGCGCCTGTGGGGGGATGCATCCGCAAAGCGCAAGACAGGGCTCAGGAATGACCGACACCACCCGCAGTTCCCGCATCTCCGGATTCCACAAGAAATCGCCTGCGGAGCGCCTGGGCATCGTCTCGGACTTCGCCGGCCTCGATGCCGCGACCGCCGCGCGGCTGTCGGACACCGGCAACCTGGACCTGGGCCTTGCCGACCGGCTGGTCGAGAATGTTATCGGGTCGATGAACATCCCGCTGGGGATCGCGACCAATATGAGGGTCGACGGCGAGGATGTGCTGATCCCGATGGCGACGGAGGAGTCGTCGGTCGTCGCCGCCGTCTGCAACGCCGCCCGGCAATGCTACGACGCCGGCGGCTTCACCACCTCGATGTCCGGCACGCTGATGATCGCGCAGATCCAGGCGGTCGAGGTGGCCGATCCCCATGCGGCCCGCCTGCGCATCCTCGGGCGGCGCGAGGAGATCAAGGCGATCTGCGACGGCTGCGACCCGGTGCTGCTGTCCTTCGGCGGCGGCTTCCGTGACGTCGAGGTGCGCGTGCTCGACAGCCAGGGCGGCCCGATGCTGGTGACCCATCTGATCGTCGATACCCGCGACGCGATGGGTGCCAACGCCGTCAACAGCATGGCGGAGACGCTGGCTCCCCACATCGCCGCCTGGAGCGGCGGCCGGGTCTATCTGCGCATCCTGTCCAATCTGGCCGACCGCCGGCTGGCGCGGGCGCATGCGGTGTGGCCACTTGACCAGATCGGCGGCCAGATCAGCGGCGAGGCGGTGCGCGACGGCATCGTCAGCGCCTATCACTTCGCCGCCGCCGACCCGTACCGTGCCGCCACCCACAACAAGGGGATCATGAACGGGGTCAGCGCCGTCGTGCTGGCGACCGGGAACGACACCCGTGCGGTGGAGGCCGGCGCCCATGCCTTTGCCGCCCGCAGCGGCCAGTATGGCAGTCTGACCCACTACGAGGTGACCGCCGACGGGCAGCTCAGCGGCTCCATCGAGCTGCCGATGGCGGTCGGGCTGATCGGCGGCGCCACCAAGGCGCATCCGACGGCGCAGGCCTGTCTGAAGATCCTCGGCGTGACCAGCGCCGAACGTCTCGCCCGCATCATCGCCGCGGTCGGGCTGGCACAGAATTTCTCGGCGCTGAAGGCGCTGGCGACCACCGGCATCCAGAAAGGCCACATGGCCCTGCATGCCCAGAACATCGCGATGATGGCCGGCGCGGTCGGCGACGAGATTGACCGCGTCGCCGCCGTGCTGGTGGAGCGCGGCAGCGTGCGCCAGGACATCGCCCAGGAAATCCTGCAGGAGCTGCGTGGCGGGGCCGCCGGCGCCTGACGGCAGCGGGCAAGACCGAAAAGCATCAAAATGAATAAGGGGAGGACCTTGATGAAAACCGGATACACGCTGGCCGGCATGGCCGCGGCCAGCCTCGTTGCCTTGTCGATCGGCACCGTCCCGGCATCGGCCGAGATCGCGAACCACCGGGTGAAGCTGGGGGTGCTGACCGACATGAGCGGCTTCGCGTCCGACAGCACCGGCCAGGGCTCGGTGGTGGCCGCGCAGCTGGCGGCGGAGGATTTCGCCAAGGAACTGCCGGGCGTCACCATCGAGGTCATCCACGCCGACCACCAGAACAAGCCCGACATCGGCGCCGCCACGGCGCGCCGCTGGCTGGACCAGGAGCATGTCGACGCGATCCTGGACGTGCCCTTCTCGTCGGTGGCGCTCGCGGTAAACGAGGTGACGCGCAACTCCAAGGCGGTCTTCATCGCGTCCGGTCCCGGCACGACCGAGCTGACCGGCCCGAAATGCTCCCCCAACACCGTCCAGTGGACCTACGACACCTGGGCGCTGGCCAACGGGACGGCGCGGGCGGTGACGGAGAGCGGCGGCAAGCGCTGGTTCTTCATGACCGCCGACTACGCCTTCGGTCATGCGCTGGAGCGCGACGCTTCGGCGGTGGTCAAGAGCCTGGGCGGCACGGTCGTCGGCAGCGTCCGCCATCCGCCCAATGCGTCCGACTTCTCCTCCTACCTGCTGCAGGCGCAGGGCAGCGGCGCGCAGGTCATCGGGCTCGCCAACGCGGTGGGCGACACCATCGGGTCGGTCAAGCAGGCGACGGAGTTCGGCATCACCGCCGGCGGCCAGCGGCTGGCCGCCCTGCTGATGCAGCTGAGCGACGTCGCCGCCGTCGGATTGAAGGATGCGCAGGGGCTGTACCTGACCGAAGCCTTCTATTGGGATCTGAATCCCGGCACCCGCGCCTTCGCCGACCGCTTCGCCGCCCGGATGGACGGGCGCCGCCCCACCGGCAACCAGGCCGGCGTCTATGCCGGCGCCCTGCATTACCTGAAGGCGGTCAAGGCGGCGGACAGCACCGACGCCACCGTCGTCGCCGCCAAGATGCGGGACCTGCCGACCGATGATCCCCTGTTCGGCAAGGGCAGCGTCCGCGTCGACGGCCGGGCGGTCCACGACATGCTGTTTTTCGAGGTCAAGAAGCCCGAGGAATCGAAGGGCCCCTGGGACTTCTACAAGCTGATCAAGACCATCCCTGGCCCCGAAGCCTTCCGCCCGCTGTCGGAAGGCGGCTGCCCGCTGGTTAAGTAAGGTGGGTCACGGTGCCGGTCAGCTCACGACAAGCTCCTGCCAGGCCTCGTAGGCGGCAAGCACCGTTTCCATCTGCGCGGTGTGGCCCTGGATGAAGGCATCGCCGTAGATGGTTTCGTCCGGATATTCGGTGATCAAGGTCACCGGCACCGTGCTGCGTTCATCCAGCGACGACAGGCAGGGGAAGCCGTTGATGAGGCGGAACCCGGTCTCGCCGGCATGGATCTCGTAAAGCGCGATCTGTTCGGCGTTGCGGGCCGCCAGTCCCGGAATCGTGGCAAGATGCGACGTCACCCGGTCGAGCAGGCGCTCCGCCGCCGTCTCCCAACCCGCATGGTGGCGCATCACCAGGAAGAAGCCCTTGGGCAGGGTCCACATGGCGAAGTTGCGAGGCACATAGCCCGACAGCGGCCGGGTCCATTCATGCGAAGGGTAGCCGTGCAGGTTCAGGTGGAGCCGGGCGCCGCTCCGCCGTTCCGCCTCCAGCCGGATGGCCTTTTCATTCAGATGGGGACCGGCCTCCGCGGGGTTGCGGTATTCCAGATCGTCGCCGAGCGCGGTGTAGCGCGCCGCGTGGTGCATGTGGCGCGGGTTGCCGGCCCGCAGCCGGTGATGCAGGGCGTAGCCGTCCGGGTTCTCCAGGGGCGACACGGTGAAATGCGCACCCGGACGCTGCGCCAGCCGGCTTGCCGCGCGCAGGGCGCCGACCACGCCGGTCGTCTCGTTCGCGTGCTGGCCGCCGCTGATCATCACCGGCACGTCGCTGCCACGCACATGGCGGGCGAGCACCCGGCGCCCGCTGCGCGTTCCCGCCTCGAACGGCTCGCCGCCGATCCGCTCCAGCCCGGCACGGATCGCCGCATCCCCGATCGGAGCGGCGGCGCGGTCCAGCGTGGCGGCGTCCAGCGGATCGTCGGCGGACGTGATGGCGCCGCGCGACAGGGGGCGCAGTTCCACCCGCACCCGCACCGCACCGTCGCTCAGTTTGATGTCCGGCGCGATCTGGCCCGGTTTCAGCCCGCGATCGCCGAGCGGCCGGCCGGACTTGCGCTGGAACACCTCCAGCAGCGAGAAGTAGAAGTCCTCGTGCAGGGCTTCGCGAAGGCTCATCACCTCGTCGGCGAAGCCCAGCGGTTCGTCCGCCGCCGGATGGTCGGCGTGGATGCTCAGTTCTTCGAAATAGGGCTCGCCGCCGGTCCAGGGATGGTTGGCGATGGCCGTCATGGCGGACTCGAACAGCCGCTCGTAATCGGTCTCCAGCCGTTCGCCAACGCTATCACCGTCCAGGCGCAGCCAGCCGGTCGGCGAGACGCCGGTCTCGCCCGCCATGTCGGTGTGGACGCGGTTGGGCGCGGCCACCCGCCGTTCCTCCCGCCGGCCGTCCTTGAAGGTCAGCGTCACGTCGTAATGGAACGCGCCGTCGGCCCGCGGGCGGAACGCGACCTCAGCCCCCGCCAGCAGCGCGGCCAGCGGATAGGACTCCAGCAGGAAGCGGTTCGCCGGAGCCTGCGGGTGGACCGGATAGGCGATGGTTGCGGCTGCCAGATCCTGCCGCTCCACCTCTTCCAGGAAGAAATGCAGCAGGGGCTTGTAGGCGCTGCGGATCCGTGCGGACACGCCGCGCTCCGCGAGGCGCCTTTCGGCGGCGCGACGGCTCCGCGCGTCGTCGAAGGTCCAGGCCTCCGCCGTCTTGCCGTTCAACTGGGCGCACAATTGGTCGAGCGTCCGCTCGAACGCGGCTTCGAACAGGACGGTCATCGAGAGGTTCTCCCGGTGGGGTCGAGGCTGTCGCGCAGCCAGTCGCCGAGCAGGTTCAGGCCCAGCACGGTCAGAAGAATGGCAAGGCCGGGGAAGACGCTGACCCACCACGCGACCTGCAGATAGGTGCGCCCCGAGGCCAGCATGCCGCCCCAACTGGGGATGGTCGGATCGATGCCGAGGCCGAGGAAGGTCAGGCTGCTTTCCAGCAGGATGTTGTTGGCGACGTTCAGCGTCAGCAGCACGATCACCGGGCCGATCAGGTTCGGCAGCAGGTGCTGGACGATGATCCGCCAGTCCTTGACCCCGATGGCGCGGGCGGACTGGATGAACTCCCGCTCGCGCAAGGCCAGGACGGAGCCGCGGACGAGGCGTGCATACTGCACCCACTGCGAGACGATCAGCAGGATGATGGTGTTGGTCAGGCTGCCGCCGACGATGGCGATGAAGGTGATCGCCAGCAGGATGAAGGGCAGCGCCAGCTGCACGTCGGCGAAGCGCATCACCACCATGTCGCAGATGCCGCGGTAATAGCCGGAGATCAGGCCCATCAGCACGCCGATCACCGCCGCCCCGGCGACCGAGACGAAACCGACCAGCAGCGAGATCTTGCCCCCCGCCACCACGCGGGCCAGCACGTCGCGCCCGAGCGGATCGGTGCCCAGCGGGTGCGCCGCATCCCGGAAGGGCGGGGACAGGCGGGCCATCAGGTCCATCTTGTCGGCGCCGCCGGGGAACAGCTGGTCGGAGAAGAGCACGGCGAGGCAGATGACCAGGGTCAGCGACGCGCCGAGCAGGAATTCGAGATTGCGGAAGCGCGGGGAACGCAGGAAGGAGAGCGCGGCGGCCATGGCGGTCACGAGGTCCGGATGCGCGGATCGACCAGCCCATAGGCGATGTCGACCAGCAGGTTGACGCCGACGATCAGCAGCGACAGGACGGTGATGACGCCCTGAAGCACCGGGTAGTCGCGCGCGGCCACCGCGTCGAAGGCCAGCGTGCCGAGCCCCGGCCAGTTGAAGACGCGCTCCACGACGACGATGCCGCCCAGCAGTCCGCCGAACTGCAGGCCGAAATAGGTGATCAGCGGGATGGCGCAGTTGCGCAGCGCGTGCTTGTAGAGGACCTTGCCCTCGCTCAGCCCCTTGGCGCGCGCCACCATGACATATTGCGACTGCAGGGTTTCCAGCATGGCGCTGCGCACCAGCCGCACATTGGTCGCGGTCAGGATGACGCCCATGGTGACCGCCGGCAGGACGAAGTTCGAGGGGCTTTCCATGCCGCTCGGCGGCAGCCAGCCCAGCGTGATGGCGAACAGCAGCACCAGCATCGTCGCCAGCCAGAAGTTGGGCACCGACAGGCCGACCAGCGACAGGATGCGGATCGCCTGATCGGCGACCCCGCCCCGCGCCGTCGCCGCCCGGATGCCGAGCGGGATCGACAGGGCGATGGAAACGGCCATCGACACCAGCGCCAGCAGCAGCGTCGCCGGCAGCGCGTCGGCGATCAGCCGCGACACCGGGGTGCCGCCGAGAAAGCTGTTGCCGAAGTCGAACCGCAGCAGCCCGCTCAGGAAGCCGCCATACTGGACGAGGAAAGGCCGGTTGACCCCCAGCGCCTCGCGGATGCGCTCCAGATCCTGTTCGGTGATGCTGCCCGCCCCTTGCGTGAGCATGAGGGCCGGGTCGCCCGTCAGGCGGATCGCGAAGGAGACGACCAGCGTCACCACCACCATGACGAAGACCGCCTGGATCAGGCGCTTGAGAAGAAAACCGGCCAAGACGTGCCACCCTGGGAAAAACGGGCCTGATAAAATGGAGTGAGACCATATCCGGCGCCGCCGCTTCCCGAGGGAAAGGGCGGCGCCGGACGGGCGGTCACTCCACCGTCACTTCGGTCAGCTTCGGACGGTTGTCCGAGGCCGGCGGGAAATTCTTGACCCGCTTGGCGACGCCGTAGATGGCGTTGGAGTTGTAGAGCGGCATCTCCAGCGCCTTGTCGGCGACGGTGCGCGCGATCTGCTTCAGGATGCGCTCGCGCTCCGCCACGTCGGTGATCGCGCGCTGGGATTCCAGCAGCTTGTCCAGATCGGCGTCCTGCTCGTACGGGTTCCACTTCTCGCCGGAATGGTACATGGCGTAGGCGGTGTTGTCGTAGTCGAAGGTCCAGCCGCCCCATTTCTGCTGGAACATCGCGCCGGTCTTGCCCTGTGGGATGATGTCGTTCAGCAGCACGTTGGTCTCGTACGGCTTGATCGTCGCGACGATGCCGACCGCGCCCAGATAGGCGGCGACGGCCTGCGCCACCTCGTTCATCGTGGCGTCATTGCCGCGGATGTCGATCTGCACCGTGGCGCCCGGCTTCACCCCGGCCTGGGCCA
>NZ_CAMLJP010000090.1 GCF_946480385.1 uncultured Azospirillum sp.
AAGTCGGTCGGCATCGCCGTCGCCGACAGCCCCGCCAGCCTGGGCTCCACCATGCAGTCGATCTTCAAGGGTTGACCGATACCCGCGGGACCGCCGTCCGCGACGGTTCCGCGCCCTGATCGAAGCTTCTGTCACTCACGCCATCAGCCGCAACAGACAGGCGCAGCCAAAGCGCCGGACCCCGAGGGAGATGGGACATGAAAGCGCAAGCCCAAAACAGCATCCTGGCCCGCCGCATCATCCACGACGACCCCAGCGAGGGCGCCGCCGCGATCATCAAGACCGCGATCATCGAGACGCCGCGGGTGAAGAACGACAACGGCAAGGACGCCAAGGCCGATGCCAAAGCCGATCGGGGCCAGGTGGTCCAGTCGCTGTGCCGCGCGCTGAACATCCTGACGATCCTCGGCTCCAATGACGGGCCGATGACCCTGACCGAGTTGTCGGAGGCCGCAAACCTGTCGCCCTCCACCACCCATCGCCTGCTGACGACCCTGCAGTACGAGCGTTATGTCCGCTTCGACCAGAGCGCGCGCGGCTGGGTGGTCGGCGTCCAGGCCTACATGACCGGCGCCAATTTCCTGAAGACCCGCAATCTGGTCGATGTCGCCCGTCCGCGCATGCGCCGCCTGATGGAAGAGAGCAGCGAGATCGTGAACCTCGCCGTCGAGGAGAATGGCGAGGCACTCTATCTGGCCCGCGTCGGCGGTCCCCGCGCCGCCCAGGTCGCGGTTCCGCAGACCGACCGCACCCTGCTGCACTGCTCCGCCGTCGGCAAGGCGCTGCTGGCCGGCATGCCGGAGACCAAGGTCCAGACCATCGTCACCCAGCGTGGCATGCGCCAGTTCACCCGCAGCACCCTGTCGTCGCTGCCTGCGCTCTACCGCGACCTGACTCTGGTCCGCACCCGCGGCTATGCCCTGGATCAGGAGGAGCGGGTGTCCGGCCTGCGCTGTGTCGCCGCCCCGATCTTCGACGAGAATTCCCGTGTGATGGGTGCCCTGTCGCTGTCCGGCTCCAGCCGGCGCATCGAGGACGCGCGGCTGCGCGCCCTGGGCGAAATGGTCAAGCGCGCCGCCGCCGCGGTGACGCAGGAGCTGGGCGGCCGCGTGCCGGTTCCCAACTGACCGCTCCTTCATACGGACAAAGAGACGCCAAGAGCTGACGGCAGGTGGTGCACGTTGGCATTCCTCCCTGGCGCACTCAGGGCCGCGTTCCTCATGGAGCGCGGCCCTTTTTCTTGAGAAAAGAAGCGTTTCCACGGAATGGAAAAGCGTCTTATTTCTCGGGCAAATCGGACGGATCGGTGCGATTGTCTGTCTCGGGAAAGGCGTTCCTTTCTCATCGGGCGGATGTGTTGTTTTGCATGTTCGCGCTTCTCTCGGAGACTGGCCGTGCTGTGTGCAGCACGGCCATTTTTTTAGTTTTCCGCAGGGTGAAATCGGATCCATCGCCGCGTGGACGGGCGGTCCGCCACGGCGACACAGTGCCCCCAAACCCATCACGACGACAGGGCAGGGGAGCGATCCGAATGACAGATTTCAGAAGCATGACGGCCATCGAGGTCAGCCAGCCCGGCAAGCCGGAGGTGCTGGTCGCGGCACGCCGCCCGGTCCCGGACCCGGCGCCGGGCGAGATCCGTATCGCCGTCCAGGCCGCCGGCGTCAACCGGCCCGACGTGCTGCAGCGGCTGGGCAAATACAACCCGCCGCCGGGCATCACCGACATCCCCGGACTGGAGGTGGCGGGCACGGTGGACGCGCTGGGCGATGGGGTCGAAGGCTGGAGTGTCGGCGATCCGGTCTGCGCCCTGCTGGCCGGCGGCGGCTATGCCGAGTTCTGCGTGGTGCCGGCGGCGCAATGCCTGCCGATCCCGGCCGGCCTGTCGATGGCCGAGGCGGCGGCCCTGCCGGAGACCTTCTTCACCGTCTGGTCCAACGTGTTCGAACGCGGGGCGCTCCAGCCCGGCGAAGCGCTGCTCGTCCATGGCGGCACGTCCGGCATCGGCACCACGGCGATCCAGTTGGGCGCGGCCTTCGGCACCCGCGTCTTCGCCACCGCCCGCGGGGCGGAGAAATGCGGCGCCTGTGTCCGGCTGGGCGCCGAACGCGCCATCGACTATGCCGAGGAGGATTTCGTCGCGGTGGTCAAGGAGGCGACCGGCGGCACCGGCGTGAATGTCGTGCTGGACATCGTCGGCGGCGATTACGTCGCCCGCAGCATGGATGCGCTGGCGGTCGAGGGCCGTTATGTCTGCATTGGCTTCGTCCGCGGGGCGACGGCCAACGTGAACTTCTTCCCCGTCATGACCAAGCGTCTGGTGCTGACCGGCTCAACCCTGCGGGCGCGTCCCGTCGCCTACAAGCAGGCGGTGGCCGACCAACTGAAGGCCCGCGTCTGGCCGCTGATCGAGCAGGGCAAGATCAAGCCGGTCGTCCACGAGGTCTTCCCGCTCGACCGGGCCGCCGACGCCCACCGGCTGATGGAAAGCAACCAGCATGTCGGCAAGCTGGTGCTTGCGGTGGGGTGAGGGAGTTCCCTCTCCCCCCTCAATCCAGCCCCTCAATCCAGCATCGGCAGGCCGGTCTCGATCCTGACCAGTGCGGCCAGCAGCGGCGCGCCGATGTCGCGGCGGACGAAGTTGCTGGCCTTTTCCGCCGCGTTGATCGCCTGCTGGAAGGTGCGGCGCCAGCGGTCGTCGTTGTAGAAGGCCTTTTCCGCCTTGGCCCGCTGCGCCAGCAGTCCGGGGCGGCGGCCGGCGGAATCGTCCGCCAGCTTGTTCAGGCGGTTCATCAGGTCGTTGGCGACGGCCGGCTCGCCGCGCTTCATCGCCGCCTCGATCAGCTCGGCATAAGCCTCGCCACGGGTGTCGATGTCGGCGACCTGCTCGGCATAGGCGACGGCCATCGCCGTCTCACCGCGCTTGGCCAGCCGCCCCAGCACCGCCGGGATCGTCCACGGGTTCTCGTCCTGCACGGTGCTGAGCAGGCCCAGCGCCAGCTTCGGCTCGCCGATGTCGGCCGCCGCCACCGCCAGTTCCGGCGGGCAGCAGTCACCGCGGGTTTCCTTGAACTTGGAGAACTGCGTCTCGACCGTGTTCAGGAACAGGGTGCGGGCCTGCGCCTCCTTGCCGGCGCGCAGCAGCGTCTGGGCGACCAGCCCCAGCTCCCACGAGCAATTGTGGCTTGAGGCATAGCTCTTGGCCTCGTCGGCCAGCGCGTTGGTCAATGCCGCGTCGCCGCGCCAGGACGCCGCCTTGGCGATGTCGGCGAGGTTGTAGATGCGGGTCGAGCAGTCGTTGATCTGCCGCGTGATGTCGAGCGCCAGCGACGTCTGTCCCATCAGCGACAGGGCGCGGGCGACGAACAGATCCTGGCCGGAGCTGTCGGCGACGCCGCCGCGGCGCACCGCACTGACGAAGGGCGCCATGATCTCCTTGGCGCGGCCGGGATCGCCCAGCTGCTGGTAGGCGACCGCCAGCGACAGCCAGTCCCAGCGCGCGGCGGTGATCGGCGTCTCCACCGGCGGGAGCATCTCGCCGATGCGGTGGAGGAAGCACAGGCTGTTCAGCGCATCATTGCAGACCAGCGCCCGGATGCGCGAGCGGAATTCGTAGAAGTCGAAGTCGCCGACGAACTGGTTGGTGACGAGCTGCACCGCCAGCGGGCTGTCGGGGTATTTCGTCACGATCTCATTGAACAGCTTGTCGGCCTCCTTCAGAAGGCGCGACTCCTCGGCGACGTCATAGGTGTTGTCGGCCTGCCGGATCAGCTGCAGCGCCTGCACGAACAGGCGGTTGGCCGGACCCGGCGTGCCGGCGGCGGGGGAGTCCGCCCCGCCGCCATCCTGATCCTGGGCCACCACATCTTGCGCCACCACGTCCGGGGCCACCGGTTTGCCCTGCACCGCCCCCTGCGCTGCCGCGTCCTGCGCCAGAACGGGACCGGCCGCGACCGCCGCCGGCAGGATCAGGGCTGCGGCGACGGCGGTGGTGCGGAGAACGGCGAGAACGCGGGATAGGGCGGAGGCCATGGCGGTCGGGTTTCAACCCTGGAGGTTTGGGTTTGGGAGCAGACGGACGTAGCTGACGACACGCTGGACGTTGGGCACCGAACGGGAATGCTGGAGCACGCGGTTCAGCTCTTCCTGCGAACTGGCGACACCCATCAGATAGACAACTCCATCGACGGTATCGATGCTGTAGTTTTGGCTATGAATATCCGCATCGAACGTGATGCGGCTGCGAATCTGGGTTGAAATCCAGGTGTCGCGCGCGGTGTCCACGATGCTGGACCCGTTGTCGATCTGGATTTCGTTGATGACTTCCTTGACGCCATCGGCCTGCCAGGTGAGCCGCACCGCGTCGAGGCGCATCTGCGCGTCGGCGGCGCGGCCGGTCAGCAGCACGCGGCCCTGATCGACGGTCAGGCCGATCCGGTTGGTCATGTCGATCGAATGCTGCAGCCACAGCGAATTGATGCGGGCGCGGATTTCGGTGTCGCTGACGAAGCCGCTGAAGCCGCGCTCCTGCGAGGCAACGACGGCGGCGCCGCCCGCGGTGCCCAGGACCAGCGGCCCGCAACCGGACAGCGAGGTCCCTGCGGCGCAGGCAAGTGCGAACATCGTCCAAAGGCGGCTCAAACCCGTCACAGCGTGCCTCCCCTTGCCTGCATGTCGAGCGCCGGGCGGTTGCGGCGCGCGGCCGGAAAAAGTCACGGCGGAACGGTCTTTGCAATGGGGAAATTCAGGGCTTTCACCAGTCATCGTCACTTTGTCCCGAGGTGATGCACGGATGTTGCAGTCGCTGCGATTGCGAAGGAGCGGCTGCGACGGAAGTTTCGCCGCCGCGTCCCAGGCAGTCTCTGGGCGACCTCCGGGCAGTCTCGGGGCAAAATCAGGCGAAAGCTGGGCTGGAGAGCACGCGTGCGATCTCGCGGGCCAGGACGCGCGAAACGACCCGCCGCGCCGTGGCGTCGCGCAGGATTTCCTCGTCCCTCGGGTTCGACAGGAAGCCGGTCTCCACCAGAACCGACGGCACGTCCGGCGCCTTCAGCACCGCGAAATTCGCCGAGCGCATCGGGTTTTCCAGCAGGCGCAACTCCTTGCCCGCGCCTTCCACCAGAAGCTGGCGGGCGGCCAGCGAGGCATGGCGGGTGTGGCGCGCCGTCAGGTCCAGCAGGATGTCCTTGACGATCCGGCCACCACCGAAGGAGCCCTGCTTGCCGAAGCGGTCAGCCTGGTTCTCCTGCTGGGCGAGGCGCGAGGCGAAGGAGTCCGACGCCTTTTCCGACAGGATGTAGGCCGACAGCCCGCGGGCATCGGCATTGGGGGCGCTGTCGGCGTGGATCGACACGAACAGGTCGGCCCCGGCCTCGCGCGTTAGCGCCACCCGCTCGTCCAGCGCCAGAAAACGGTCGTCGCGCCGCGTCAGCTTCACCGCAACATTAGTCCGGCCGGCGAGGATGCGCGCGACGTCTTGGGCGATGTCGAGCGTCACCTCCTTCTCGAAGGTGCCGCGGGTGCCGATCGCGCCGGGATCGTTGCCGCCATGGCCCGGATCGAGCATCACCAGCCGGGGCCGCGACGGACCGCCGGCGGCCGGCTTGCGGCCGGGCTGCCGCTCCGCAGCCAGGGCCTGGCCCGGCGACTGGGCCAGCGCCATCGCCGCCGTGCCGAAAGCGGTTAACCAAAGTTTGCTCAGCCCGAGCCCAAGCAGCTGTCGTCGATTCATTGCCAGAAATACCATGCTGCAAAGGTGGGAAGACCGCGGTGTCAGGTCGCCCGACCCGCCGCACCGCCCGTTGGTCTAGCCTGATTCATTAACCAATGCGGCTGCGAAAAAGTATTGTCAAGACCGGGCAGGTTACCGTTTCTGAATATTTGTGAGCCTCCGGTCATGCGGGCACACTTGAAAGGCTGAGGATTCGACAGAGATGATTGGTTGCTTGATGACCGATTGAAAAAGCGCTAAAATTTTAGCGATCAGCTCGGGAGGTGTCGATGTTGAGGAAAGCCCTGTTCAACATCATCCGGCAAGAGCAACGCGAGATCGAGGACAAGCTCGAACGCGAGGAACAGCAGCCCAGTCCTGACGTCCGCCGGATCGTCGGTCTGCGGCAAGAGGCGACCAGCCTGCGTCGTGAGTTGGAACATTTCCACGACGTGTAAGACCTGATGCCGGCCTTCATCCGGTCACCGGGCGTCGCTATGGAAGGTTGCCACTGAATATGTGACCGATCGGTCGCGCCCCTTCTCCGCAGGATCGCGGGGGAGGGGATTTTTGTTTTTGGGGAAGGGCATCCCTCAAGCCTCACCCGAGCTTGGCGTATCCGCGCTCGATCACCCGTTCGGCGGCTTCATAGACGGCCAGCATCTCCTCGTAGGCCGCGCGCAGGCGGGCGAGGTCGGTGACGGCGGCACTGTCGGGATGCCGGGATTCGGACATCTTCAGGCCGGCGCGGATATAGTCGGCGCGCAGTTCCGCCACCCGCACCGCCATGCGCAGGAAGCTGTCGCGGTTCAGGTTCGGCAGTTCGCGCCCGATGACCTCGCAGTTGGCCTCCAGGATCGCCGCATCCATGTTTTCCAGGAAATGGCGGATGCGCTGGCTGCGGCTGCTGTCGGCGGCATCCGCCGTCATCAGCTTGTCGACCTTGCCCTTGGTGTATTCACCGATGATCTTGCCGCCGGTTGCCATGGGTGATCCCGCCTTCCCGATGTCGGCCAATCCGGCCGACGGCGATTGTCGCACCGCCGGCGCGTCTGCGCCAGAGCGGCGTGGGGCGGGCTGGATCGGGGGCATTCCTGTTTGACAGTGTGGCCTGCTTGACGGCGTGGCCGGCCTGAGGGTGCAGCCATGTGCGGAAGCGCTCATGAAGCGGGTGCAACATCGCGGCGTTCGTGCTAGGGAAGCTTCCCCCTTTTCTTGCTGTACGTCATGGTGGATGCGCGATGTCTGAGACCGGCTCCGACTATATCCTCACCGTTTCCTGCCCCGACACCGTCGGCATCGTCTTCGCGGTGTCCGGCTTCCTGGCGGAGCGGAGCTGCAACATCATCGACAGCGCGCAGTTCGGCGACCGCATCTCCGGTCTGTTCTTCATGCGCGTCAGCTTCAACGGCAACCCTGCCGGCCCGACGAAGGAGCAGCTGGAAGCCGAATTCTCCGCCCAGGTGGCGGAGCGCTTCGGCATGACCTGGCAGATTCATGATGCCCGCCGCCGTCCGCGCGTGCTGATCATGGTGTCGAAGTTCGGCCATTGCCTGAACGACCTGCTGTACCGCTACCGCACCGGTTACCTGCCGATCGAAATCCCGGCCATCGTCTCCAACCACCGCGACTTCTACCAGCTGGCGGCGTGGCACAACATCCCGTTCCACCATCTGCCGGTCGGCCCCGACAACAAGGCGCATCAGGAAGCCCGCCTGCTGGAGATCGTCGACGAGGAGAAGGTCGACCTCGTCGTGCTCGCCCGCTACATGCAGGTGCTGTCGGGGGCCTTGTGCGAGCGGATGGCCGGCCGGGTCATCAACATCCACCACAGCTTCCTGCCCAGCTTCAAGGGGGCCAAGCCCTACCATCAGGCCCATTCCCGCGGCGTGAAGCTGATCGGCGCCACCGCGCACTACGTCACCTCCAACCTCGACGAAGGCCCGATCATCGAGCAGGAGGCCGAGCGCGTCGACCATACGATGACGCCCGACGATCTTGTGGCCATCGGGCGTGACATCGAGAACATCGTGCTGGCCCGCGCCGTCCGCTATCACGTGGAGCACCGCGTGCTGCTGAACGGCAACAAGACGGTGGTCTTCCGCTAATAAGGTCCGGTTCCGGCGGCGCCGCCCCTCAGTGGGGCTGCGCCGTCTCGCGGGCGTCTTCCGGCTGGGGCATGAACACCGCGCGGGTGATCGCCTGTTCGATCTGGTCGCGGGTGAAGGGCTTCGGGATGACCGGGCCCAGATGCTCCAGCCCATGCTTGGCCAGATCGTCCGGGAAGGCGGTGACGAAGATCACCGGCAGGAACCGGCGGGCCCGCAACTCGCGCGCCACCTCCAGCCCGTTGTCGCCGTCGGCCAGCCGGATGTCCATCAGGGCCAGCGTCGGCCGGTGTTCCGCCGCCAGCGACAGCGCCTCGTCCATCGTCGCCGCGTTGCCGCAGACGATGTGGCCCATGCCGCGCACCGTTTCCGCCAGATCGAAAGCGATGATGGCATCATCCTCGACGATCAGGATGGTGGCGGTCAGCCGGGCGCGGACACGCTCGCGGGCGTGGTTCAGCCGCTCCATCGCGTCTTCCGGGGCAATGCCCAGGACAGCCGCGGCGTCGCCGACCGGCAGATCTTCCAGATTGACCAGCAGGTAGAGCCGGCGGTCGGTCTCCTCCAGCGTCATCAGCGCCGATTCGACCGGATGGTAGGGCGCCACCGCAGGGGGGGCGCCTTCCTCGTCCTGCAACTCGTTCAGATGGCGATAGAGCGTGCCGCGTGACAGGTCGCCGCCCCGGCCGGTTTCAGCCTCGTCCGCCTCCAGATACCATTCCAGAGTGCGGGTCACCAAGGCGTCCCCCCGCCCGTTCGTCCCGGTCAGCGCGCGGGCATAGCGGCGCAGGTAGGGCAAATGCTGCATGAAGTGACCGGTGTACTGCTCCATCTCTCTCCCCGTGCCTTTCTGCGGCGCGTGTTCCTGGCATCCACCCGACATGCCGCTCCGGGTACCCGGATGCGGCCGGTGCAACCCGATCCTTCCGGGCCGCCTCCTTCCGGGCTTAGGTGTTCGGCGGCGAATCCCGGTGACGAATTCCGGCAGTCGGTTCCCGCCGAAGATCGCGACGACATCGACGCTGCTTCCACAGCAGACTGACGCATCGCGACCTGCAACGGTCAAATTCATATGGCGCAGTCCACGGCCTAACGGGAGTGAACCCGAAAGATTTATTCGAGATACCTGCAAAGGATTACTCAGTATGCATGGTATGCAACAGGGCATGACAGGGGCGGGCGGGGCCGGCCGGCGGTCTATGACCCCCGCCGCATAGGGGGTTGCGGAGGGGAAGATTTAACCGTTCCGAAAGACTTATCGACCTACTCTGATATCGCCCTCCGGCATCTGCCGTACGAGGGCGAGGCGAGTGTTCCCGATCCTCGAACGCGCCGGCCACCCCCAGGCCGGCGCGTTTTTCTTTCTGCGCATCGTGACTGTTGGTTCCACGGTCCGGAGGCTAAAAAACCAAGCGCACCGTTCGGGAACCAACCGGCAGGAGCCGTGTTGGAACCGCCAATGGTGTGATTCCTCCCTGAACCGCCAGTCCTAATCGCCGCCGGGCGCCGCCGCGACATCATGCGGACGGGCGCCGGCGGCGAATTTTTATCTGGGTGGATAATGGCCATGTCACCGCTTTCATTTCGTCAATTGGTGACTTTCACAACCCGACGCTTGCAACCCGTTTAATCCAACGTTAAGGACATCGGCACACGGTTGGGGTTGGGCGTCTCGGGACGCACCGTCCGTGTGACAGGCCGGCCGGATCGTGCCGGCCGCTGGGTCGCGTGGGCTGCCGCATCGGGTCCGGGTTTGTGCATGGAAGACCAAGAGTTGGATCGGTCCCTGATGGATGGCATTCCGCCGGATGAGCTGGCCGATTTCGTCCGGTGGCGGGAACGCGTGCGCGGCACGAACATTTCCGAGAAGACGCTGCTGGCGACCGACTATCTCAATCACTTCAACGAAATCGTGATGCTGATCGAGATGATCCCGGACATGCCGGACATGCTGGAGGAATGCCGCATCTGGCAGCCCAAGAGCTATGCCGAGCATTTCCGCGACAGCGGCTTTTCCGACAAGGAACTGGCGATCGAGGCCTACGGCCATGTGCCGTCGAAATTCCTCCGCCCCTTCGAGGACACCATCGCCCAGGCCCATCAGGTGATCGCCCACACGCTGGAGCGGATCGGCACCGACATCGACAGCGGCGATCCCGACAAGCTGCGGATGGATTGCCAAGCCTCCGTCGCGATGATCCACCGCATCATCCAGATCGCCAACGGGATCATCCACGGCACAGCCCATGTGATGGAGCAGGGCGAGATCGACATTTATCTGCAGAACGGCTGAAGGTTGGTACGTCGACCCGTACTTTCGGCCCGAATCATGCGTCTTACCAACGAAAAACAGGCATTTTCAGTCACTTGCCCCGGCACGAATGGCGATTGATGGTGCACCCACCATTCGTTCGTTGCATGGCTCACTTGCGCCCCCTGGCACTATAGTCGGAGCATAAAAGATAAGACGGAGGCGTGTTCATGCGTCCTCTGCGGGGGGAGATGGAGCATTGCCCATGAAGGGATGCGCATTCGCGCCGGCCGATGGTATGGCCGTGTCTGAACCGCGCGTGTGGCGGCCGGTTCCGCCCACCGATCACGCCGGCCCCATCCTCCCCGTCAGCCAATGGGGGGAGGCAGCACCGCGCATGACGCCATCCGGACATCTGGACAGCTTCACCCGTGACCGGCTGCCGGCGCCGGCACAACGCCCCGACCTGATTCTCGAACGCCCCGAACTCCAATACCCGCAGCGCCTGAACGCCGCCTCTGCCCTGGTCGACGGCTGGCGCGAGCGCGGCTGGGACGGGCGTCCCTGCCTGATCGGCGGTGATGGCGAGGTGTGGAGCTATGGCCGGATGCGCGACACGGTCGACCGCATCGCCCGTGTCCTGACCGAGGATTACGGGCTGGTCCCCGGCAACCGCGT
Organism: uncultured Azospirillum sp.; assembly: GCF_946480385.1. The sequence goes on from NZ_CAMLJP010000090.1 coordinate 10,748, forward strand.
CCTGCTGCGCGGCCCCAACACGCCGATGCTGGCCGCCTGCTGGCTGGCGGTCATCAAGGCCGGCGGCGTACTGGTGCCGACGATGCCGCTGCTGCGCGCGCCGGAACTGGCCGACGTGCTGAAGCGTGCCGCCATCGACATGGCGCTGTGCGACACCCATTACCTCGACGATCTGGAAGAGGCGGCGCTGCCGTCGCTGCGCATTGTCGGCTTCCGCGACGGCGAGTTGGAGCACCGCATCGCCACCAAGCCGGCCGGGTTCGAGGCCGCCGACACGGCGCAGGACGACGTGGCGCTGATCGCCTTTACCTCCGGCACCACCGGAACGCCGAAGGCGGCCGCCCATTTCCACCGCCATCTGCTGGCGATTTCCGATCTGTCGCCGCGCTCGGTGCTGGGGACCACGGCCGAGGACGTGTTCTGCGGTTCGCCGACGCTGGCCTTCGCCTATGGGCTGGGCGGGCTGCTGCTGTTCCCGCTGCGCATCGGCGCGTCCGTCATCCTGCTGGAGCGCGGGACCGCCGACCGGCTGCTGGAGGCCGCCACCCGTCACCAGGCGACGGTGATGTTCACCGTCCCCACCGTCTATCGCGGCATGATCGGCCGCATGGCCGCCGACCCTGCGCTGGCGAAGGGGCTGTCCTCGCTACGCCTCTGTGTCTCCGCCGGGGAGCCGCTGCCGCAGCAGACCTTCGAGGGCTGGCGCGACGCCACCGGGCTGCAGATCCTCGACAGCCTGGGCACCACCGAGCTGCTGAACGCCGTGCTGCATGCCGTCCCTGGCGACGTCCGGCCGGGCTCCACCGGCAAGCCGGTGCCGGGCTACGAGGCGATGGTGGTCGACGAGCAGTTCCGTCAGGTTCCCCCCGGTCAGGTCGGACGGCTCGCGGTGCGCGGCGCGACTGGCTGCCTCTATCTCGACGATCCGCGCCAGGAAAGCTATGTCCAGCAGGGCTGGAACCTGACCGGCGATGCCTTCCACGTCGATGAGGACGGCTTCTTCTGGTATCACGCCCGCACCGACGACCTGATCGTTTCGGCCGGCTACAAGATCTCCGGCCTGGAGGTCGAGAACATCCTGCTGAGCCACGAGGCGGTGCAGGAATGCGCGGTGATCGCCGCCCCCGATCCCGTGCGCGGCACCATCCCCAAGGCCTTCGTCGTGCTGCGCGACGACATCCGCCCTGACGAGCGTCTGGCGGAGGAGCTGCAGAGCTTCGTCAAGGAGCACATCGCGCCCTACAAGTACCCCCGCGCGGTGGAATTCCTCGACGCGCTGCCGCGGACGGAGACCGGCAAGGTCCAGCGCTTCAAGCTGCGCCGCCGGGCGTGGCAGCCGGACGAGGAGGAGTAGGCGGCCTTTTACCGGGGAAAGCCGGCGAAGCGGGTCAGGCGGATGTTGCGCGCCTCCAGCAGGGCGGCGAATTCCGGGCTGCGCAGATAGTCGTATTCGGCGCGACGCGGCTCGACCAGCGTGTCGACGCGGCGCAGTTCCTCGTCGGGCAGGCCGGGGTGGACCATCACCAGGCTCCGGCCGCCGATCCCGTCCAGGAAGCGCGGCATCAGCTCGGCAAAGGGACGGCTGCCGGCGAAGTCGTAGACACCGGCGAAACGGTCGTTGGCAGGAATGCCGCCCGCCCGCACCATGCGCCCAAGTCCGCCGCCCAGCCCGCCGATCAGCAAGGTCTTCGGCACCGCCACGCCCCGGCGCAGCACCGTCGCCACCGGCTCCGCGCACAGGCGGACATAGGCGCCGGGCAGTGCGGCCAGTGCCTCCACCACCGCGTCGCGCACGCCGGGCAGCTGGTGGATGTGCTGGTGGCCGTCGACATAGTCGGGCGACGCGCCCCAGGCGTCGGTGAAGGCGGCGATCTGGCGCGACAGTTCGTCCCGGATCTCGGCCCGCGCCACTGGTGACGCCAGTTTCCCACGATAGGCCCAGCCCATCAGCCGCCCCAGCGGCGGCAGCCGGCCATCCGGCGCCAGCGTCGGCATGGGCCCCAGCGGCGGCTGGTCGGTCAGGGTGAAATGCAGCCCGACATCGGCCTTGCCCTTCAACTCGCGCAGTGCGGCGGCCCCGCTGCGCCAATGCGGGCAGAGGCTCATGACCGACGTCGCGGTCAGCCGTCCCTGGTCGATCAGGTCGCGGATGGCGGCGTTGACGCCGGGCGCCAGACCATAATCGTCGGCGCAGAGCAGGAGCGGGGTGGGCGCGGTATCGGGCATGACCGGACGGAAGCAGGGTACGGGAGTCCGGCCAAGATGGGCGGGCGGGCGGCCCCGATCAAGCGATACCCATCAGGCCGCTTCGGCTGCCGGCTCCGCCGCCGGCTTGCGGGCTTGCAGGGTGGCCAGCATCACGCCGGGCAGCACCAGCGCCACCCCCATCAGGTGAAAGCCCTGCAGCGGCTCGGCCAGCAGAACCCAGGAGGCGAGCGCCGCCCACAGCGGCGAGACGTACAGCGCGGTGGAGGCACGCGCGGCGCCCATCATCGCAATGGTCTTCTGATAAGCCAGCAGAGCCAGGACCGAGGCGAACAGCGCCACCGCGACGATCGACAGGATGGTGGAGACGGAGAAGGGCACCGGCCGCACCGCCACAGTCTCCCATGCATAGAAGGGAGCCAGCACCAGCACCCCGGCGAAGGCATTGGCGGCAAAGGCGGTGACCACCGGCAGAGGTGTGCCCGATTGCCGCAGCAGGATGGTGTAGATCGACCAGGACACCGCCCCGGTCAGCACCAGCAGGTCGCCGCTGTTGAAGGACAGGTGCCGCAGGGCGTCCAGATCGCCGCGGGTCAGGATCACCAGCACGCCGGCCATCGCCAGCAGGATGCCCAGCACCTGCCGCGGCCGGATCGCGTCGCCCAGCCAGACGGCGGCCAGTGCCAGGATCATCGCCGGGCTGGTGGCATAGATCAGGCTGGCATTGGTGGCGCTGGTCCGCTCCAGCCCATAATAGACGATGGCACCTGAAATCCCCTGACCCAGCACGCCCAGCAGCAGATAGCGCCGCCATTGCCGCTTCAACTGAACCCGGTGGGTCAGCAGTCCCGGCAGGGCGAAGGGCAGCACGATCAGAAAGGCGATCAGCCAGCGCCAGAAGGCCAGCCCGATCGGCGGCACCACATGCGCCACCGCCCGCCCGACCACCGGGTTGGAGGCCAGCAGGGCCGAGCCGACGATGTAGAGGCCATAGGCGGCCAATGGGCCGGCCAGCGGGCCGGAACGCAGGAAAGACGGCAGGAGCGGAAGCGACATCGCCGGACCGGTATCCGAAAAGGGGTTCCATGACAGGTGCAACCGAGCCTAGCATGAGGGGCGATGGCGCTCTTCACGGCGGCTGTGCATGGCAGCCGTCCGACTCCCGTCGGCTGCGGGCATTGCCGGAATGGTCCACCCGGATAACCTGAGTCGCAACGGAAGGAAGCTGTCGATTCGGTTAACCGGATGGTTGGCTTTGCAACTGTTTCGTTTTTGGGGGCGAAAATGTGTCCATACGGACGTATTGGCGCCCAAAAATATGCTCTGCGCCACGGTATAGCCACGTATGCATGTTGGCGTTGACAGGCGCCTTTGGCACGCGCCAAATGGCGACGCTATTTCCAAAAGCGTTCTGGCAAATTTCCGTACGCTCCAACCGGAATCGGGAGGCAAGACGAATGAAGCGCATCCTGCTGGGTGCCGGGCTTGGTATGGCCGCGGCGCTGGCGCTGTCGGCGCCGGCCCAGGCGGCGAAGACCCTTGTTTACTGCTCCGAGGGTAGCCCCGAAAACTTCAACCCCATGTTGAACACGACCGGCACCAGTTTCGACGTTGCTCTCCCGGTCTACAACAATCTCGTCCAGTTCGAGTATGGCGGCACCAAGGTCGTTCCTGGCCTTGCCGAGTCCTGGACCATCTCCGACGATGGTCTGGTCTACACCTTCAAGCTGCGTGCCGGCGCCAAGTGGCACAGCAACAACGACTTCAAGCCGACGCGCGATGCCAACGCCGACGACGTGATCTTCTCGTTCGAGCGCCAGTGGAAGGCGGACAACCCCTTCCACAAGGTGTCGGGCGGCGCCTACGACTACTTCAACGACATGGCGATGCCCAAGCTGTTGAAGTCGATCGAGAAGGTTGACGACCTGACGGTCCGCTTCACGCTGAATCAGGTCGAGGCGCCGTTCCTGGCCAACCTCGCCATGCCGTTCGCGCCGATCATGTCGGCCGAATATGCCGCGATGCTGCTGAAGAAGGGCATGCCGGAGAAGCTGGACCAGGTTCCGATCGGCACCGGTCCCTTCCAGTTCGTCGCCTATCAGAAGGACGCCGTCATCCGTTACAAGGCGTTCGACCAGTATTGGGGCGGCAAGCAGCCGCTCGACAATCTCGTCTTCGCGATCACGCCTGACGCGGCGGTCCGGCTGGCCAAGCTGAAGGCCGGCGAATGCCAGGTGATGCCGTACCCGAACCCGGCCGACATCGACGGCATGAAGAAGGACAGCTCGATCGTCGTGCAGGAGCAGGAAGGCCTGAACGTCGGCTACCTGTCCTTCAACGTGACGAAGAAGCCGTTCGACGACGTCCGCGTCCGCCGAGCCGTCAGCATGGCGATGGACAAGAAGGCCATCGTCTCTGCGGTCTATCAGGCCGCCGGCGTCCCGGCCAAGAACCCGATCCCGCCGACCATGTGGTCGTACAACAACGCGATCGAGGATTATCCGTACGACATCGAGCGGGCGAAGAAGCTGCTGGCCGATGCCGGCTACCCCAACGGCTTCGAGACCGATCTGTGGGCAATGCCGGTGCAGCGCCCCTACAACCCGAACGCCAAGCGCATCGCCGAGATGATGCAGGCCGATCTGGCCAAGGTCGGCATCAAGGCGAAGATCGTGCAGTACGAGTGGGGCGAATACCGCAAGCGGATGCAGCAGGGCGAGCACCAGATGGGCATGCTCGGCTGGACCGGCGACAACGGCGACCCCGACAACTTCCTCTACACCCTGCTGGGCTGCGAGGCGGCCCGTCCGGGCGGCAACAACCTGTCGAAGTGGTGCAACAAGGAGTTCGACGACCTCGTCGTCCAGGCCAAGCGCACCACCGACATCGCCGCCCGCACCAAGCTGTACGAGCAGGCGCAGGTCATCTTCAAGGAAGAGGCTCCCTGGTACACCATCGCCCATTCGGTGGTTTACATGGGCCTCGCCAAGAACGTCGTCGGCTACAAGATGGATCCGTTCGGCATCCATCGCTTTGAAGGCGTCGATCTGAAGTGATGCATGGCGCACCCCTGCAAAAAGGGGTGCGGCGGTGACTGTTTCGGGTTGGGGGCATGGGTTGCCACGCCTCCAACCCTTTGGATCGAGTGACATTCCCGACCCTGCGCAAGCGGGGAAGGGGCGGAGTGGGGCAGGTGCCCCTGACGGAACGGGGCGTTGCCAAGTCAGCGCTCCGTTCCAGTTTTCACCGTAGTTTTAAAAAACGAGTACCCTTCGATGCTTCGCTTCATCCTGACGCGGGTGAGCTTGGTGATTCCGACCTTTCTCGGAATCACCTTTCTGACCTTCATCCTGATCCGGCTGGTTCCCGGCGACCCCATCGAGGTGCGCACGGGCGAGAGAGGCATCGCGCCTGAACGGCTGGCCGAACTGCGCCACGAGATGGGCCTGGACCGGCCGCTCTGGCACCAGTTCCTCGATTATGTCAGCAACGTGCTGCATGGTGATTTCGGCCTGTCGCTGATCACCCACAATTCGGTGCTGAGCGAGTTCCTGACGCTGTTTCCGGCGACGCTGGAACTGGCGCTATGCGCCATGCTGTTCGCGACGCTGGTCGGGCTGCCCGCCGGCATCCTGGCGGCGGTGAAGCGCGGATCGCTGTTCGACCATGGCGTGATGGGCCTCAGCCTGACCGGCTATTCGATGCCGATCTTCTGGTGGGGCCTGCTGCTGATCCTGTTCTTCTCGGTCGGGCTGGGCTGGACCCCGGTGTCGGGCCGCCTGGATCTGGTCTATTATGTGGAGCCGGCGACCGGCTTCATGCTGATCGACACGCTGAAGGCCGGTGATTACGAGGCGTTCCGTTCCGCGCTCGGCCATCTGGTGCTGCCGACCATCGTGCTGGGCACCGTGCCGCTGGCCGTGGTGGCGCGCATGACGCGCTCCGCCATGCTGGAGGTGCTGGGCGAGGATTACATCCGCACCGCCCGCGCCAAGGGTCTGGCCGACGGCCGGGTCATCGGCATGCATGCGCTGCGCAACGCGCTGATTCCGGTGGTGACCGTCATCGGCCTGCAGGTCGGCACGCTGCTGGGTGGCGCCATCCTGACCGAGACCATCTTCTCCTGGCCGGGGGTCGGCAAATGGCTGATCGAATCGATCAACCGCCGCGACTATCCGGCGCTGCAGGGCGGTGTCCTGCTGATCGCCACCTCGGTGATCCTGGTCAACCTTCTGGTGGACGTGCTTTACGGCGTCCTCAACCCCCGCATCCGTCACGCGCGGTGAGGCCAATCCATGTCCGCTGAATATTCGACCAACGCAGAACCCGCCACCCCCGAACCGGTCGCCGTGTCGCGCCCGCCGCACCCGCTGACCGAGTTCTGGTATCACTTCCGCCAGAACAAGGGCGCGCTGGGCGGTCTGGTGGTGATCGCGCTGATCGCGCTGATCGCCATCTTCGCCGGTGTCGTCGCCCCGCACGATCCCGATATCCAGTACCGCGATGCGATCCTGACCCCGCCGGTCTGGCAGGATGGCGGCACCTGGACCTACATCCTCGGCACCGACGACATCGGTCGCGACATGCTGTCCCGCCTGATGTACGGCGCGCGGCTGTCGATGATGATCGGCCTGATCGTCGTCACCCTGTCGCTGGCCGTCGGGCTGGGGCTGGGGCTGATCGCCGGCTTCTTCGGCGGGATGGCCGACGTGCTGATCATGCGCGGCATGGACATCCTGCTGGCGCTGCCGTCGCTGCTGCTGGCCGTCGTGGTGGCCGCCATCCTCGGGCCGGGGCTGGTGAACGCCATGCTGGCGGTGTCGGTGGTGGTGATCCCGCATTATGCCCGCCTGACCCGCGCCGCCGTGCTGGCGGAGGTGAACAAGGACTATGTCGTCGCCTCCCGCGTTGCCGGGGCCGGGCCGATGCGCCTGATGCTGATCGTGGTTCTGCCGAACTGTCTGGCGCCGCTGATCGTGCAGGCGACGCTGGGCTTCTCCACCGCCATCCTGGACGCGGCGGCGCTCGGCTTCCTCGGTCTCGGCGCCCAGCCGCCGACGCCGGAATGGGGCACCATGCTGGCCTCCTCGCTGCAGTTCCTCCAGCGCGCGCCCTGGGTCGTGACCTGGCCCGGCATCGCCATCCTGGTGACCGTGCTGGCCTTCAATCTGTTGGGCGACGGTCTTCGCGACGCGCTCGACCCCAAGCTGAAACGTTGACCTCATGCCTCTTCTCGACATCAAGAACCTGTCGGTCGAGTTCACCACCCGCGCCGGCACCTTCCGCGCGGTGGATGGCATCGACCTGACCGTGGACGAAGGCGAGGTCGTCGGCATCGTCGGCGAATCCGGCTCCGGCAAGTCCGTGACCTCGCTGGCCGTGATGGGGCTTCTCGGCTCCAACGGCCGCGTGGTCGCCGACCGGATGATGTTCGCCGGCAACGACCTGCTGACCATGCCCGCCGCCCAGCGCCGGAAGATCACCGGCAAGGACGTCGCCATGGTCTTCCAGGAGCCGATGACCAGCCTGAACCCCTGCTTCACCGTCGGTTTCCAGATCATGGAAACCCTGCGGGTGCATGAGGGGCTGTCCGGCAAGGCGTTGCGCAACCGCGCCATCGCCCTGCTGGAACAGGTCGGCATCCCGGCGCCGGAAACCCGGCTGTCCGCCTTCCCGCACCAGCTGTCGGGCGGCATGAGCCAGCGCGTGATGATCGCCATCGCCATCGCCTGCAACCCGCGCCTGCTGGTGGCGGACGAGCCGACGACGGCGCTGGACGTCACCATCCAGAAGCAGATCCTCGACCTGCTGGTCCAACTGCAGCGCGAGCGCGGCATGGCGCTGATCCTCATCACCCACGACATGGGCGTGGTGGCGGAAACGGCGCAGCGCGTCGTCGTCATGTATGCCGGCCAGGTGGCGGAGACGCGGCCTGTCGGCTCCCTGTTCGAGCGGCCGCGCCACCCCTACACCGGCGCCCTGCTCGACGCGTTGCCGGAACGGGCGCTGGGCAAGCGCCGGCTGCCGACCATTCCTGGCATGGTGCCGGGGATCGCCGACCGACCGGCCGGCTGCCTGTTCAGCCCGCGCTGCCGCTTCGCCGACGCCCGCTGCCGTGCCGAGCGCCCGGCCCTGTTCGATGTGGACGACGGGCACGCGCGCTGTTTCTACCCGCTGCCGGACGGCCATCTCGCCGCCGGGGAGGCGCTGTGATGAGCATCGAGACCGAACCCCAGAACGGGCCCCACATCTTCGAGGCCGCGGCCGAAACGTCGATCGTGCTGGAAGCGCGCAACCTGCGCAAGCACTATGCCGTCAAGCGCGGCGCCTTCAAGCCGCTGGCGACGGTGAAGGCGCTGGACGGCGTGTCCTTCCGCCTGCAGGCCGGCAAGACGCTGGCGGTGGTCGGCGAATCGGGCTGCGGCAAGTCGACGCTGGCCCGCTCCGTCACCATGATCGAGCCGCCGAGCTCGGGCGAGCTGCTCTATGACGGCCGCGAGGTTGTCGGCCGCAGCGCGGCGGAGATGAAGGAACTGCGCCGCACGGTGCAGATGGTCTTCCAGAACCCCTACGGCTCGCTGAACCCGCGCAAGACGGTCGGCTCGATCCTGACCGAGCCGCTGGTCATCAACACCGACATGGACAAGCACGAGCGACGCGACCGCGCGGTGGCCATGATGGGAAAGGTGGGCCTGCGTCCCGATCAGGTCGACCGCTATCCGCACATGTTCTCCGGCGGCCAGCGCCAGCGCATCGCCATCGCCCGCGCCCTGATGTTGAACCCGCGCGTCGTGGTGGCGGACGAGCCGGTGTCGGCGCTCGACGTGTCGATCCAGGCGCAGGTGCTGAACCTGATGATGGATCTGCAGGAGGAGCTGAACCTCGCCTACCTGTTCATCTCCCACGATCTCAGCGTGGTGCGGCACATCGCCGATTCGCTGATGGTGATGTATCTGGGCAAGCCGGTGGAACATGGCGCCAAGGATGTGGTCTTCACCCGGCCGCGCCATCCCTACACCCGCATCCTGCTGGCGGCGACGCCGCGGGTGAATCCGGACCTGCGCATGGACCGGGTGGTGCCGAAGGGCGAGCTGCCGTCGCCGCTGAACCCGCCGCCGGGCTGCGCCTTCCACAAGCGCTGCCCCTTCGCCACCGACCGCTGCGCCGCGGAGGTTCCGGCCCTGCGTCCGGTCGACGAGCGGCTGGTGGCCTGTCATTACGCCGAAGAGATGAACTGAGCGGCCGCTCGGCTGTTTGGAAGGCGACTGTCTGGAAGGCGGCTGTTGAGTGCGGCGGCCGTCTTCTTTACGGTGGGCCCGATTCGTTCCTCAGCCGTCCTATCAGGGAGAGTGCCGCCATGCCGTCGTTCGACATCGTGTCCGAGACGGACGTCCACGAGATCGACAATGCTCTCGCCGGCGTCCGCCGCGAGATCGAAACCCGGTTCGACTTCAAGGGCTCGAAATGCACCGTCGAGCGGACCGAGAACGAGATCGTCCTGCTGGCCGACGACGCGCCGAAGCTGGCGCAGATGCAGGAACTGCTGCGCGTCTACGTGACCCGGCGCAAGCTCGACGCCGCGGCGCTCGACTTCACCGCCCAGCCGCAGCGGGCCGCCGGTGACGCCCTGCGCCACACCGTGACGATCAAGCAGGGAATCGCGCAGGATCTGGCGAAGACCATCGTCAAAGGGATCAAGGACAGCAAGATGAAGGTCCAGGTCTCGATCCAGGGCGACGAGCTGCGGGTGACGGGCAAGAAGCGCGACGACCTCCAGGAGGCCATCGCCCTGGTCAAGCGGTTGGGCATCGAACAGCCGCTGCAGTACCAGAATTTTCGCGATTGACGGCCCTTCGGACCGGCAAGGCTTGCCGGCCGCTGGGAAACTTCTGCCGGGCGGCTGGGTAATTTTTGCCGGTCAAATCGTCGCAGGGGTGAGTGGGGCCCTTGCGATCCGCCGGTTGTGTTGATGGCGTGATTTTTGCGTGTGTCCCTGCGGTTCGCCACTAACCGCAGGGAATGGTCCCATGTCGATGATGGCCAACAGCGAGGCCACGCAAGCCATGCGCATCAGGGCGGAAGACGTCCTGGAGCGCAAAGGGACGCTCGCGTCCCGGCAGGCGGGTGCGCTGGCCGGTCAGTTCGCGGCGATGCTGGAAACCCTGAACGGGGTGGGGGAGGGTGGAACCTCCGGCGCCGACGGCACCGGCGTGGTGCCGAACGCCCAGCCCTCCGTCCGTCTCGGCGTCGGTGCCGTCACCCTGTTCGCCCAGGAAGAGGGGCAGGGCGAGGCCGCCATGGATCCTGCATCAATGGTGCCCGATCCCCAGGACCCGGCAACCGCGATGCAGGTGGTGGAAAGCGCCATCCAGGCCGGCGACGGAACGAACTTCCGCTGGTTGACGACCCTGATGACGCAGAACTCCGCGGCTTAGCGCCTTAACAGTTCCTCAGAACCCGCGTCCAAACTCGGCCCAGGACTGCGCGACGTCCGCCGAGTCCGGCTTGCGCTTGCCGCCGCCGTGACGGGTACGGAAGCCGGCGAACAGGTCCGCCATCGCGATATGCGGCAGCACCTCGGCGAAGGTGAAGCCGGCGGGAGCGATGCCGGCCGGAGCCAGGACGGCGGGACCGGCGAACAGGCGGCTCAGAATGCTCGACATCATGTGATTTCCCCTTGCTGCGGCACCGTCCGCCGGCGCCGTCGACCATGAGCGGATCATGCGCCCGGCTCTGCGCCGCAACAAGATATTCTGTATACCAGATACAGTATTTCAAATATGTGTGCGCCGCATGGCTCGACCTTGACAGTTTGGTTCGTCAGGCAAGCAATGTGTGCATGACAGCAATCGCGAAAAAGCGAGCCTTTTCAACGCATTCCACGATGTGGAAAAGAATAACGCATTCGGTATCCGGTATTTGGAATACGGATTGTTGAGGCGCACTGTCATCTCCGAACGGCGCATGACGCGGTGCGATACGGATGGACCGCCGCACTCCGAGACTTCTGCGCTCCCACGCTCAACGGGACTTTGGGGCATGACCACAGAGACGACCGAAGACCGCGGTCTTCTGACAAACAAATGGTTCCAGCTCAGCGTCGGCCTGCTCTGCATGGCGATGATCGCCAACCTGCAATATGGCTGGACGCTGTTCGTCGATCCCATCGACGCCAAGCATGGCTGGGGACGTGCAGCCATCCAGATCGCCTTTTCCATCTTCGTCTTCACCGAAACCTGGCTGGTCCCGATCGAAGGCTGGTTCGTCGACCGCTACGGCCCGCAGGCGGTGGTGCTGGTCGGCAGCCTGCTGGTCGGCGGCTCCTGGGTGATCGACAGCCAGGCCTCGTCGCTGCCGATGCTCTACACCGCGGCGGTGATCTCCGGCATCGGCGCCGGCTGCGTCTATGGCACCTGCGTCGGCAACGCGCTGAAGTGGTTCCCTCAGCAGCGCGGGCTGGCCGCCGGCGTCACCGCCGCCGGCTTCGGCGCCGGAGCGGGCGCCACAGTCATTCCGATCGCCAACATGATCGCCAACCAGGGCTATGAGCATGCCTTCCTGGTCTTCGGCATCGGGCAGGGCGTGGTGATCTTCGTGCTGTCCTTCTTCCTGCGCAAGGCGCCGAAGTCGAACGCGGCGGCGCGCAAGACCGGACCGGCCCAGACCAAGATCGACCATCCGCCGGCCCGCGTCATCCGCACGCCGGTGTTCTGGCTGCTCTACCTGATGTTCGTGATGGTGGCGTCCGGTGGCCTGATGGCGGCGGCCCAGATCGCGCCGATCGCCCATGACTTCCACGTCGCCGATTCGCCGATCAACATGTTCGGCTTCATCCTGCCGGCCCTGACCCTGGCGATTTCGCTGGACCGCGTGCTGGATGGCGCCGGGCGGCCCTTCTTCGGCTGGGTGTCCGACCGCATCGGCCGCGAGAACACCATGTTCATCGCCTTCGGCACCGCCGCCATCGCCATCGTCCTGGTGACGCAGCTGGGCCGCAACCCGGTGGCGTTCGTGATCTTCACCGCGATGTTCTTCTGCGTGTTCGGCGAGATCTACAGCCTGTTCCCGGCCACCGCCGGCGACACCTTCGGCTCGAAGTTCGCGACGACCAACGCCGGCATGCTCTACACCGCCAAGGGCACGGCGGCGCTGCTGGTCCCGATCAGCAGCATCATCGCCGGCCACTTCGGCTGGCAGGCCGTGTTCTACATCGCCGCCAGCTTCAATCTGGTCGCCGCCATCCTGGCGATGTTCGTCCTGAAGCCGCTGCGCGCCAGCTTCATCCAGGCCGACGATTACGGATTGCAGCCGGCCGCCGTCACCGCGGAGCGCTGACGGCAGGCGTCCTTCAAAGCCCCAGCTTCGCCCAGGCCGCCCAATCGTCCAGCGACGTGCGGGCGGCCGCCACCAGGGCATCGGCGAAGGCCTCATGCGCCCCGGCCTCCAGTGCCGGGGCGTTGCCGTATCCGGCCCGCAGCCCCAGCCGCCGCAGCATGCCGCGCTCCTGCTGCACCACGCGCAACCGCACCTTCTCGCCGAAACGCCCGCGCATCACCGAACGCAGATCGCCCAGCCCGTCGACCAGTCCCAGAGCCAGCGCCTTTCGCCCGGCCCAGAAGGCGCCGGAGAACAGCTCCTCCTCCGATCCGGTCAGCCTCGTGCCGCGCCGCGTGCGCACCATCGCCTTGAATGCCTCATGCACGTCGGCCTGAAGGGCCTTCAGATGGGCCACGCCATCCTCGCGCTCGGGCGAGAAGGGGTCGAGCAGCACCTTCTTGTCGCCGGCGGTGTAGAGCCGCCGCTCAATGCCGTGGCGTTCGATCAGCGCATGCAGTCCGAAGCCCGACGACACCACGCCGATGGAGCCGACGATGGAGCTTTCGTCCGCCCAAATCTCGTCCGCCGCACAGGCCAGCCAATAGCCGCCCGACGCCGCCGCATCCTCGCAGAAGGCGAAGACCGGCACCTTCTTCTCCTCCGCCAGATCGCGGATGCGCTTGGCGATCAGTGCCGACTGCACCGGAGATCCGCCGGGCGAGTTGATGATCAGCGCCACCGCCTTCTGGTCCTTCGGCGCAAAGGCGCGTTCCAGCAGCGGGGCGACGCCGGCCAGCGACAGTCCGGAGCGGAAGGGGCCGCCCTGGCCGATGACGCCGGTCAGGCGGATGACGGATACCAGCGGCCCGGCCTTGCGCCAGGGGCCGAAGGGGAGTTTGGCGAGGAGGGATTGCAGGCTCATGCCGGCAGAGATGGGAGTGTAGTCTTTCGATTGAAAGGCTCCGTTCCCGCTAAATTGGCCCCGCTAAATCGCCAGCGCTAAATCGTGAGTGCTTCGGCATCCCTCAGGATCCGCTCCGCCGCCGGGCTGTAGCCGCCTTCGGCCCTGTGCACGGTCAGGCCGGCGGTCAGCCGGGCCGGCGCCTTGCCACCCTTGCGGGCGACCAGCAGCAGCCGCTTCGCCTCCACCCCCGGCTTCGGCCACAGCGGCACCAGGACAAGGCTGCCGAACCGTCCGCGCAGCGCGTGCAGGATGTCGTCGATCCGATCGGCGCGGTGGACCATGGTCAGCGTGCCGCGCGGCTTCAGCATGCGGTCGGCGAAGCGCACCCAGTCGGCCAGCCCCGCCGCGCCTTCCACATTCGCGGCGGCCTTCCAGTCGTCGGGCGGGACGCTGGCGGCACCCGCCTTCAGGTAGGGCGGATTCATCATCACACGGTCGAATCCGACGGTCCCCAGTGCCTTCGGCGGGGCCAGCAGGTCGCCCTGGACCACCGTCACCCGCTCCGCCACGCCGCTGAGCGCGGCGTTGCGGCGGGCGAAGTCGCAGGCGTCGGCCCGCTGTTCCAGCCCGACCACCGCCACGCCCGGCACCCGGACGGCGAGGCACAGTGCCGCAGCCCCGGTACCGGTTCCGACATCCAGCACCCGCTCGCCGGCGGTGGCGGCGGTGATGGCGGCGAGGAAGACGGGATCGATGGCGGCGCGATAGCCGCCGTCCGGCTGGTGCAGCCTGACCCGGCCGTTCAGCAGGAAATCCACGGGCGTTTCCAGGCTTTGTTCCGGAGGAGTAACGATATGGCCGCTCACGCTTCGCCGGCCTCGCGCAGGATGCGGAGGGCCTGTGCGGCGTCCTCCGTGCCGACCATCAGCCGTCGGGGAATGGCGCCGATGGAGCCCTCCAGTATGCTGGTGTAGCTGTCCAGCACGATGGCCTCGATGCCCGCATCGGCCAGCAGAGCGACCAGCCAGGACAGACGGACGGGATCGGTGGTGCGCAACAGTTCTGTCATGGCGTCTCGGAAGAACGGGCGTCTCGAAAGAACGGTGCCCTGCGGACTTGACCGAAGAGGCTAGGCCGTTATGCTCCCTAGCGCAAATTCTGGCGTCAATCACCCGTGGAGTCGACCTTGGCGGTCGTGACCAACTTCGAGCCGAAACGGCGCAAGTCTACCCCGCTCGACGACCTGACCGCTTTGGTGGCCGAGGACCTCAGCGCCGTCAATCAGATCATCCTCGACCGCATGCAGTCGCAGGTCGAGATGATTCCCCAGCTGGCCGGCTATCTGATCGCGGCCGGCGGCAAGCGCCTGCGCCCGGTGCTGACGCTCGCCGCCGCCAACATGTGCGGTTATCAGGGGGAGCATCACCGGCTGCTGGCTGCGGTGGTGGAGTTCATCCACAGCGCCACCCTGCTGCACGACGACGTGGTCGACGAAAGCGACCTGCGGCGCGGCATGGCCTCGGCCAACGCGGTGTTCGGCAACAAGGCCAGCGTGCTGGTCGGCGATTTCCTGTTCTCCCGCGCCTTCGAGATGATGGTGGAGGTGCAGTCGCTCGACGTGCTGCGCATCCTGTCCGGCGCCTCGGCCATCATCGCCGAGGGCGAGGTGCTGCAGCTGCGCACCACCAACGACACCGAGACCAGCGAGCAGGCCTACCTCGAGGTCATCAAGGGCAAGACGGCCGAGCTGTTCGCTGCCGCCTGCCGCGTCGGTGCCGTCGTCGCCAACCGCCCGCAGGCGGAGGAGCTGGCGCTCTACGATTATGGCATGAATCTCGGCATCGCCTTCCAGCTGGTCGATGACGTTCTGGATTACTCGGCCCTGCAGGCGAAGCTGGGCAAGACGGTCGGCGACGATTTCCGCGAGGGCAAGATCACCCTGCCGGTCGTGCTGGCCTTCCGCCGCGGCAACGACGAGGAACGCGCCTTCTGGCGCCGGGTGATGGAGGAGCTGGACCAGAAGGACGGCGACCTGGAACGTGCCCAGGCGCTGATGGCCCGCCACAACGCCCTGAAGGACACGGTGGAGCGGGCGCGCCATTACGGCTCCATCGCCCGCGACAGCCTTGGTCTGTTCGCCGACGGGCCGATCAAGCAGGCCCTGCTGGAAGTCATTGATTTCGTGATCGATCGCGATTTCTGACGGCATGTCCGCCGGGTCGGGAGGGGGCCGGATCTTTTTGGCCGATGACGCATTTTTTGCGTTGCGCGCTGGAGCGCGAGCGTTTATACACCCCCTCCACCGGCGGACGACACCGCCCGCCGGTGCCATGATCGGAGAGTAGCTCAGCCTGGTAGAGCACTGCTTTCGGGAGGC